>JAJXWU010000225.1 GCA_021781425.1 Pseudomonadota bacterium
CGGCCCTGCTGATTGCCGGTCCGTTCGCGTCGGGCGAACGCAGCGAAATGCTGTTTGCGCTGGCCCTGATCGTCGATACCGCCCTGCTGATCGCGTTCCTGAGCCGGCGACCGGCCTTCGCCTTGGCCGTGCCCGCCGTCGTCTTCGGCGCCCTGCTGATCGCCGGCGCCCTGAAATTCCAGTACCTGACCACGCCCCTGCTTGCACCGGACCTCGTCTACTTCCTCAACCGCGACCTGCTCGACGTGGCACGCCGCTACCCCAGCGTGATGGCGGCGCTGGCGGGCGGCGCCGTGCTGATTCCCGGCTTGCTGATCGGCGTGTGGTGGCTGGACCATCCGCGCCTGTTCGCGCACCTGCATCCGGCACCGCGCCGCCTCGTGCAAGGTGTCGGCGCGCTCGCCGCCGTAGCCTTGCTCGTCGCCGTGGACACGCCGCGCGGCCCCTTCGCCAGCGTGTTCGACAAGGGCATGTGGGCGATGATGAACGATCGCAATTACCTGGTCGATTTCTTCGCCTCGTTCTGGCAGACGCAGGTCGTGATCCCCAAGCCATCCGCCGATGCCGACAGATCGCTGGTCTGGACGCAATCGTCTGCCGACAATCCTCCAGCGTGCGCGAAGCACCGCTGCGCGACGACGAAATTCGCCAGCGCACAGGAGCATCCGGACATCGTCTCGATCCTGGAGGAAAGCACGTTCGACCCCTCCATGCTCAAGGATTGCACCATCGCGCAGTTCTGCAAGCTGAAGATGTTCGCGGCCGACGGCCGCACGCGCGCGCACGGGCCGGCGACGATGCATGTCTGGGGCGGGGGCACTTGGACCAGCGAGTTCGCCCTGCTCACCGGGCTCAATCACCTGAGTTTCGGCGAGGCCGGCCTGTACGCGCCGTACAACCTTGCCCCGCGCGTCGCCTACACGCTGCCGCGTGTGCTGCATGCCGCCGGCTACCGCGTCATCGCGATCTACCCGATGACCGGCGACTTCATCAACGCGCGCAACGCCTACAAGGATTACGGGTTCGACAAGTTCTACGATGGCCAGGATTACGGCCTGTCGTGGGAATCGCCGGACAGCGACCTGGTGCAGGTTTTCGACCGCATCTATGCACGCGAAAAGAAGACCATCGGCAAGCAGCCGCTGTTCGTGATGCTGCTGACCCTGCGCGAGCACGGCCCGCACATGGACCCGTACAGCACGATGCCGCCGCCGTTCGACAAACCGCTGTTTCCCCGACACTGGAAGCCGAAGGAACTGGACGACTGGATGAACCTCAACCTCGCCAATTACCTGTACCGGGTTTCCGGATCGGACGCCGCGATCGCGCACATCGAAAAGACCCTTCTCGACAGCGGTCGCCCGGCGCTCCTGTTCCATTTCGGCGATCATCAACCGTCCTTCGACGGTGCGATCCGCGAGCTGAAGAAAATCGTGCCGGCTTCGGTGCCCGACGCGAACTTCATCACCTACTACATGCTCAAGACCAATTACAAACCGCCGCGCAGCGGCTACAACTATCCCGCGCTCGACATCAGCTTTGCGGGATCGCTGATCCTCGACATCGCCGGCGTGCCGAAAGACGCGTTCTTTCAGGCCAACGCGCTGATGCGCGAACGTTGCCAGGGCCGTTACCTGGATTGTCCGAACAAGCCGCTGCTCGATTCCTACGACAACTACGTGTTCGATACGCTGCATGCCGTGCATGAGTAGAACCCATCCCAAAATCTACTGCGCTGGACAACTCGCGCGCCGGCCGTGCTCGGAATGCGCATGCACTAGCGTGTACACCCGGCTTCCTGCGCGCAGGCGGCGCGCAATCCGCCCTCGCTCGCTGCAATTTTGAAATGGGCTCCGTGCTGATTGCCGGCATCGACGAAGCCGGCCGCGGTCCGCTGGCCGGCCCGGTCGTCGTGGCTGCCGTGATACTCGATCCGGCGCGGCCGATCACGGGACTCGCCGATTCCAAGACCCTGAGCGCCGCGCGGCGCGAACACCTCGACTCCCGAATACGCGAATGCGCGCTGGCTTTCAGCGTGGTCGAAATCAGTGTTGCCGACATCGACCGGCTGAACATCCTGCAGGCTACCCTGCTCGGCATGTCGCGTGCGTTGGCCGCACTCTCGCCCGTGCCCGAGCTTGCACTGATCGACGGCAACCGTCTGCCAAAGGATTTGGTCTGCGCCGCGCGCGCCATTGTCGACGGCGACGCGACCGAACCCGCGATCGGTGCCGCCTCGATCCTGGCCAAGGTCGCGCGCGACCGCGTTTTGTGCGAACTCGACACGATCCATCCCGGCTACGGCTTCGCGCGGCACAAGGGCTATCCGACGCCGCAACATTTCGCCGCGCTGGCGCGCCTCGGCCCCTGCGCCGCACACCGGCGCAGTTTCGCACCGGTGCAGCGAGCGCTGTTTCCGCTGTGACCTTGTGCCTGTTTCGCCGCGTCGCGGCTGGCGTTACAGTGGCGGCATGAGCGAAATCCGGAAACTCGCCAACTACATCAATGGGCAGCTCTGCCCGCCGCAAGGCCGACGCTGGCTGGACGTGTTCGAGCCAGCCAGCGGGCAGCGCTTCGCCGAGTGTCCGGATTCGGACGTCGGCGATATCGATGTCGCGGTGCAGGCAGCGCAGCGAGCGTTTCCGGGCTGGTCGGCCACGCCCATTGCACAACGCGCGCAATTCTTTAACCGGATCGCCGACCTGCTCGAGGCACGCCTGGAGGAATTCGCGCAGGCGGAGTCGCGCGACAGCGGCAAGCCGGTTACGCTGGCGCGCCGCCTCGACATTCCGCGTGCGGTGTCCAACCTGCGCTTCTTCGCCGCCGCGGCGACCCAGTTTTCGTCCGAAGCGCACGCGATGGACGGCGCCGCGATCAACTACACCCTGCGTCAGCCGCTCGGCGCGGTCGCCTGCATCTCGCCATGGAATTTGCCGCTATACCTGTTCACCTGGAAGATCGCGCCCGCGCTCGCCACCGGCAATACCGTCGTCGCCAAGCCGTCGGAGATCACCCCGCTGACCGCGACGATGTTCGCGCAGGTCTGCATCGACGCGGAACTTCCGCCCGGGGTGCTCAACATCGTCCACGGCAGCGGCGCAAGCACCGGGCAGGCGCTGATCACGCATCCGGGCATCAAGGCCATTTCGTTCACCGGTTCCACGCGTACCGGCGCGGCTATCGCTGCGGTCGCCGCGCCGCGCTTCGTGAAGTTGTCGCTGGAGATGGGCGGCAAGAATCCTACCGTCGTCTTTGCCGACTGGGAGGCGAACGAGGCGAACTGGGCAACGTTGCTGCGCTCCGCATTCGCCAACCAGGGCCAGATCTGCCTGTGCGGTTCGCGCATCCTCGTGCAGCGGTCGATCTACGAGTCCTTCAAATGCACCCTCGTGGAAAAAACGCGCGCGCTGCGCGTCGGCGATCCGCAGGATCCGACCAGCGACCTCGGCGCCCTGGTGTCGCGTGCGCACTTCGACAAGATCATGGGCCATATCGCGCTGGCACGCGAGGAAGGCGGCAAGATCCTGTGCGGCGGCGACGCGGCGGCGCCGGAAGGACGCTGCGCCGGCGGCTGGTTCGTCGCGCCGACCCTGATCGAAGGCCTCGGTCCGGGTTGCCGCACGAATCAGGAGGAAATCTTCGGGCCGGTCGCCACGCTCATCCCGTTCGACGGCGATGACGAGGCGGTAGCGCTGGCGAATGCGACGAACTACGGCCTTGCCGCGTCAGTATGGACATCGAACCTGACACGTGCGCACCGCGTCGCGGCGCGGCTGGAATCCGGCATCGTCTGGATCAACTGCTGGCTCAAGCGCGACTTGCGCACGCCGTTCGGCGGTGTGAAACAGTCCGGTGTCGGCCGCGAAGGCGGCGTCGACGCCCTTCGATTCTTCACCGAAGCAAAGAACGTCTGCATCGATCTGGAGTGAGTATGCGACCGTCCCGTTTCGCCACCTTCTGCGCCACCTTGTTGGCCTTGACCGTCTTCGGCGCTCTGCGCGCCGCCGCCGCGGATACCGAACACACGACGCCGAGCGCCGGCGAAATGTCTCCGGCGGAATGGCGGAGCCTGCAACTGCAGGCGGCCGACCAGTCCGACAAGATCATGCGCGACGCGCGCAAGCAGTCCGGCCTGCTCGCGCAATACCTGTATATGCAGACGCATTACGAGGCTGATCACGAACGCGCCTTCCAGCTCATCTTCGGCCAGTACCTGTCGTGGTTCCAGACCTTCATCGGCGACTATGAGGGCGCGGCGAACAGCTTCTCCATTGCCCAGCCGGCACAACCCGACGACGCGCGCACGCCGCTCACCGGCAGCTGGCAGGTCAAACCGGCTGCCGACGTGATTCTGCAACTGGCCAGGGACCGCAAGGCGGTTTTCTTCAACGAGGCGCACAGTGCGCCGATAACGCGCACGCTGACCATCGAACTGCTGGCGAAGCTGCGCGCCGAAGGCTTCGATTATTTCGCCGCGGAAACCCTGTATCGCAACGACAAGGAATTGAACCAGCGCGGCTATCCGACCCCAGACAGCGGCTTTTACATCAACGAACCCCTGTACGGCGAAATGGTGCGCACGGCGCTCCAACTCGGCTTCAAGGTCGTCGCCTACGACGTGGAAAACGCCGGTGCCGGCGATGCGCGCGAACTGGCCGGTGCGCAGAATCTTTATCACCTGTTCAAGCAGGACCCGCACGCGCGTCTTGTCGTCGATGCGGGTTTCGCGCATATCCAGAAAACCGGCAAATACCTCGGCGGCAGCAGCATGGCGGAATTCTTCGAGAAGCTGTCCGGCATCGATCCTCTGTGCGTGGAACAAACCATGATGATCGAGCATGCGCGGCCTGACCAGGATCATCCCTACTACACCGCGATCGTGAACGCGCTGCATCCGGCACAACCCATCGCCTTCGTCGACGGCAAGAACGCCTGGACACTGAAACCGAAACAATACGACCTGAGCGTGGTCTTCCCGTCCGCGCCGCACAACGATCTGCGACCGGACTGGCTGACTCTGGATGGGCTGCGTGTGCCCTATCCGGTCGGCGGCGACATGTGCCGCGGGCATTTCCCATGCCTGATCCAGGCGCAACCCGCCAGCGAAGGCAGCGATGCCGTGGCCGCCGACCGCGCCATGCTCGATGTGATAGCCCCGAACAGTCCGATCGCCGACCGCGTCGTGACCGGCCACGGCAGTGCGCAAAGCCGCCTGTTCCTGCGACCCGGCAAATACCGTCTCACCGCGACCGACCGGGGCAACCGCATCATGACTGCACGCGAGGTGACCATCGCCGCGGACGGCAAGGGCACCACTCCGTGAGCGAGGGCATTCGCTGCGACAAGGCGCCCAAGCCGGTCGGCGCCTATCCACACGCGCGCCGCGCGGGCAACCTGCTGTTCCTGTCCGGCGTCGGTCCGCGCGATCCGGCTACGAACGCGATTCCCGGAAACGTGTACGACGCCGACGGTGCGCTCGCCGCCTACGACATCGCCGCACAATGCCGGCAGGTATTCGCCAACGTGCGCGCCGTGCTCGAAGCCGCCGGCGCACGCTGGGAAGATTTGGTCGACGTGACCGTGTTCCTCACCGACATGGCGCGCGATTTTGCGTCGTACAACGAGCTATACGCCGAATATTTCACGACTGCGCAGCCTTGCCGTACCACGCTCGGCATCACCGCCTTGCCGACGCCGATCGCAATCGAATTGAAATGCGTCGCCGTGCTGCCCGAGGATTGCTGACATGCTCGCCCCGCCCATCGATTTCAAGAAGTGGATAGCCGAACACCGGCACCTGCTCAAGCCGCCGGTCGGCAACAAGTGCATCGTCGATGGCGATTTCATCGTCATGATCGTCGGCGGGCCGAACGCGCGCAGCGACTACCACTGGGACGAAGGCCCGGAATTCTTCCACCAGATCGAAGGCGAGATGGTGCTGCGCGTGCAGGACGAGGGCCACGCGCGCGATATCCCGATCCGCGCCGGCGAGGTGTTCTATCTGCCGCCGCGCGTGCCGCATTCGCCGCAGCGCATGCCCGGCTCCATCGGCCTGGTGATCGAGCGCAAGCGCCTGGCCCACGAGAAGGACGGCCTGCTCTGGTTCTGCGAGCGCTGCAATCACAAGCTCTACGAGGAATTCTTCGTGCTCGGCAACATCGAGACGGATTTTCCGGCCGTATTCGAGCGCTTCTACCGTTCGCTGGACGCCCGCACCTGCTCGGCGTGCGGACACGTCAACCCGGCGCCCGACAAGTACCGTTGACCATCCCCGCGCGGCGAGGAAACGCTATCCTTGCCGCAATGCTGAAATTCCTGCTCGAATTCAACCCGCGCGATGTGCCGTACGCCGTTGCGTTGCGCAACACCGCGGCGGTGACGCTGCCGCTCGCCGCCGGCGTGGCGGGAGGGCATGTCGGCATCGGCCTCGGCATCTCCGCCGGCGCGCTGAACACGATGTTCTCGGACCAGCCCGGACCCTACCGTCTGCGCCTGCGCCGCATGCTGGTGGCGGCGGTCGGGGCGTGCGTGTCCGCCTTCGCCGGCTACACCCTGGGCGGCAACGATACCGCCATCGTGCTGGCGGCGCTGATTTGGGGCATGGCCGGCGGACTGTTGGTCGCGCTCGGCCCGGATGCCGGACGCGTCGGCCTGACCAGCATGATCCTGCTCGTGGTGACTTCGGCCGATCCGCGCGCGCCGGCCCAGGCGCTGGGTCCCTCCTTGCTGATCTTTTCCGGCGGCGTGCTGCTCATGCTGTTCGCCATCGCCGCATGGCCGTGGCAGCGCTACCGCCCCGAGCGCATGGCACTGGCGCAGTTGTGCCGGCAATTGGCGAACAGCGCGCGCCGGCACGACGATGCGACGCAGGCGCCGCCGGTGACGCAGGCGCTGACCGAGATGGAAAACCTGCTGCACGGCCGCGACCGCGCGCGCGGCATGGCCATGGACACGTTCCGCGTGCTCGCCGAGTTGATCGAACGCATCCGCCTGGAGCTGCTGGCTCTCGGTGGCCTGCGCGGCGGCAGCGCCGAAGACGAGGCAGCGCTCGGTCGCCTGCGCGAATACGCGGCGCGGACACTGGACGCGGTTGCGTCGGCGCTCGCGGCGGGTCAGCCCGCGCTGACCGCCAGCGCCGCGCTGGAAGGCTTCGACGCGGTGCAAGATGCGCTGGACAAGCCCGCAAATTCGGACAATTTCCGCATCGTCGCGTTCGCGCATGCGCGCGCTCTCGGCGGTCAGCTGCGTGCCGCGGTGCGTAACGCGGATTTCGCCGGCAGCCGCGGCGAATTGCGCCTGGCCGCGCGCGACGCGGCGCTGCCGCGCTTCCTGCGTCCGCGCAATCCGCTGGCGATCCTGCGCGCGAACCTGCACCTGTCGTCGGTCGCGCTGCGCCACGCGATCCGCTGCGGCGTTTGCCTCGCCGTCGCCATCGCCGGCGAGCGCATCGCCGGCATCAGCCACGGCTACTGGATTCCGATGACCTGCGCGATCGTGCTCAAGCCCGATTTCGCGGGCACGTTCCGCATCGGCCTCCTGCGCGTCGTCGGCACGCTGCTCGGCCTGATCCTGACCACGGCGCTGGTGCATGTCGCGTTCGGCGACGTGTGGGCGCAAATAGCCCTGCTCGCTGTGCTGTGCTTCGGCTTCCGCCAGTTGACCACGATGCATTACGGCCTCGGGGTCATGCTGCTCACCGGTCTGATCGTGGTGCTGCTCAGCTTCGCCGGCCTGTCGCCCGCCGAAACCATGAGCGCACGCGCGCTCGGCACGAGTCTGGGTAGCGCGCTGGCCCTCGCCGCCTACGCCGTGTGGCCAACCTGGGAACACGGCCGAGTGCGCGGCGCGCTGGCGGATTTGCTCGATGCCTACCGCCAATACTTTCGCGCCGTGGCCGGCGACGACTCGCGCGTGCGCGCCGATGTACGCGCGCTGAGCCGGCGCGCGCGCACCAACGCACAGGCCTCGCTGGACCGCTTGCGCGGCGAGCCGCGCAGACGCCGCCTCGTGGCCGCGGCGGAGGGCATCTTCGCCAACGCCAACCGTTTTTTGCGCGCGGCGATGGCGCTGGAGGCCATGCGCCAGTTTGCGCCACCGCTCACCAACCGCGCCGCCGTCGATACCTTCGCCGCGCACGTCGATGCCGCGCTTGCGGCACTCGCCGGCGGCTTGCGCAACGCGAACCCGCCCGCCACCGGCGCGTCATTGCGCGAGGCGCAGCTCCGCTTGCGCGATACATTGCGCGCACCCGCGTCCGGCAGCGATCCGGTGCAGGCCGCCGCGTGGATCGACGCCAGCGACCGCATCACCGACAGCCTCAACACGCTGGCCCACCTGCTTGCGCGCGACGCAACAGCGGCCAGCGGGTAAACTTCGCGTATGCTCAAGATCGATACGCACGCACACATCCTTCCCGCCCGCTGGCCCAATCTGGCCGAGAAGTACGGCGACGAGCGCTTCCCGGTGATGGTGAACGCCGAAGGCAGGCACCGCATTTACAAGGACGGCAAGTTCTTCCGCGAGGTCTGGGAAAACGCCTTCGATGCCGAGTATCGCACCGCCGACTACGCCAAATTCGGGGTGCAGACGCAGGTGATCTCGACCGTGCCGGTGCTGTTTTCGTACTGGGCCAAACCCGGTCAGGCGCTGGAACTGCATCGCTTTCTCAACGAGCACACCGCGCAGATCTGCCGCGATCATCCGCGTCACTACGCGGGCATCGGCACGGTGCCGCTGCAGTCGCCGACGCTGGCGATCCAGGAAATGGAGCGCTGCGTCGAGCAACTGGGCCTTTCGGGCGTGCAGATCGGATCGCACGTGGAAGACTGGAATCTCGACGCTCCGAAACTGTTCCCGTTTTTCGAGGCCGCGGCGGATCTGGGCGCCGCGATCCTGGTGCACCCCTGGGACATGATGGGCAAGGAATCCATGCCCAAGTACTGGCTGCCGTGGCTGGTCGGCATGCCCGCCGAACAGGCGCGCGCGGCCTGCTGCCTGATCTTCGGCGGCGTGCTCGAACGCCTGCCCAAACTGCGCGTCGCCTTCGCCCACGGCGGCGGCGCATTCCCGTACACGATCGGCCGTATCGAACATGGCTTCCGCATGCGTCCGGACCTGGTCGCCACCGACAATGCGCGCAATCCGCGCGAATATCTGGACCGTCTGTATTTCGACGCCTGTGTGCACGATGTACGCGCACTGCGCTACCTGCTCGACGTCGTTGGTACCGATCACGTCATGCTCGGCACCGACTACCCGTTCCCGCTCGGCGAACAGGAACCCGGCGCCGGCATCGCCGCACTCGGTCTCGCGCCCGCCGAACAGCAACGCGTCTATCACGGCACGGCGCTGGATTGGCTCGATCTGCCGGCGGCACGTTTTTGTTGAAACGCGTTTTCACTGAGTCGGAGAAGAACATGCGCAAATCCACGTTCGCATTGCTTGCCGCCGCCCTGCTCGCATCCGCCGCAGCGCCGGCACAGACGCCCGGCGCGTATTCGCTGGACCAGGGTTTCATCCAGTTCGACGCCCCGCCGACATGGCCGGTCATCATGCAAAAAACCGAGGGCGATCCCCAGTTCATCGCCTTCCAGGTCAAGGATCCGGCCGATGTCGGCAGCGGCGAAGCCACGCGCGTGACCGTGGAAACGCGCCTGCTCAACGACTCCAGCAACTTCCAACCGATGGTCAATCGCGACGTGGACAAGGCCAAGCAGTTGCCGGGCTACGAGCAGCGTACCGATGGAGTCGATGCCACCGCGCTGCGCTACTTCGCGCGCAATGGCAAGACGAAGTACGAATACCGCGAAACCTGGTACCTCAACGGCCATCTGCTCGTGCATGTGCGCTGCGCGCGGCCGATGCTGGACAAGACCACAGCGCAATGGGCAGCCGAGTATGAGAAGGGGTGCGGGCAGATCATGCAGTCATTGAAGCCTCACTGAGACATTTCCCGTTCGTGTTGAGCGTAGCGGAACGCAGTTCCGCGGAGTCGAAACGCTGACATCAGCTACTGCCCTTCCCTTGCGTTCAGCGCGAACGGAATCCCTATTTTCTGGTCCTGCCATGAATCGTAACCACAACTTCGCCGCTGCCGAAGCCGACGCACTCGCCCGCGACGCCGCCGATCCGCTCGCAGGATTCCGCGATGAGTTCCTGATTCCACCACACGGCGATGCAGAACAGGTGTACCTGTGCGGCAACTCGCTCGGCCTGCAGCCGCGCGCGACACGGCAGGCATTGCTCGACGAGCTCGACGACTGGTCGCAACTGGCTGTCGAGGCACACTTCCACGGCAAGCATCCGTGGATGCCCTACCACGCCGAAGTGCGTGCTCACCTCGCCGAACTCGTCGGCGCACAGGAATCCGAAGTCGTGGCGATGAATTCTCTCACCGTCAATCTGCATCTGATGATGGCGAGCTTTTACCGCCCCACGGCAGAACGCAATGCGATCCTGATCGAGAAAAATCCGTTTCCCTCGGACCGCTACGCCGTGGAATCGCAGATCCGCTTCCACGGTTTCGATCCGGCAAGCGCCCTGATCGAACTCGATGCCGACGAGCCGAACGGCACGATTTCCGCCGCCGCCATCGAACGCGCCATCGGCGAACACGGCGACCGCATCGCGCTCGTGCTGCTGCCCGGACTGCAGTACCGCAGCGGCCAGTCATTCGACTTGAAAACCGTCGCGAAACTCGCGCATGCCAACGGCTGTGTCGTCGGCTTCGATCTCGCGCACTCGGTCGGCAACGCGCCGCTCGACCTGCACGACAGCGGCTGCGACTTCGCCGTGTGGTGCAGTTACAAATACCTCAATTCCGGACCCGGCGCCGTAGCCGGCTGTTTCGTCCACGAACGTCATGCGCGCACGCCGCGCCCGCGTTTCGCCGGCTGGTGGGGGCACGATCAGGCCACGCGCTTTGCGATGGGTCCGGATTTTTCGCCGACGCCCGGCGCCGACGGCTGGCAACTGTCGAACCCGCCGATCCTCGCGCTCGCGCCGCTGCGCGTATCGCTGGAAATCTTTCACCGCGCCGGCAGGGCGCGTCTGCGCGAAAAATCCGTCGCCCTGACCGGTTATCTCGAAACGCTGATCCGCACGCACCTGTCCGGCGTGCTCGAAATCGTCACCCCGCGCGAGCCCGAACGCCGCGGCTGCCAGCTATCATTGCGCGTCAAGGGCGGACGCGACGCTGGCCGTGCGCTGTTCGAATACCTGGAAATGCAGGGCATCATTGGCGACTGGCGCGAGCCGGACACCATTCGCATCGCGCCGACGCCGCTGTACAACCGGCACGTCGATTGCCTGCGCTTCGTTCAGGCCGCGCTGAACCGGACCGGCAGCTCGCAAACCCTCTGAGTCCGGAAAAGCGTTCCACGCGAACTTGCAACGAAATATTAAACCGCTTAGTATTGCGATAGTTGAAACCTGAACTGTTGCAATGACCGCACTTCCCGCCTGCCCCAGTTTCGACGCCATCGAAGCGAGCATCGGCCGCGTCGCCGAGCGCTTGCGCGGCACGCCGGTACGCGACATCGTACTGCTGCGTCTGATCAAGCATCTGTCGGCACGTTTCAGCGCCCACGTGAGCAGAATGGTGCGGCCAGCCGGGCTGAACGAAGTCGGTTTCCGCACCATGATGATGCTCTACGCGAATGCCGGATCCGGCATGCACGCGTCCCAGCTCAGCGAGGCGGCCGGCGAGACCCGCGCCAACATGACGCGCATCTGCGACGAGCTTTCGCGCAAGGGCCTGCTGAGTCGCCGTCCCGGCACGGCGGACCGCCGCCACGTGGTGCTGGAGATCTCGCGCAAAGGCGTGGCCCTGATCGAGCGCCTGCTGCCGAAACTGTGGTCTGAACTCGATCTCGGCATGCGCGCGTTGAGCGTCAGGGACAAGCTCGATCTGGAACGCCTGCTGAAAAAACTCGCCGTCGCGCTCGACGCCAAGGAGCAAACCGCATGACCGCCTCGCATCGCTGGCCGCTGGCCATCGTGGCCACCGCGCTCGTTGCCGGCTGCACGATTCCGCCGCGCCCGGCACATCCGGATTTGACCCATGCTGCGCCGCTGGCCGGCATCGAATCCTCGTCCACCGCCGCATGGCCGGATCGTGCCTGGTGGACGCGCTATCACGATGCTCAGCTTGACGAACTGCAAGCACGTGCGCTGCGCGATGCGCCGACCCTCGCCGTCGCCCGCGCGCGTTTCGATCAGGCGGAGCGTTACGTCGACGTTGCGCGCGCGGATGGTGGAGCGACGGTTTCCGGCAGCGCGCAACTGCAACGCGAGCGCCTGAGCGAACATGGCCTGATCCCAAGCCAGTTCCTCGGTTTCAATTGGTACGGTCAGGGCGATCTCGGCCTGTCGTTCAACTACGACTTCGATTTCTGGGGCAGTCACGGCGCCGACATCGCCGCCGCCATCGACCGCGCGCGCGCAGCGGCGGCCGAACGCGACTCCGCGGCGTCGATGATCGCTGCCGCCGTGGCCGACACCTATTTCGGCTGGCAGGCGGATCAGGCACGGCTTATGATCGCGCGGAAAATCGTCGCCGGTTACACGCGGGGCCGCACCATCGCCGCCGCACGCGCGCACCAGGGTCTGGATGCGGACGACGTGGTGCATCGCGCCGACGCGGAACTCGCCGCGGCGCGCGAACAGGTCGCCATGCTCGAAGGCGATACGCGCATTCAGCTCGCCGCATTGGCCGGCCTGCTCGGCGTGGCGCCGGCCGATCTGCCCAAGCTCACCGCGCACTCGCTGCCGCCAGCGACCGCCGCGCTGCCCGCCAACGCCGGACTCGATCTGGTCGCGCGCCGTGCCGACGTCGCCGCCAGCCGCTGGCGCGTGGAAGCGGCACTGAAAGACGTCGATGTGGCGCGCGCTGCGTTTTATCCCGACGTGAGCCTGTCAGCGATGGCCGGCTTGTCGTCGATCGATCTGGACAAATTGCTTTCGCCGGGTTCCGCCGTGTTCGCTGCCGGGCCGGCCTTGCATCTGCCGATCTTCGAGGGCGGTCGTCTGCGTGCGCGCTTTGGCGTGTCGCAAGCCGCACTCGCTTCCGCGGTGGCCGATTACCGGGCCGCCGTGATCGATGCCGCGCGCGAGGTTTCCACACAGGCGCTGAAGCTGCGCCAGATCCAGAAACGCCAGCAGCAAAGCGCCGCACAACTGGCGGCGAAGGCGCAATTGCTCGCCAGCGCGCGTGCGCGCATGCAGCAAGGTCTGAGCGACGCCGTTCCGGCGCTGGATGCGGGCGAGACGCTCTACCGCCAGCGCGACGCAGGCGTGCAACTCGACGCCGCAGCATTGAGCGCGGAAATCGCGCTGACCCGTGCGCTCGGCGGCGGCTATGGCGCCGAGGCAACCTCATCCCAGTCTTCTTCCGGAGCTCCATCGCCATGAGCGACTCCCCGACCGCCACCCATGGAAACGGCAATGGCAAGCGCCGCCGCCTGCTGCTGACCATCGCCGCCATCTTCGTCGTCGCCGGCATCCTCTGGTTCGTGCTGTGGTGGTTCGTGTTCAGCTTGCGCGAAGTCACCGACGACGCCTACGTCAACGGCAATCAGGTCATCGTGTCCTCGCAGGTGCCCGGCACCGTAACCGAGATCCTTACCGACGACACCCAGCGCGTGGATGCCGGACAGGTGTTGGTCAAGCTCGACCCGACCGATGCGGATCTGGCGCTGGCCAAGGCACAAAGTTCGCTGGCGCAGGCCGTGCGCCAGGTGCGCCAGCAGACGCAGATGGCCGGGCAATACGATGCGGTCATCGCCGCGCAACGCGAAAACCTCGCACGCGCGCAGGCCGACTTGAAACGCCGCGAACCGCTGCTCGCCGAGCATGCCGTCGCGCCGGAAGAAGTCGCGCACGCGCGTCAGGCCGTCGCCGACGCGCAGGCCGCGCTCGACGCGGCACAGCGCCAATCCGCCGCCGCGCATGCGCTCGTCGACGGCACCAGCGTCGCGAACAACCCGCTCGTGCAGCAGGCGCGCGCCGCATATCGCGAAGCCTGGGTCAACGCGCACCGCGACGCCATCGTCGCGCCGGCATCCGGCTACGTCGCCCAGCGCAGCGTGCAGGTCGGCAGCCGCGTACAGCCGGGCCAGCCACTGCTCACCATCGTGCCGCTGCACGATCTGTGGGTGGATGCGAATTTCAAGGAAAGCCAGCTCGTACACATCCGCATCGGCCAGCCGGCGCAAGTGCATGCCGATGTCTACGGCGACCAGGTGACCTTCGACGGCCGCGTGGAAGGCCTCGCCGCCGGTACCGGCGGCGCGTTCGCCCTGCTGCCCGCGCAGAATGCCTCCGGCAACTGGATCAAGGTGGTGCAGCGTGTGCCGGTGCGCATCTTGCTCGATCCCAAGCAGCTCACCAAGCATCCGCTGCGCATCGGCCTGTCGACCGAAGTGACGGTCGACACGCACGATCGCAACGGCGCCGTGCTGGCGCAACAGCCGTCGGCGAAGGCGGTCGCGCAAACCTCCGTCTACGGTGCCGACTTTGGCGCCGCCGACAAGGCCGCCGAGGCCATCGTCAAGGCCAACCTCGCGCGCTGACATGAATGCACAAGTGCAAAGCGAACGCGCCCCGCCGCTGCAAGGCGCGCCGCTGGCGCTGCTGACCGTCGCGATCGGGTTCGCGACGTTCATGGAAGTGCTGGACATCACGATCGTCAACGTGTCGGTGCCGCACATTGCCGGCAGCCTTGGCGTGAGTCCGCAGGAAGGCACCTGGGCGATCAGTTCGTATTCGCTCGCCAGCGCGATCATGCAGCCGTTGTCCGGCTGGATCGGCAAGCGCTTCGGCGAAGTGCGCGCGTTCTGCCTGTCGGGGATCCTGTTCGTGCTGATGTCGATGTTCTGCGGCGTCGCCCAGAGCATGCCGATGCTGGTCGTGGGACGCCTGCTGCAAGGCGCCGGCTCCGGCCCGATGGTCGCGCTCAGCCTGAGCCTGCTGTTGAACAACTATCCGGATGCGAAGAAGGGCCTGGCGCTGGCGCTGTGGGCCATGACCGTCGTCGTGGCGCCGATCTTCGGCCCCATCCTCGGCGGCTGGCTGACCGACAATTATTCCTGGCCGTGGATCTTCTACATCAACGCGCCGGTCGGTGTCCTGGCAGTGATCATCACCTGGACCCTGCTGCGCAACCGCGAATCGAAGATCGTGAAGACGCCGATCGACAGGGTCGGCCTGGCACTGCTCGTGATCGGCGTCGGCTGCCTGCAATTCATGCTAGACAACGGCAACGACAAGGACTGGTTCGCCTCGCCGCTGATCCTTACGCTCGGCCTGATCGCGCTCGTCTGCCTCGTTTTTCTGGTCGCGTGGGAACTCACCGACAAGCATCCCGTCGTCGATCTGCACCTGTTCACCTCGCGCAATTTCACGATCGGCGTGCTCGCGATGTCGTTCGGCTATTTCGCCTTCTTCGGCATCAACGTGGTGTTCCCGCTGTGGCTGCAGGTGGATTTGAACTACACCGCGACCTGGGCCGGTCTTGCCGCCGCGCCGGTCGGCATCCTCGCGTTCCTGATGTCGCCGATCATCGGCAAGAACATCCAGAAGCTCGAGCTGCGCTCGGTCGTCACGTTCTCGTTCATCGTGTTCGGCGCCACTTCGCTGTGGTTCGCGAGCTTCCCCAGCAACGCGACGTTCGCGCAGTTCGTGCTGCCGCGTTTCCTCATGGGCATCGGCATCCCGTGCTTCTTCATCCCGCTGAACCAGGTCATCCTCTCCGGTCTCAAGCCCGAACAGCTCGGCTCCGCATCGGGTCTATCCAACTTTTTCCGCACCATCGCGGGCAGCATCTCGACGGCGGTGAACGTGACGATATGGCAGCATCGCGGCGATTTTCACCATGCCCTGCTGGCCGAACACCTGAACGCCGCCAGCCCCGCCACGCAATCGTATCTCGGCCACTTGCAGGCCCTGGGAGCGGACGGCACGAGAGCCTGGTCGATCGTCGACGGCATCGTCACGCGCGAGTCGCTGACGATGGCCGTCAACGACGTGTTCTTGCTCTGCGCCGTGCTGTTCTTCGCGATGATCCCGATCGTCTGGATCGCCAAGCCGCCGTTCGGGAATCAGGGCGCGGCGAGCGTGCATTAGAACATGTGCTTCTCGATGCCCAATCGCGCCAGTATCTTGCTCGCGATCTCCTCGATCGAGGTATGCGTGGTGTTCTGCACCGGAATATTCTCGCGGCGGAACAGCTTGTCGGCGAGTTCCAGTTCGCGCCGGCACTGTTCGACCTTCGCGTAGCGGCTGCCGGGCTTGCGCGCCTCGCGCACCTGGGCGAGACGCTGCGCGTCGATGGTCAATCCGTATAGCCGCGGCTTGTGCGGAATCAGGCGCTTGGGCAGTTCGAGTTTGTCGAGGTCGTCTTCGGTGAGCGGATAGTTCGCCGCCTTCACGCCGTAATGCAGAGCCATGTACAGACAGGTCGGCGTCTTGCCGACGCGCGAGACGCCGACGAGAATCACCTCGGCGTCGGCATAGTTCACGTCCACGCCGTCGTCGTGGGTCAACGCGTAGTTGGTCGCGTTGATGCGCGCCTCGTATTCGGCGAAATCGGTGAGTCCGTGCGCCATGCCGACGTGCGACGCACGCTTGGTGCCGAGTTCGGCTTCCAGCGGCGCGATGAAGGGTGCGAAAACGTCCAACATCAGCGCACCGCTGGTGGCGAGTATCTCGGTCAGTTCCGGATCGATCACGGTATTGACCACGATCGGCCGAACTCCGCCGGTGGCGTAGACATTGCGGATGCGCGCCGCCGCGCCGTGCGCCTTTTCCTCGTCGTCGACGAAAGGAATGCGCACGGTATCGAAATCGATGCCGTCGAACTGGGTCAGCACGGAATGGCCGATGGTCTCGGCCGTGATGCCGGTGCCGTCGGAGACATAGAAGATGGGGCGGTGCATGGACACAGTGTAAGCGATAAGAGTATTCCGCCCCTCCCGCTGGCGGGAGAGGCGGATTGAGCTTGTTTCGCCGCCCGCAAACCCCGAAAATTACACCCTTTGGCGGCCCCTGCCCCGCCGTCGCATTTTCCCGGAGACCCCCTTGAGCGACCTTATTCTTTGGCTCGACGAACTGCGTCTGTCCGATCTCGGCAAGGTCGGCGGCAAGAACGCCTCGCTCGGCGAGATGATCGGCAACCTGGCCAAACTCGGCGTGTCGGTGCCGGGCGGGTTCGCGACCACGGCCGAGGCGTTCAAGCAGTTTATCGCGCAATCGGGCCTTGCCGAGCGCATCCGGAAAAAGCTCGCGGCGTTGAACGTCGATGATGTCGATGCCCTCACCGTGGCCGGACGCGAAATCAGAAAATGGGTTATTGACACCCCGCTGATTCCCGCCTTCGACAAAGCCGTGCGCACGGCCTACAAGATCCTGTGCGACAAGGCCGGGGCGGACACTATCGCCGTCGCCGTGCGTTCGTCCGCGACCGCGGAAGACCTGCCCGACGCCTCCTTCGCCGGTCAGCAGGAAACCTTCCTCAACGTCAGCGGCGCCGACGACGTGATCCACAAGGTCAAGGAAGTCTTCGCTTCGCTCTACAACGATCGCGCCATCGCCTATCGCGTGCATCACGGTTTTGCCCACGAGGACGTGTTCCTATCGGCCGGCGTGCAGCTCATGGTGCGTTCGGACATCGGCGCCTCCGGCGTGCTGTTCACGCTCGACACCGAATCCGGCTTCCGCGACGCGGTGTTTGTGACCGCGAGCTACGGCCTGGGCGAGATGGTGGTGCAAGGCGCG
>JAJXWU010000021.1 GCA_021781425.1 Pseudomonadota bacterium
GCCGACAGCAGCAGCGAAGAGGAAAGGGCGAGGAGCAAACTCAGTCGGGTCTGCATGACAAAATCCTGATCAGTGGTGGGAGCGCAACGGCAGGCCTATCATAGGCAGTTCAAACGAGCGTTGGCAACGCCAAATTAACCATTCCATCGCGCTTTTTGCTGCTGCATTGCAGCACTCTGCGGCGCCGTTCCGGGTGGTTGTATATATGTATACTCAGCCCGGCCGTGGCAGCACGGCGTCGGCGCGAAATGGTCCCGGCGCGTAGCCGAAATCGCGGACCGCCCCGGCGTTGTCGGCAATCAGGTCGGCACGAAGTCGCGCCAGTGCGCCGGGCATGCGGCGCGCCAGCACGCGCACGATCGGATCGGGGATCGGTATGCGCAGGACGGGCCCGGGCACCGCATCGAGCAGGCGCCGGATCATGGCGTCGAAACGCAGGCGTTCGCCGCCGCCGAGTTCGTAGGTCTTGCCGAGGGTCGCGGCGTTCGCGAGGACCATTTTGCAGGCGGCGGCCAGATCCGCCGCCTGCACCGGCTGGCGCAAGCCGGATGCGCCGAGCGGCACCGGCAACACGCGCCAGCGCTGGGCGAAGCGCGCGATCGGTGCCAGGGTCTTGTCGATGCCGGCGCCATAGATCAGGGTTGGCCGGAAGATCGTCCACGCGCAACCGCGGGCCGACGCGGCGGCACGCACCTGCGCCTCGGCGTCGCGCAGGCGCGCGGCGAGCGCGCGTTCGGCCGGATCGGGCGAATCCCGCTTGGTTTGAGCACTCATAGAACTCATCGCGACGATGCGGCGTAGTGCCGGTGTTGGCGTGCGTTCCAGCCAAGCGGCAAAGGCGTCCAGCGGGCCGAGACTCAGGACGATTTCGGCGTCAGGCCAGGTACTGGCTGCATCGGTCAGATCGGCCGCAATCCAACCCCGGCGCGCAACCCGGCTCACCGGCAGGACGCGATGATCCGGTGCGAACAAGGGCAGGGCGAAGCGGCCAATCGCGCCGCTGGCGCCGAAAACGAGGATCGTCGGCATGTCCGCACTCTCCGGCGCGGCCCGGCTTCGAGTCAAGGGCAGTATTGCACGACGGCGATGCGTCCCGTATACTTCGCAGTCTTTCGTTTCACGCCATTTCCGGCACAGGAATTCCCATGAAAACGATCAGCGCCAAAGCTGAGACGGTGAAGCGCGACTGGTACCTGGTCGACGCCAGCAACAAGACGCTCGGCCGCCTGGCCAGCGAACTGGCGCGCCGCCTGCGCGGCAAGCACAAGACCGTGTTCACGCCGCACGTGGACACCGGCGATTACCTCGTCGTGATCAATGCCGAGAAGATCACCGCCACCGGCAACAAGATGGACGACAAGATCTACCATCACGTCACCGGTTACATCGGCAACATCAAGTCGATCGCGCTCAAGGACCTTCTCGTCAAGCATCCGGAACGCGTCATCGAGATTGCCGTGCAGGGCATGCTGCCGAAGAATCCGCTCGGCCGCGCCATGTACCGCAAGCTCAAGGTCTACAAGGGCCCGAACCATCCGCATACCGCGCAACAGCCGCAAGTCCTGGATATCTGATCATGGCAACCACGCAAAACTACGGCACCGGCCGCCGCAAGTCCTCCGCCGCGCGCGTGTTCCTGCGCCCGGGCAAGGGCAGCATCGTCGTCAACGGCAAGGCGCTTGATGACTTCTTCGGCCGCGAAACCGCGCGCATGATCGTGCGGCAGCCGCTGGAACTGACCAAGATGAGCGACAAGTTCGACATCATGGTCACGGTCGAAGGCGGCGGCATCTCCGGCCAGGCCGGTGCGATCCGTCTGGGTGTGGCACGCGCCCTGGTCGAGTACGACGAGACCCTCAAGTCGCCGCTGCGCAAGGCCGGGTTCATGACCCGCGATGCGCGCGAAGTCGAGCGCAAGAAAGTCGGCCTGCACAAGGCGCGTCGCGCGACGCAGTTCTCGAAGCGCTGATCCGGCGCTTCGCGATCCCCCCGGTCAGAGCGGTTTTGGGAGATCGTCTAATGGTAGGACTGCAGACTCTGACTCTGCCTATCTAGGTTCGAATCCTAGTCTCCCAGCCAGAAAAACAAAAAGCCCACCCTTGCGGTGGGTTTTTTGTTTTTGTCGTTGGCGGCTTGATCGAACCAACCGGTTCGACAAAATCGGCAGGATTGCCGATTTTGAACAGCGCAACGAAGTGGAGCTGGCCCGAAGGGCGGAGTGCATGGATGCACGACGTCATCCTGGTCTCCCAGCCAAAAGCCAACGGCCCTTTCGCGGGGCCGTTGGCTTCTTTCTCGGGCGCGGACGCGCGTAGCCGCGCTGACCTTCCGCAATATCTGCCGCCGCACTGGCGCGATGTCACCCGCACGAAGTGGTGCTGGCGGCTGCGCGGGGTTCTGCTACGTTGTCCGCATGACGCAAATATCCGCCAGTGCCGACGAGGCCGAAACGCTCGCGCGGCAAGGCTTTGCCTTCGTGCCTGCGGCACGCATGCGTGCCTTGCTCGGAATTGCCCCGCCGCTGCCCGATTGGCAAGCGTTCTCGTCGCGCTGGAACGAATTGCCCTGGGACGAATACCTCGCGCGCTACGGGCGCTATCGGCGGCGGCGTCATGCGGTGTTTTACGCGGTGCACGGCGGCGATATCGAAACTGCCGCACGGCACGAGGCGCATTATCAGAGTCCGAACTACAACCCCCTGCAAGGCGGCATCGAACGCTGGTTCGAACCCATTGCTCCGGAAGTATGTTCCGGGAACAGCATGCGTACCATTCTGCAATGGTGTCGCAGACTGTTCGATACGCTCGCCCCCGGCGTTGCACGTTGGCGCATCGAGGCGCATCAATTCCGCATTGAGGCGTTTGCCGGACTGCCCGGCCAACCGACACCCGAAGGTATGCATCGCGACGGCGTCGATTACGTACTGGTGCTGCTGATCGCGCGGGTAAACATTGCCAGCGGTACCACCACTATTCACGCGCTGGATCGAGGCGGGCTCGGCAGTTTCACCCTCACCGAACCGTTCGATGCGGCGCTGGTGGATGATGCGCGTGTGTTGCATGGCGTGACGGCGGTGGAACCGGTCGACGCTTGCCAGCCGGCATATCGCGACGTGCTGGTGGTGACATTCAAACGTGCCGCTTGAGCGCGCGGATCCTGATGTGCGTGGCTTTGCGCGCAAGGCCGGCCAAAAAATTCAGCCGCAACGCGCCCGCGAATTCCAACCGGCGCGCGAAATCGGCACGGTAGTGAAATCCGGTACGATCGGTACGTCAAAAGGCGTCGATGTCGCCCAGTGCCCGGATCAGCCGTCGCGCGCGCTTGTCGGGCTTGGTCGGAGGGCGCGTGTAGCCTGCGTCGGCCTGCCGGCGCTGTTCGGCGACCCGCGTCCGCGCCACGCGGCTCGCTTCGGTTTCGCGATAACACGCCTGTGCCGATGTGGCGGAACCCCGCTGTGCGATCAGCACGAGCACATCGACTTCGAATTGCTCATCGCCGCGTGCGATGCGCAGGCGATCGCCTACGTGCAGCAGCTTGGACGGTTTGCCGTTTCCTTCGTGGATGCGGATCCTGCCGCCCTCGATCGCCTGCTTGGCCAGCGCACGCGTTCTGAAAAAACGCGCGGCCCACAGCCAAACGTCGAGGCGTACGCTCGTGGTTGGCTGTGCGTTCGCGTAAGTAGTGCGATGACCCACTGAGTGGAATCAACAACCTGGCAATGGGTGGCGCCGGGATGCGTCGTTCAGGAACGACGCATCAGCTGCTTTTCCTCGCGGCATTATACAAGGATGGACGACGCGTATCCTGGCCGCGCCGCGTTCGCCGTCTGGTGCGTGAACGCATCCGCCTGTCGGCTGCCGTGGCGGAGTCGGCAGATTGTGCGCTCAATCACGCACGCCGCGGCCGGGATTGGCTACGGTGCGCACATCGCATTGGCGTGGAAACCGTCATGTTCAAGTTCGCAGCGTTCCGGCAAGCCGTGAAGGAAATCGATACGCCCAGCATTCCGCCGAGCTGGAACACACCGGTGCAATACGATGCGACGCTCATTCCGCGCTTGATCACGGAGCACGACGAACTCGATGCGCGCTTTGCCGCCATGACGGCAACGCTGGAACGCGATCCGGCAATCGCTGAATTCGCCGTGCGCGATTGTGCCGAACGCCTGCACAAGTTGCGCCATACCGAAGCCCTGCAGCTTTATCCGGTCATCGCGCACGAACTGTCTGCCGACCCGATTCAGCGCCGCCTGTTCTGGCAGTCGCGCCTGGTCATGCTCGGACTGGCGCGCCGCGTACTGCGCCGCTACGAGGAACTCGCGCGCGCGGTGCAGGCCGGAAACGGCATCCCCGCGGCGACTGGGCACGTCATCGCCGGTATGGCTGAATACCGGCGGCG
>JAJXWU010000195.1 GCA_021781425.1 Pseudomonadota bacterium
CCGTCCTGCTCGATCACCGCGGGCAGGTTCTGCGCATCGTATTGCACATCGGCCGGCGAACCCGGCGCGCGCAAGCCGCGCACCCAGGCACGCAAATCGGCCAGCGGCACGTCCCAGCCCAGCCGGGCGTGCAGCAGACGCTGCGCGTCGGCGCCCGAGTCCGGTTGCGGATCGACGCCTTCGAGCACGGCGTGGCCGGCGTCGCCACTCAACGTCCAGGTCTTGCCGGTGACCGGCGCGCGCACGGTGAAACGGAAAGCGGCGCCGTTCTGTTCCCAAGCCAGGTCGCCGCTGCCGCCGTCGCCCCTGTTGGATATGCCAATGTGGGCGGTCAGCGTCCAGTGCGCGAGCGGCGCGAGTTGCGCCTCGCGCTTTTGCTGCGCGGCGAGCGCCGCCGGCGTCTCACGCACGCGCACCGGCGCGCAGGCGGCGAGCGAAATCGCTAGGCCGAAGAGGCAAATTTTCGGAAATGATCTCAAGGTCACGTGGAAGCGCTCGTCATTCCGGCATGGTCGAAGCTCGCGATAGTGAGCTGAGAGGAATCCGGATGCCATAGATGGCGTCCTTGCGGCCGGGATCCCGGCATTCCTTGCCGGGATGACATCGATCGTATCGTTTTCGATCGCCCGCAAACGCAGCGTCACGATTCCAATCGCTTGATCGTTTCCAGCAGCACCTTGTTTTTCGCATCTTTCTTTTGCCCTTGCGCCCAGATCTTGCGTGCCGCCTCCTTTTCGCCGGAAACCCACAACACTTCGCCCAGGTGTGCAGCAATCTCGGGGTCGGGCTGCTTCGCGTAGGCCGTGCGCAGGCGTTCAACGGCTTGCTTGAGGTGGCCGAGCCGGTACTGCACCCACCCCATGCTGTCGATGATTGCCGGCTCGTCCGGCCTGAGCGCGAGCGCCTTCTCGATCAGCGTGAGCGCTTCGGCCTGATCTCGGGTGCGGTCGGCAAGGGTGTAGCCCAGCGCATTGAGCGCGTCGGCGTTATCCGGTTGCAACGCCAGCAAGCGGCGCAGATCGCGCACCGCCGCATCGACATGATCCCGGTCATCGTTGAGCAGGGCGCGCGCGTAAAGCAGGCGCGGATCGTCCGGCAGCGCGTGCAGGCCGCGGTCGTAGACGGCGATGGCTTGCTCGCCGCGCCGGCGCCTGTCGAGAATCTCGGCTTCCATCAGATAAGCATCGCCCATCTGCTTGTCGTCGTCGCCGCTGCGCGCCTGCAACCGGTGCAGCAAATCCAGCGCCTGCCTCGTGTGGCCGGTCTGGTCCAGCAGCAAGGCGGCGCGCAACTGCGCTTGCGGCCAGTGCTCGTCGGCGGCCGGAACTCTTTCGTACCAGGTCAGGGCTGCGGATTTGTGTTCCAGCAATTCCGCCAGTTCGCCGAGCAGGTTCAGGCGCGCGCCATCGCGCGGCGTCTTGGCGGTCAACAGTTCCTTGTACAGCGCTGCGATCAGGGGCTTGGCGTCCGCCCGCGCAGCGTAGGCGGCGCGCGCCGCATAGGTGTAATCGTCCTGTTTGCCGATCGCGAGTACCCGCGCGGCTTCGGCGTTATCGCCCATTTGCCCGAGCACGGTCGCATAGGCCGCGCGCAGGTGTGTATCCCCGGCGTTGCGTTTGAGCGCTTCGACGAAGAGGGCGCGCGCGCCGGGTTTGTCGCCCCCCTTGAGCGTGAGTTCGGCGCCCCAGACGTAGGCCGGCGCATCGCCGAAGCGGGCGATGGCGTCCTTCGCCAACGTATCGGCCAGTGCCTTGGTGCCCAGGTGATCGGCCAGTTCGCTCACCGCGACCCAGGTAGCGGACTTCTTGCCGAGTGCTTCGGGCGTGGCCAGCTTACGCAGCAACGCTCCGGCCTGTGTCTTGTCCTCGCTAGCGAGCAATACGCGGCCGATCGCGCTCCAACCCTTGGCATCCGGCTGATGCGCAAGACTCTGCAAATCGGCGAAGGCATGGTCCGGCTTGCCATCGTGCAAGGCGATGCGGGCGCGCCATTGCCACAGCGCCGGATCGTGCGAACGCAACTGCTGCCAACGCGCGATGCCGGATCGCGCCAGATCCCAATCCTTGGCCGCGATCGCGACCTCCACCGCCTCGTTGGCCAGATCCGCGTCATCGCTGCGCGCGGCCGCCTGGGCGAACTCGCGCGCAGCCGCGGCGATGTCTCCGCTTTCCAGCGCAAACTGGCCGGCCAGTTTCATCGCCAGCACGTCATCGCCTGGCGCCACGGGCGCTACGGTCAGGCGTCGCAGCGGCTGCGCCGGAGCCGCGGTCCGGCGGCCGGCCGGCAAGCTCGCACAGCCGCCCAGCAAGGCTGCGCCGAAAAGGATTACAGCCATGCAACGCATGGGAAGGCGGTAAACTACTGTCATTGAGTGACCCTGCGGCACGCTGCCGTAGCTTAACTGATCTGCACCGTCATGCCCCTGCTCGCCCTCGGCCTCAACCACCAGACCGCGCCCCTGCCGGTGCGCGAGAAGGTCGCATTCGCCCCCGAGACCATGCCATCGGCATTGTCCGACCTGGCGCGTCAGGCCGGCGTGAACGAAGCGCTGATTCTGTCCACCTGCAACCGCACGGAGTTGTATGTGGACGTGGAAACCGGCGCTGAAGCCGTGCCGCGCGACTGGCTGCTCGGCCATCACGACTTGGACGCGCGCCGGCTCGACGAGTTCCTCTATCGGCATGCCGGCAACGCCGCGGTGCGCCACCTGTTCCGTGTGGCCACCGGCCTGGATTCGATGGTGCTTGGCGAGCCGCAGATCCTGGGCCAGGTCAAGGATGCCTACCAGCTCGCGCGCGACGCCGGCACTCTGCGCGCACCGATGGAGCGTCTGCTGCAGCAGACCTTCGCCGTGGCCAAGCGCGTGCGCACGGAAACCCGCATCGGCGCCAATCCCGTGTCGGTTGCGTTCACCGCCGTGCGACTGGCCGAACGCCTGTTCGCGGACTTGAGCGAGGCCTGCGTACTGTTGATCGGCGCCGGCGAAACCATGGAACTGGCCGCGCGCCACCTCGCCGAATCGCGCGTGCGCCGCCTGATTGTGGCCAACCGCACGCTGGAAAACGCGCAGGCGCTGGCCGGGCGTTTTTCCGGCTATGCCATCGCCCTGGCCGACCTGCCCCGGCATCTGGCCGAGGCCGACATCGTGATCAGTTCCACCGCCAGCCGCGAACCCGTGCTCACGCGCACGCTGATTGCCGATGCGATCGTCGCGCGCCGGCGCCGACCCATGTTCCTGGTCGATCTTGCCGTGCCGCGCGACATCGAGGCCGATGCCGCCGCACTGGAAGATGTATACCTGTATACCATCGACGATCTGCGTCAGGCCGTCGACGCCTCCTTGCGCTCGCGCCGGGAAGCTGCGCTCGAAGCCGACGCACTGATCGACCTGCAAGTCACGCACTATGTCGCCTGGCGCCGCGCGCTGGAGACCGGCAACCCGCTGCCGCAACTTCGTCACGCCGCCGAGGGTCAGCGCGACGAAGTGCTGGCGCGCGCACGCGCGCTGCTCGCGAACGGGCGCGCGCCGGAACAGGCACTGGACTATCTCGCGCATACGCTGACGAACAAGTTGATGCACGCACCGAGTGCGAACCTGCGCGCCGCCGCGATGCGCGGCGACACAGACCTGCTGCGCGCCGCCCAGCGCCTGTTCGACGCGGGCGGCGACGACACGGATGCCGACGCATGACGCCGTCGATCCGGCGCCGGCTCGACACCCTCGCCGAACGCCATCAGGAGGTCGCCCTGCTCCTCGCTCAACCCGAGGTGATCGGCGACAACGCGCGATTCCGCGATCTGTCGCGCGAGTACGCGCAGTTGCAGCCGCTCGCCGATGCGCTCGCGCGCTTCGACGCCACGGAAAAATCGCTGGAGTCCGCGCGTGCGATGTTGAACGACCCGGACCTGCGCGAACTCGCGGAATCCGAAATCGCCGAATTGCAAGCGCGGCGCGAGACGCTCGAGCGCGAGCTGAACGTCCTGCTGCTGCCCGGGGACGCGCGCGACGACGCCAACATCTTCCTCGAAGTGCGCGCAGGCACCGGCGGCGATGAAGCCGCGATCTTCGCCGGCGATTTGTTCCGCATGTACGCGCGCTACGCCGAGTCGCACGGCTGGCGCACGGAAATCCTCTCCGCCAATTCCGGCGAACACGGCGGCTACAAGGAAATCGTCGCGCGCGTGGAAGGCGCCGGCGTGTTCGCGCGGCTGAAATTCGAATCCGGCGTGCACCGCGTGCAGCGCGTGCCGGCGACCGAGACGCAGGGCCGCATCCATACTTCGGCCGCGACCGTGGCGATCCTGCCCGAGATGGATGCCATCGAGGACGTCGAGCTGCGCGATGCGGACCTGAAGATCGACACTTTCCGCGCTTCCGGCGCCGGCG
>JAJXWU010000028.1 GCA_021781425.1 Pseudomonadota bacterium
TCTGTTTCTTTCGCCTGCATCAGCGTTGGAATCTGGCGCGGCATTTCGCGCAGATCGCGGTGTCCCTGCCGATCCCCGACGACGTGCTGTTCATCGACCGCACCGTGCACGACTGGCGCGCGCGCGACGAGTTGTCGATTGCCGTTTACTGGTGCGGCGATTACGCACGCAGTGCGGCACTCTGTCGCGAACTGCTGGCGAGTCCGCACTTGCCGGAAGCAGAACGCGAACGGGTGCGCAAGAACCTGGGATTCGCGCTGCCGCATCTGGCCGGCCGAGCCTGATATCCAACCTGCACGTTGAGAAAGACCATGCGCCGTAGGTATTGCTTGTTCACCCTGGCCATCGCGTCCGTCGGCGTGCTCGCGGCGATTGCGGCCCCTGCAACAGCAGGCGAAGCAGCGTCGACGCGCAGCGACGATTGTTCCGCCGGTTTCGCGGACCGCCTTGCGGCCGCCTATTACGAGGACGCAAATCCCCCGTCGATTGATCCGGGCACGCCCGCGCCCAAGCGCCGCGGCCTGGATTCACCGTTCTCGCCGCCGCCGTTTCCGGCGTCGGAATGGCAGCTCGGCGGCATGGATTACCCGATCGGTGTGCCGAATGAGAACTCGCGATATCCGCTGGAGAAAGCGCTGGCCTGCACGGCGTTCGGCCACTGGATGACCGACAACCGCATCGAGATGTACGGCTGGATCAATCCATCCATGAACCTGAGCACGTCGCGCGACACGAACTATCCACTCGCGTATGCGACGCGCCCGAACCGGGTCGAATTCGATCAGTTCCTGTTCCGCGTCGAGCGCGTGCCCGACACGGTGCAGACCGACAATATCGACTGGGGCTTCCATTTTGACAATCTGTACGGTTATGACTATCACTACACGACGATGAAGGGCGTGCTCAGCAACCAGTTGCTGAATCACCCGACCGCCTATCCGGATCTGCCCGGCAAGACTTACGGCGACGATCCGATGATCTGGTACGGCGAGCTGTACGTTCCGTGGGTCGCGCAAGGCATGACGATAACGGCGGGCCGTTATCTCTCGCTGCCGGACATCGAGGCGCAGTTCGCGCCGCAGAACTACCTGCTGACGCATTCCATTCTGTACACGCTCGATGCCTATACCAATGTTGGCGTGCTGACGACGACGAGACTGTCTGATCAATGGACAGTGCAGTTCGGTCTGCACGGCGGCGACGATTCGGCGCCCTGGGACCGCACGTCGCGCCTGAGCCTGCAGGGTTGCGTGCGCTGGGTGTCGGCGTCGAACAACGACATGCTGTATCCCTGCGTGGAGTCCTACAATGGCAAGGCGCAGACCTACAACAATTTGCAGGAATTCGTG
Organism: Pseudomonadota bacterium; assembly: GCA_021781425.1. GTDB lineage: Bacteria > Pseudomonadota > Gammaproteobacteria > Xanthomonadales > Rhodanobacteraceae > Rudaea. Next base: position 1,350 of record JAJXWU010000028.1, read on the forward strand.
CTCACCTGGGGCCATCGCTTCAGCGAACACGTGCACACGCTCACTGAAATGTATCGCCTGTATGTGATCGACCAGCCCGGCCTTGCACAGGAACAGGCGTCGACGTACGGGGTGGTAAATTACGTCAACATCGAGTTGAACCCGGCGAACATGATTTCCGTGCGCAACGAATGGGTCAACGACGAAACCGGCCAGCGCACGGGATTCGCCACGCGCTATACCAGCAATACCATCGGTCTGACGCACTGGGTGTCGCAGGACCTGGAGCTGCGTCCGGAACTGCGCTACGAACGGTCCTGGGATCTGAATGCCTACGATGGCGGACGCAAGAACCACCAGGCGACGGCGCTGTTCGATGTGATCGTGCATTATTGAGACGAGTGCGAACCCCGCACATGACCCTCGCCGCCCGCATCGACGCGATCCTGCCGCAGACGCAATGCACGCGTTGCGGATTTCCGTCGTGCAGGGACTACGCGCAGGCGATCGCGAGCGGCGAAGCGAACTTGAATCAATGTCCACCGGGTGGCGCGGCGGGAATTGTCGCCCTGGCGGAACTGTTGGGGCGCTCGCCGCTGCCGCTCAATCCCGCCAATGGCGTGGAAAAGCCGCGTGAAATCGCGCTGATTGACGAGGCCGTCTGCATCGGCTGCACCAAGTGCATCGCCGCCTGTCCGGTGGACGCGATTGTCGGCGCTCAAAAAATGATGCACACGGTGATCGCCGACGAATGCAGCGGCTGCGAGCTGTGCATCGCGCCCTGCCCGGTCGATTGCATCGCGATGATCCCGACGCCGATTCCGGCGAAACCGGAAAAATACCGCGCGCGCTACGCCATCCACACGCATCGCGAACTTCGCCGCGAAACCGAGCGTGCGGCGGAATTGGTGGCACGCAAGACCCGTGTCGATGCGGGCGAAGCCGTTGCCGCTGCTCTTGCAAGAGCGCGCGCGAAGAAGAAGATGGCCGTCGCCCCGGCAGGGAATGCCGAGGCCCGGACTTCAGGGACGACGGAGAAATCATGACATCCCTGTATTCTGGATTCAGGCAATCCGCGCCGGAATGACCAATTTATATCGATGAACGCCGAAAAACGCGCCGAACTCTTCCGCCGCCTGCGCGAAGCCAATCCCAGACCGGCGACGGAACTGGAATACGCCACGCCGTTCCAGCTCCTGATCGCGGTGATGCTCTCGGCGCAGGCCACCGACGTGAGTGTGAACAAGGCCACGCGGCGGCTGTTTGCGGTCGCCGGCACGCCGAAGGCAATCCTCGCGCTGGGCGAGGAAAAGCTGAAAACGTACATTTCCACAATTGGACTTTTCAACACCAAGGCGAAGAACCTCACTGCCACCTGCACGATTCTGGTCGAGCAGCACAACGGCGAGGTGCCGCGTGCGCGTGAACAACTCGAAGCCCTTCCGGGCGTCGGCCGCAAGACCGCAAACGTGGTGCTCAATACCGCCTTCGGCGAGCCGACCATCGCGGTCGACACGCACATATTCCGCGTCGCCAACCGCACCGGACTGGCACAGGCCAAAACCGTGCGCGCGGTCGAGGACAAGCTCGAAAAGACGGTGCCGGCCGAATTCAAGCGCGATGCGCATCATTGGCTGATCCTGCACGGCCGCTACGTGTGCAAGGCGCGCAAGCCGGATTGTCCGAATTGCATCATCCGCGATCTGTGCGAATACCGGCGCAAGCGAACCTCCGACTGAGCCGCTGCGTCCGCCGCGATTGCCGCCGTCGGGCGGAAATCGAATTGACAAGATCCAACGCTAGGGCGCGATCTTGCGTTTGAGCGCGCGCGCAACGGCAGGCGGCAAACTGGGCAACGCGCGCAGCATCCACGGCAGGATGCGCCGCTTCGCCCCGCCGAGCGCTTCGGGCACCCGTGCCTCGATCAGATGGGGCCCCGGATGCGCCAGCGCATATTCGAGTGCCTTGCAGAAATCTTCCGCCGTATCCGTGCGTACCGCATGCAGGCCCAGACCTTGGGCGAGCCGGGCGAAATCAAGGGTCGGATCGCGCAAATCGAGTTGTGCGCGGGCCTTGGGGCCGATCGTGTCGGCACCGACGCGTTCAAGTTCCACGTTGAGAACCGAATACGAGGCGTTGTTGAAGATGATCGCAGTGACGTCGAGCCGCTCGCGCATCATCGTCCACAGCGCCTGGATCGTGTACATGGCCGAGCCGTCGCCGACGAGCGCCAGCACCGGACGACCCGGACAGGCGATGGCCGCGCCGATGGCGTTGGGCAGGCCCTGGCCGATGGCACCGCCGGTGAGCGTGAGCAGATCGTGACGCGGCGCGCCGGCCGTCAGCACACCCAGCATCAGGCCCGACGTGATCGCCTCATCCACCACGATGGCGTTGTCCGGAAGCAGATGGCCCACCGCCTTGCAGACCTTGGCCGCGGTGAGTTTTCCGCGCGGTCGTGTTGGACGCGCGGCCGACTGCAACATCGGCTGCGCTTGCGCTGCGCCCAGCGCGCAGACGAGCTTTTCGAGACTGGCAGATGCATCCTGTCCTGGCGCGACCAGCGTGTGCACGCTGCAGGTGTCGGGCACCAGGTAACTCTTCTTGCCGGGATAGCCGAAGAACGACACCGGCGCCTTGGCATCGACCAGGACGAGGTGCTTGACGTCAGCCAGTTGCACGCTCGCCAGTTCCGCCAGATAGGCAATGCGTTCGACCGCCGGCAGTCCGACACCGCGTTCAAGGCGCGTCGGGAATGTTTCCGCGAGCAGCACGACGCCGCTGTGCGCGGCGATGCGCGCCGCGGCCACGAGGCACGGCTCGCGCAGTGCGTTGCCGCCGAGCAGCAGCGCCGTCTTGCCACCGGTCCGAATCGCATCGGCAATCGCGCGCACGCTGGCGTCGTCCGCGGCCGGCGCCGCGCGTGCGGCCGGCGGCGGACAGGGCACGCCACCATCGCTCCACGACACATCGGCAGGCAGAATCAGTGTCGCGACCTGACCGGGCAGTCCGCGCGCAGCGGCCAGAGAT
>JAJXWU010000045.1 GCA_021781425.1 Pseudomonadota bacterium
GCGCACGCACCAGCCCTACGGCTTGCTGCACGGCGGCGCCTCGGTGGCGCTTGCCGAAACGCTCGGCAGCCTCGCGGGCGCACTCACCGTCGACCCTGCCGTCGCGGCCGTGGTGGGTCTGGACATCAATGCCAATCACGTGCGCGCCGTGAAATCCGGAATCGTGACCGGCACTGCACGTGCCCTGCACATCGGCCGCGGCACGCAGGTCTGGGAGATCCGCATCGAGGACGAAACCCGGCGCCTGGTCTGCATCTCGCGCCTGACGCTGGCGGTGCTGCCGCGCACGGCGGTGTAGCCCAAATCGCCGCAATGCTGCATTGCGGCGAAACGCGTGGCTCGCTAACATCACGCCGATGGTCTCCACGGCAGAATCCCTGTCTGAATCGCGCCGCGACTGGCGCCGTCCGCTGCGCTACCTGTGGCGCACGCCCTGGGTTTTCGTCCACGTCGTCGTCGCCGTGCCGTTGGCGCTGGTCGCATTCAGCCCGCTCGGGCGGCGCGTGCGCGTGCGTGGAGAACGGCTGGATCACAGGCTGCAGCGCTGGTGGTCGGGCGGCATCGTGCGGCGTTGCGGGTTTCGCATCGTGCGCGTGGGCGAACCGCAACCCGGCCCGGTATTGTTCGTCGCCAACCACGTTTCGTGGCTTGACATCGAACTCATGCACAGCCAGCGTGTGATGAGCTTCGTTGCCAAGGCCGAGATCGCGCGCTGGCCGCTGATCGGCTGGCTCGCGACGCGCGCCGGGACGATCTTTCACCGCCGTGGCAGCGGGCACTCGCTGAATGCGGTGATGGAACAGGCCGTCGCGCGACTGCGGCAGGACATGGCCGTCGGCGTGTTCCCCGAAGGCGGCACCGGGCCGGGCGACCGCTTGCGCACCTTTCACGCGCGCATTTTCCAGATTGCCGCGGATGCGCAGGTGACGGTGCAGCCGGTCGCGATCAGCTACGGCAGGAATGGAAAAATGGATCTGCGCGTGCCCTTTGCGGACGGCGAGAGCTTCTTCGCCAACGTCGTGCGCCTGGTTGGCGATGCCGGCGCAGAGGCGCAGGTGCATTTTCTGGATCCGATTCCGTTGAGCGACGAGGGCCGCCGCCAGACCGCCGAAGCCGCGCGCGCTGCCATCGCGCGGGCGCTGGGCCACGACGACGCATGACCGATTCAAGCCTGATTGAATCGGGTGTGTTCGACCCGCCCAGGCTGCTGCGCAATGCGCACGTGCAGTCGATCCTGTCGTCGAGTTTCCTGCGCCGTGCCGTATTTCGCCGCAAGGACGCCACACTCGAGCAGGTGGCGGTCGAACACACTCTCGATTGCGGCAATGGCGTGCGCCTGCAGGGCTTCCATTCGGCACAGAGCGCACTTTCCTCCGCGCGCGCCCTCGTGGTTCTGTTGCACGGTTGGGAAGGCAGCGCGCAATCGAATTACATCCTGCACACCGGTGCGCGCCTGCTCGCGGAAGGCTGCGACGTATTCCGGCTGAATTTCCGCGATCACGTGCAGACCCACCACCTGAACCGCGAATTGTTCCATTCCTGCCGCATCGACGAGGTGGTCGGCGCGGTGGCGGAAATCGCGCGGCGTTTTCCGGCGCGACCGCTCGTGGTCGGCGGATTTTCGCTGGGCGGGAATTTCGCCCTGCGCGTGGCACTGCGCGCCCCGGCGGCCGGAATTCCGCTGGCCTGGACGTTCGCGGTGTGCCCGGTCATCAGTCCAAAAGCGGGGCTCAAGGCGATCGAGGATGCGCCCTGGTTCTACGAATACTATTTCATGCGCAAGTGGCGCGAATCCTTGCGCCGCAAGCAGGCAGCGTTCCCGGATCGCGAACTGTTCGGGCGCGCGGAACTGCACGGCGGCTTGCGCGAACTCACGCGCAACCTGGTCGAGCGGCACACGAAGTTCGGCACGCTGGACAATTATCTGGACGGCTATTCCATCGCCGGCGACGCGCTCGCGGCGATGACGGTTCCGGCCAACATCCTCACCGCCGCGGACGATCCCGTGATTCCCGTGGACAACTTCCGCGCGCTGAAGCTCGCGCCGTCGACGGAACTCGCCATCGTTCCGCATGGCGGCCATTGCGGCTTCATCCGCGATTGGAATCTGCGCAGTTGGGCGGAGGATTTCATCCTCGCGCAGATGACAAGGCGGCTGGCGATCTAGACGCGTCCCGTCACCGGCAGCAGCGCGCCGGTCACTGCGCTGGCGCGATCCGAGAGCAGGAACACGATCACGTCGGCGAGCTGCGCGGGGCTGACCCAGCGCGAGAAATCGGCCTTGGGCATGTCGGCGCGGTTCGCCGCGGTGTCGATGATGCTCGGCAGGATCGCGTTCACGGTAATGCCGCGCTCCTTCAGTTCCTCGGCCAGCGCTTCGGTCAGTCGTGCCACGCCCGATTTCGATGCCGCATACGCGCCCATGCCGGCGCCGGCCTTGACCGATCCGGCCGCGCTGATGTTGACGATGCGTCCGGCCCCCGAAGAAATCAGATGCGGAATCGCCGCCTTGCTCGCCGCGACCGCGGTGCGCAGGTTGACGCGATAGAGCAGGTCCCAGGTGTCGGCGCTGCCGTCGGCCAGCGTCTCCCAGCGGAACGTGCCGGCGATGTTGACCAGGCCATCGAGCCCGCCGAGCGCTTTCGCTGCCGCATCGATCGCGGTCTTGGCCGCTGCGGTGTCGGCGAGATCTACGCCGCCGATGGCGGTCACGTTCGCGACGCTGGTTGCCGGTGCCGCGGCACGGTCGATGGCGGCGACGCGTGCGCCTGCGGCGACGGCGCCCTCCACCATTGCCGCGCCGAGTGCGCCGAACGCGCCGCAGACGGCGATGCGCTTGCCCAGAAGTTCCATGACGATTCTCCGTTCAAGTCTTCAGGGCATTGTCGCCGATTGGGCGGACAAAATCCCTCCGTTCGTGTTGAGCGCAGCGCAGCGAAGTCGAAACACGACTCTTCGACTTCGGCGCTTCGCGCCTACGCTCAGAGCGAACGAAGACTAGTGGTTCGGCACCGCCGGCAACACCGGGTGATAGTTCGGATAGGCCGGGTCCGGATACGTCGGCGCCGGATGTTCCTTCAGCGCCTGCATCAGTTCCGCGACGCCGCGCTCAAGCTGCGGATCGCGGCCCTGGCGCGTGAGGGCCGGGTCCTGCCAGACTTCGATGTCCGGCGCGATGCCGTGGTTCTCGACTTCCCAGTGACCGTGCAGGCCGAACAAGGCCCAGCGTGGTGCGGTGATGCGTCCGCCATCGAGCAGCGCCGGATACATGCCGATGCCGACGAGTCCGCCCCAGGTGCGCTCGCCGATCAGCGGGCCGATCTGCTTGCGCTTGAAGTACCAGGGCAGGGCGTCGCCGCCCGATCCGGAGAACTGGTTGATCAGCATCGCCTTCGGTCCGAAGATCGCCTGCGTCGGCTCGGTGTAGGTCTGGCCTTCGCGCGTCATCACCCGCGTCATCGCCGGGCGCGACAGGTAATCGACGATGTAGTCGGCAAGCTGGCCGCCGTGGTTGTAGCGCTCGTCGATCAGCGCGCCCTGCTTGTCGGTCTGGGCGAAGAAATAGCGGTTGAAGCTCGTGAAGCCTCCTCCCGCCGTATCGGGCAGGTAGACGTAGGCAAGCTTGCCGCCGGAGAGCCGATCCACTTCGCGGCGGTTGTGCTCGACCCAAGCCAGGTGGCGCAGTCCCTTTTCGTTCGCGATGGGCACCACCGTCACCTCGCGTGCACCGCTGCCGTCTGCGTTGGGCCCGACACGCAGCACGGTTTGTTTGCCGACGGTCTGCTGGAAGAAGCCGAAGAGGTTGTCGGATGCGTGCAGTTCGCGCCCATTTACCGCGAGCAGGTATTCGCCGGCGTGCACGTTCACGCCCGGCTGCGTCAGCGGCGCCTGCAATTGCGGATTCCAGTTTTCACCATTGTATACCTTGTCGAATCGGTAACGATCGTGGTCGACGGCATAATCGGCGCCGAGCAGGCCGATCGCGATCTTGGGCAGCTCCGGCATGCTGCCGCCGCGCACGAACATGTGCCCGACCGACAGGTAGGCCAGCATCTTGCGGAACAGGAAGTTCAAGTCCTGGCGGCTGCCGACGCCGCCCAGGTAGGGCCGGAAATGTTTTTCCGCGGCGGCCAGATCGAGGCCGTGGTAGTGCGGGTCGTAGAAGAAGTCGCGCTCGATGCGCCAGACTTCGTTGTACATCTGCGTCCATTCTTCGCGCGGCTGCACATGCACTTCCATGTTTGCGGTGGCGATCTTGCCCTCGCCCGGCTTGGCCGGCTTGTCGGCAGCGGTGATCGCCCAGTCCTCCTTGCCGG
>JAJXWU010000167.1 GCA_021781425.1 Pseudomonadota bacterium
GTCGGTCACGCCCGGCGCCGACGGCATGCCGGCGAGCTTCGGCATCAGGCCGAGGAAACCCTGCAAGGTCAGCAGGAAAAAGTAAGCGAGTACGGCGAGTACGGCTGCCAGCAAGGCCCACGCCAGCGGCTGCACGAACAGGCGGCGCCATTCGTTGCGGACGATGGTCCGGATCATGCGGCGGCCTGCGTTTCGTCGGCGCTGGCGATGCGCAGGAATACCGATTCGAGATTGCCATCGTGTGCGCCAGCGAGATCGGCGAGCGTGCCGTCGTAACGCAAACGGCCACCGTGCAGGATGGTCACGCGCGTGCAGCAGGCGGTGACGTCGTGCAACAAATGCGTCGACAGGATCACCGCACGCTCGCGGCCGAGTTCGCGCACCAGTTCGCGGATCGAGGCCGCTTGCACCGGATCCAGGCCGGAAGCCGGCTCGTCGAGCACGATCAAGTCGGGATCGTGGATGATGGCCTGGGCGATGCCCGCACGCTGCGCATAACCTTTCGAGAGATTGCCGCACAGACGCCGGCGCACCTCGCCGAGGCCACAACGTTCGATCACGTGATCCACTGCTGTGTGTGCATCCGCGCCGCGCATGCCGCGCAGACGCGCGCAGAACGCGAGGTATTCGTCGACGCGCAGCTCGGCATACAGCGGCGGGGTTTCCGGCAGATAGCCCAGACGCCGCGCCAACCCGGGTTCCTCGTGCAGATCGCGTCCGGCGAACAGAATCTGGCCGGCACTCGGCGCAAGCACACCCGCGATCATGCGCAACGTCGTGGATTTGCCCGCGCCATTGACGCCGAGCAGACCGAGTACGCAGCCACGATCGAGTGCGAAGCTCAAGCCATCGACGATGGCGCGTCCGGCCAGGCGGCGGCCGACATTTTGCAGCTGCAGCAGCAGCGCGGCCGGCATCGCGCTCAAATCTCTTCCACGCCGGTGCGCTTGCTGCGCCGGATCAGCCAGGCCACGCCGCGCAGATCCGCTATTCCGACCAACGCCCGATTCAGATTGTTGTACTTGGATGCGCCGCTCCCGCGCGGCCGATGATTGACTGGCACGCTCACCGTCTTCCATCCGGCGCGCTGCATGAGTGCGGGCAGGTAGCGGTGCATGTGGTCGAAGTAGGGCAGGTCGAGGAACGCAGCGCGTTCGATCAGCTTGATGCCGCAGCCGGTGTCCGGAGTCGCATCCCGCAGCAGGCGCGAGCGGATCGCGTTGGCGAATTTCGAGGCCCGACGTTTGCTGCCGGAATCCTTGCGGTCTACGCGCCAACCGGCGTAGAGCTTCACATCCGTGGAGCCCGCATCGCGCGCGGCGATCAGTTTGGGAATGTCGGCCGGATCGTTCTGGCCATCGCCGTCGAGCGTCGCGATCCACGCGCTGCAGGCGGCACGGACGCCGGTGCGGATCGCCGTGCTCTGCCCGCTTTGCGCCAGATGTTTGAGCACGCGCAATTCCGGGAATTGCGTCTTGGCCGCGGCGAGCACCACCAGCGAGTCGTCGCGACTGCAATCGTCTACATAGACGATTTCGAAATCGATCTTGCCGCGCAACGCGGCGGCGATCTCGCTGAGCAGAGGAACGATGTTGCCGCGCTCGTTGAACACCGGCACGACGACGGAAAGATCGGGCATTGCGGGATTCCTGAATTTCCTTCGTGATGAATCCGTTCGGGCTGAGCGGAGTGCCGCAGGCGCGAAGTCGAAGCCCTGAGACCGCGGCACTTCGATTTCGCCGCTTCGCGGCTACGCTCAGCGCGAACGGTTGGTTCGATTATCGCGCACTCGGTTACAGCTTGTCCCCGAAATAATCGCGACACCAATCCACCACCGCCGACATGCCCGCATCGACGGTGATGCGTGGTGCGAAGCCGAACGCGGTTTGCGCACGATTCACGTCGGCGCTGGTCTCGATCATGTCGCCGGGTTGCATGGGCTTGTCGACGCGCTGCGCTTTGCAGCCGGCAGCCTTCTCGATCACGGCGATGAAGTGCTCGAGTTCGACCGGACGGTGATTGCCGAGGTTGTAGATCGCGCACGGCGGATTCGCACCATCATCCGCTGGCACATGTCCCAGCGCGCCGAGCACGCCGGCGACGATGTCGTCGATGTGGGTGAAGTCGCGGCGCATTTTCCCGTTGTTGAAAACTTCGATCGGACGCCCGGCCAGGATCGCGCGCGAAAACAGCAGCGGCGCCATGTCCGGGCGGCCCCACGGGCCATACACGGTGAAAAAACGCAGTCCAGTGCAGCGCAGCCGGTACAGGTGCGCATAGCAATGCGCCATCAGTTCGTTCGCCGCCTTGGTCGCTGCATACAGCGACAAGGGCTGATCGATGCGCTGCGCTTCGGCAAATGGCGCGACGGCGTTGGCGCCGTACACCGAAGACGACGAAGCGTAGACCAGATGCGCCACGCCGCCGTGGCGGCAGGCTTCGAGGATGTTGAGGAAGCCGGCCAGATTGCTGTGCAGGTAGGCGTGCGGATTCTTGAGCGAGTAGCGCACGCCGGCCTGTGCGGCCAGATGGATCACGCGCGTTGGCTTGATTTCGACGAACAGCGCATCGAGCGCGGTGGCATCGGCCAAATCAAGCCTGCGCAAATCCAGATTCGGACACAGCGCGGCGACGCGATCGCGCTTGAGCTGCGGATCGTAATAGTCGTTGAAATTGTCGAGGCCAACGACGCGCTCGCCGCGCGCAAGCAGGCCACGGGCCACATAAGCGCCGATGAAGCCGGCCGCACCGGTAACGAGAATGGTCATGCGGATTCCACGGCGCCGGTTTGGCGCGCGAATGGCGGATTTTAACGGTTCACGGCGCTCAGATGCGCGTCGCGGTCTGCAACGCCGCGATCCAGGCCTGCTGCACCTGATCGAACTGGCTTGGATCGTGGCCGATCATGACCAGCGTCCCGTGCGCCATCGGCACACGGCGACCGAGCCAGCCGGCGTGGGCGAAATCGCTGGTTCGGCCGCTGTGATCATCGACCAGATACATCACCGTCACCGGACCGTTCGCGCGCGGCATGACCATGTGCACCGACTTGTACTTTCCGATCGGGCAGCAAGCCACGTAGCTGATATCCGCGGGTATCTGCGTCAGCGTCACGCCGCGTTGCGCAAAGGCCTTGCGCACGGCATCGGCCGCGACCGGCGCGGTATAGGCGAGTGCGGGCGCTTCCTCACCGAGCATGTGCGCGATCGCCGCATCGCCCAGCGGCTGCGCACGGGTGAGGCGCCAGCCGATACCGACGACAAGCACCGCAGCAGCGGCTACAGCAAGCCAGGACGCACCACGCCGCCAGTGCCGGCGTTCGCGGCGCTGCTGCGTCGCCTGCGCGAGCAGAATGGATTCGGCCAGATGCGTCGGCGCCGGCACGTCCAGCGCGCGGCCGAGCGCTGCCTCGAACGCAAGCGCATCGGCTTGCGCATGCGCGCAGCGCGGACATTCGCGCGCGTGCGCCACGAAATCCGCATCAGCCGAGTGCGGATGGATGTTCAGTTCGCGGCGAAATTCGAGACAGTTCATGACAATTGCGCTTCTTTGACATCACCCGCGAGCATGCCTTTTAATTTCTGCCGCGCGCGGAACACCTGGGTCATCACTGCGGCCGGCGTGATGTTCAGCTCCTGCGCGATTTCCTCGCAGGAAAATCCGCCGAGCACCTGCATCAGCAGAGGCTCGCGGTACTTGGCGTCCAACCGCTGCATCGCGGCGCGGATCACGCCTTCCTCGCCCGCCGCCTCGGGCGTGTATGCCTCGCGCTCATCGGCCACGTCCATTTCATCCACATCGTCGAACTGCGGCCGCTTGCGTTCGTACAGACGTGCATGCTCGCGGCGCAGGATCGTGATGAGCCAAGCCTTGGCCGACGCCGTGTCGCGCAGAGAATCGAGCGAACGCCAGGCGCGCAGGAAGGTTTCCTGCACCAGGTCGTGCGCCAGCGCCTCCTCGCCGCACAGCCAGTAGCCGTAACGGTACAGGTCGCCGGACAGACTGCGCACCAGCGCATCGAATTGCCGCTGCTTGCTGCTCACGCCCGATTCAGACCCGTCGGTAGCCATCGATCTTTCAGGATTTCTCAGCGGATGCGTTCGAGGATGCCTTCGAGTTCATCGAGGCTGTGATAGGCGATTACCAGTTTGCCACGACCGCCGCGCGCGTGCTGCACGCTGACCTTGGCGGCGAGCTTCTCGGCCAGTTCGCGCTCCAGCGCGACGATGTCGGCGTCGCGCGCCGGTCCGGATTTGGTTTTTGCCTTGCCTTTGGACGCGCCTTGCGTACGGCGCGCGGCC
>JAJXWU010000201.1 GCA_021781425.1 Pseudomonadota bacterium
GCGCTTCTTGCCGAAGCCGACGTTGCCTGGGTTGATCCGGTATTTCGCCAGTGCTCGCGCGCAGGCCGGTTCTGCCGTCAGCAACTGGTGGCCGTTATAGTGGAAATCGCCGATCAGCGGCACGTCCACGCCCATCATGTCGAGGCGCTCGCGGATGCGCGGCACCGCGGCAGCGGCCTCCGGCGTGTTGACGGTGATGCGCACGAGTTCCGATCCAGCGCGCGCCAGTTCGGCGACCTGCTTGGCGGTCGCAGCGCTGTCTGCCGTGTCGGTATTCGTCATCGACTGCACGACGATCGGTGCGTCTGCGCCGACCTGCACCGCACCCACCTTCACGCCCACGCTGCGCCGGCGCGCCCGCACGCCCGCATTCTGATCTTGGGAATTCATCGTCGTCCGGAACCTGCTGACGCGGACAGTTGACCCGTTCGCTGCGTGGCCGTCAAGCGCCTTCGCTGCCGGCAGTGATCGCGCTTCCGGAATCGTCGTTCGCCGCGCGCGGCGCACTCACGGCCGCGTCGCCGGCCGCCCCGCACACTTCGATGCGCATGTATCCGCCGCCATTGTCGCTCACACGCAAGCCGCGCAGGGTTTCGATGGACGGCTCGACCGGCCAGCTGAACGGGTCGCCCGGCCGCGTCAACTCGATTTCCCGGGCATCGCGATCGAACAGCGCCGGCACGACAACGGCAGGCACCGCGTCGGCACCATGCAAATCCTCCAGCGCCAACGCGCGCATCGCCGCGCGCGGTACTCCGTGTGCGTCGAAGCCGCGCACGGCCGCCGGCTGCGCGCGCCGCGCGAGCAGTTCAACGCCGGCCTGCATGCCGCCGGCTTCGATGCGCAGCCAACGGATCGCACCAACCATCCAGTCGCGCGAGTCGTCGTCGTCCTCCAGAGCGGCCAGTCCGACCAGTTCGCCGACCTTCATGCGCATGCCGTCGGCCTTTTCCCAGGCAAGCCGGTAGCCGCCCAGACTTTGATCGAGCACCCGCGACGGCAAGCGCCGGATGCGCGCGTTGCTGCCGGAATTCGCCCAGACCGCAGCGCGGTCGCTTTCGTGCAAGGTAATGGCAACCCCTCGCGTCTTGACCAGAAAACCCTCGAAATCCACGTTTCCAGCCAGCACGTAATGCAGGTCGTGCAGGCCGATGACCGTATCGAGCGCATGCCCGGCAGGCAGGCGCGGGTGGCTGCGGTCGCTGCCGCTTTGCCAAGCGCTCTCCACGCGCGCCACAAAATCAGTCGCAACGCTCACGGTCGCGCCGCGCGCACCGAATTCGGTGGTCTGCGCACCCGTCGGCAACAACGCAAGATGACGTTCGAGGAAGCGCGCCAGGCCGTTGATTTCCAACGCCCAGGAATCGACATCCGGCTCTTCGCGCTCTTCCGGCAGATAGCCGGGTCCGCGATCGACGTCGGTGCGGATTGCAATCGCCCCGGCTGGCGCACGACCCTCGCGCAATTCGCAATGCTCGGCCCAGATCCGGGTCAGCGCATGGATATCGCCGTTTTCGCGCTGCGTGAACCGATACGGGTTGACCAGCGCGAACAACAGCGAATGCATATAGGCCAGGCGCACATGCGTGCTGCCGCCGCGCGCGTCCGCCACCGGTTTTTCGTCAGCGCCGACGGCAACGGCGAACCCGAACAAATCGTGCAGGTTCTGCCAGGCGCCCGGCGGCGGCGCGTGGTAGCGCAGATAGGCTTGATACAAACTCCCGCCGCGATGCTGGATGGCGCGGGTCGATGCCAGGGCGACGGATTTCCCGCGCAGGAAAGGCACGGCGCCGGCAGGCGCGCACAGGTCGTAGATTGCCGCGCAGTAGCCGAGCGCCAGCTCGTGTTCGAAATCCTGCGCGAGCTGCCCGAGCTGCTGCTTTTGCGGCGGCAGCGGAAAACTGTCGCCCAGTACCTGCTTGACCAGCACCGCAACGATGTTGCCGATCGGTTCGCGCAGCATTTCCAGCGCATCGATGCGCTGTTGCGCATCGATGCGCAGCTGGTTCATCTCGCGCAGCGCGGAAATCAACAGTCGCGCCGTCGCCCCCGGATTCGCCAGCGGCAACTGCGCCAGCCATTGACGCAGCGACTTGGCATCGCTGGCGAACGAATTGCGCCGCGGAACGTGCCGTTCCGGCAGCCCGCTGGCCAATCGCTCGAACAACGCACTCATCAATGGCCCCTGTCCTTCGCCGTCGGGAAGTATACTCCCGAACGCCCGCTGAGGCCGGATCAGGCGCCGTGCAAGGCCTGCGCCACCAGGCGCCGCAGCAGGCGTTGTGCAAGCCCGCGCGATTGCACCAGACCCATGCGCGCGTACAACGGCGCGTCTTCGGCCAGGGGTGCGCCGGCCAGCATGGCGGCCAGTGCAAACCCGAAAAACCGCAATTTGTTCGCCGAAAGCGACTGCAGGCGCTGCAAGGCCGGCAACAGGCGCAGTTCGACTTCGTCGAAATCGCTGCCGAACGGAAAGCGCGGGAATCCTTCGCTATGCGGCGCCAGCGCCGCGGCCAGTCGCGCCGGCGTGTTCTGGCGCCATGCGGCAGGTATGCCGAAATCGCGGCGCAGTTTGCCTGCAGCTTTTGCCTGCGCGGCGAGCGCGTCGATGAAGCGCGCGTCGGCGATCGCGAGCATGGCGATGATGCAATCCTCGTCGGACTTGCCGCGCAGGTCGGCCGCGCCGTATTCAGTCACGTAGATGTCGCGCAGGTGGCGCGGGATCGTGTGCTGGCAATGATTCCAGACGATGTTCGAGTGCAGCTTGCCACGACTGCTGCGCGTGGCACGCAACAGCAGGATGGAACGCCCCCCGGCGAGCGCATGCGCCATCGCCACGAAGTTGTACTGGCCGCCGACGCCGCTGACGACCTGGCCGTTTTCCAGCGTGTCGGACACCGCTGCACCGAGCAGCGTCGCCATCATGCAGGTGTTGAAGAAACGCGCATCGCGGCGCTGCAAGGCATCCAGGGTTTCGCGCCCGCCGTAAAGCTGGTTGATGTCGGACACGCGCGTCATCGACAGGCCATCGAATTCCTCGCCATCCAAGCCACGCAGCCAGGCGTAGAAGTCCTTCGAGCCCAGATAGAACGCGCCGCGCAGATAGCGCCCGTCGCGGCGCGCGGAGACATCCACGTCGCGCCCCGTCGCCAGCGCCTTTTCGACATCGGGATCGTCGAAAACGCGGCGCGAAAGGATGCCAGCGCGCGCCAAGTGCATGAAGCCATCCATGACCATCTCGCTGGCGCCGTAAAGACCGCGCACAAAGCACTCCGAGCCGCCGCAGCGTGCGCGCAGTTCCGCGTCGACGTTGCCGAGGGCGTCGAGCACCGCGTGGTAGTCCGCGTTCTTGCGGTGACGCAGCAGCAGTGCATGCACGAGTGCATCGGACAGCGCGCCGATACCGATCTGCAGGGTGCCGCCGTCGCGCACCAGCGTGCTGGCATGCAGGCCCAGCGCGTATTCGGCCGTGTCGACCGGCGAACGCGGCAATGCGAACAGCACGTGCGCCGATCGGGGATCGTCCAGCACAATGTCGAAGAACGCAGCGTCGACTTCGGCTTCGTTGCCGACGAACGGCAATTCGGGGTGAATCACGCCCACGACCAGCGGACGCGGCGCGCCGGTTGCCGCCATGCGATCGAGCAGATCGGCGGTCACATCCGGGTTGCAGGCAAGGCTGTAGCGGCGTTGCGCGCCCTGCCCGCGCGCGGCAACAAGCTGCACGATGGCGTTGATGCCCATACCCGCAAGGTCGCGCGCGACGTGCGTGTAATTCAAGCTGGCGTAATCGCGCTGCGACTGCGCGACTCCCAGCATCGCACCGGACTGCAGGTAGAACTCGTGCACCCGGATATTCGCCGGCAACGCATGCGCATGTTGCGCGGCGATCCAGGCCAGGTCCGGATAGTCCTTGCCGAAGTGCCGATCCAGGAACGGGCCGAGAAAGCGCCTCTCCAGATCGTTCTTCGGCGCCGGCCGCGCCAGCGACAGCGCGGTGTAGATGTCGAGCTTCAACGTGGGATCGGCGACGGCGCGCGCATAAACCGCATTGAGCAGTACGTTCGGCTTGCCGAGACCGAGCGGAGAGGCGAGCTTCAACGTACCCCGCGCATGGCCGATGATGCGCTCGCAGCATTCCGGCGTCGAGTCGAGAAAATCCGTCATCGCCGCATCATCGCAGATTGCGCATGCCGTGGGCACATTCGGTATCATCGGCCCAGGGAGGGTCATCGTGGCCGAACGCTTCAAGATCGCCATCGTCGGTTCCGGTCCGGGCGGCTTGTCCGCCGCCGC
>JAJXWU010000063.1 GCA_021781425.1 Pseudomonadota bacterium
CAACGTCGGATGGATTCGTGAGCGCGGCATGATGGCGTTCTGCGCCGGGGCTTTTGAGCGCGCCGCGTAGGTCGCCGGATGGGTCGCGCTCGGCCCGGCCGGTCGCCACGGCATAGCGGAACACCTGCCCGGCCACCTGACGCAGGCGCTTGGCCACGATCAGCGAGCCGCGCCCTTCGACACGGCGCAACGTGGCGAGTAACTCCGGCGCGGTGATACTGGCAATCGGGCGCTCGCCAAGCCACGGCAACAGGTCGGCTTCGATGCGTTCGCGGATTGTTTTGTTCGTGGATGCCACGCGCTTGGCCTCGGTTTGTTCCATCCATTCGCGCGCGAGCGCGGCGAAAGTGTCCGGGTTTGCGGTCGAATCGGCCTTGCGTTTCGCGCCGGGGTCGATCCCGTCGGCGAGCATGCGACGCGCATCGTCGCGTTTCTCGCGTGCCCGTTTCAGAGACACGTCGGGGAAGGTGCCAAGCGCCAGCGTGTTGCGGCTGCCATTGCCGGGGCGCGAGTAACGGAACCGCCACCAGCGCGAGCCATTCGGCTGCACCAGCAGGAAAAGGCCGCCACCATCGTGCAGGCTGTACGGCTTGGGGTTCGGTCGGGCATTGACGACGTTCGACGGCGCAAGCGGCTTGGTGTGTCTGGGCATTTGTAGGCCTAACTGCCTTGGCGGGTTGCCAGTTAGGCCTAAAGTTAGGCCTAAATTTGGGGGATTTCAAGGGTCAGGCCGGGACGCTGGCGATACCGCAGGCAAGAAAAAACCGCGTCAGAGCGCGGTTTTAATGATGTTACGGGATGTTGAAGGAAAACCTAATGGCGTCCCCAGGGGGATTCGAACCCCCGTTACCGCCGTGAAAGGGCGATGTCCTGGGCCTCTAGACGATGGGGACGCGCGAAAAACTTGCGCCAGGACTTCGGATGAAAAGTGGTGGAGCTAATCGGGATCGAACCGATGACCTCCACAATGCCATTGTGGCGCTCTCCCAGCTGAGCTATAGCCCCACTGATTCATCCGCGGGAAAGGCGCGAAAGGATATAGACAGGACGCGGTTTCGTCAACCGCGCACGTTCATTCTTTGGCCAGCAGGGCGCCTACGATGGGCGGTACCTGCGCGGTGGCGGTTGCGAGATTGGCGAAGATTTCCGGCAGGCTGATCGACGTCTCGTCTGCGCAGCCCGCAGCCCAGTTGGCGACGAGGGCCAGACACGCGTAGTCCACACCCAGTTCGCGCGCGAGCGCGGCCTCGGGCATGCCGGTCATGCCGACCAGATCGCAGCCGTCGCGGCGCAGGCGCGCAATCTCGGCGCGCGTTTCCAGGCGCGGACCTTGCGTGGCACCATAACAGCCGCCATCGACCACGGCGATGCCGGCGCGTTCGGCGGCGGCAAGCAGCGCCGCCCGCAACACGGCGCCGTACGGCTCGGTGAAATCGATGTGTTCGACCTTTGCGCGTTCGACGTCGCAGAAGCTGTCCAGCCGCCCGTGCGTGTAGTCGATGAGCTGATCCGGTACGGCGAGCGTGCGCGGACCCATTTTTGCCGTGATCCCACCCACCGCATTGACGCCAAGCATGCGGCGCGCGCCCAGATGGTGCAGCGCCCAGACATTGGCCCGGTAGTTCACGCGATGCGGCGCGAGCGTGTGCGCTTCGCCGTGGCGCGCGAGAAAGGCCACGCGCTTGCCGGCCAGCATGCCCGACACGATTTCGCCGGATGTCGCGCCGAACGGCGTGGCGACGGATTCGTGTCGGACGTTCTCCAGCCCCGGAAAGGCGTACAGGCCTGTACCGCCGATGATGGCAAGGTCGGGGTTCATGTCAATCCTTCAAGGCATATATTCCGGGAAGGTTGCGGCCTTGCTCGTAATAATCCATCCCGAACCCGAACACATAACGATCCGGCACTTCCACACCGCAGAAGTCGGCGCGGACATCCGGTGCGGTGCGGCCGTGGCGCTTCTGGCACAGCACGGCGATCAGCACGCGGTGCGCGCCTTGCGCCAGGCACCAGTCGCGCACCGCGCGCAGCGTATAACCCTCGTCGAGGATATCGTCGGCGAGCAGTACCGTGCGCGCGGCCGGCGCAACGGGAGGTTTACGCAGCCAGCGCAATTCGCCGCCGCGCGTGCCGCTGCGATAGCGCGTGGCATGGACATAGTCGAACTCCAGATCGGTCCGAACCGCCAGTGCGAGCGAGCCGGCGAAGATCAGGCCGCCGTGCATGACGCTCAGATACAACGGCACCTCGCCCGCCAACGCGGCGTCGATTTCGCGGCCCATGCGCACGATCGCCGCATCGAGTTGCGCGCGGCTGAAAATCTGCTCGGCATGGCCGAGCGCATCGGCAAGTGCGGGTCGGGTCATGCGGGTACCGTTTCCAGTGCGGTCAGGCGCGCGGCGATGCGCGCGCGTTGCGGATTGTCGGCAAGGCTTTGCCACGTCGGCGCCACCCTGCCACGCAATGCCTCGATCGCGTCCGGATCGCACGCGCTGGCGCCGCGGCAGGCGGCAAGCGCCTCTGGCACGATCTCGGGTTTGCAGACCAGCACGATGTCGCAGCCGGCGTCGCGATGCGCGGCGATGCGCGCGGCGATGCCGCCGGCGCTTTCCGCCGCGGCCATGCTGATGTCGTCGCTGAACACCACGCCGCGAAATCCGAGTTCGCCACGCAGGATGTCACGGATCCACACTGGCGAATAACCGGCCGGAAGCGCATCCACGGCCGGATACGCGACGTGTCCCATCATCACCGCCTCGGCGCCCGCTTCGATTGCGTCGAAGAAGGGGAGCATGTCTGCGTCGCGGATTTCGTTCAGTGCGCGGGCATCGACGGCTTTCTCGACATGCGTATCCTCGCGCACCGAACCGTGGCCGGGGAAGTGCTTGATCGTGGCCGCCATCCCGGCCAGGCGCATGTTGCGCACGTATTCGAGACCGAGCAGCGACACGATTTTCGGATCGGCATGGAACGCACGTTCGCCGACGATCACATTGCGGATCGCGAGATCCAGCACCGGCGCAAAACTCAGATCAATGTCGATGGCGCGCATCTCGCTGGCCATCAGCCAGGCGTGTTCGCCGGCCAATTCCAGCGCGCGTTGCGGGTCGCGCTCGTGGATTTCGCCGATCCGCGCCAGCGCGGGCAGCCGCGTGAATTCGGCGCGGAAGCGCTGTACAGGCCCACCTTCCTGATCCACGCAGATCAGCAACGGCTGCGTGCGCGCCGCGCGGATATCCGCGATCAGCCCGGCCACCTGTTCGCGCGAATCGAAGTTGCGCATGAACAGGATCACGCCGCTGACCTGCGGCGAACGGATCCACTCGCGCGCAACAGGTTGCAGTTCTTTGCCCTCGATTCCGATGATCAGCATGGAACGGCTTATCCCCTATCAAAAACTGCGATGGATTCTACATGCGCCGTGTGCGGAAACATGTCCATGGCGCCAGCGGCGCTGAGCGTGAACCCGTGCCGGTTGACCAGCGTACCCGCATCGCGCGCCAGCGAGCCCGGATGGCAGGACACGTAAACGACGCGGCGTACCGACTTCCGTGGCAGGTATTCGAGTACGGCTTCGGCGCCGCTGCGCGGCGGATCGAGCAGGACCAGATCGTGATCGGCTTTCGCCCACGGCGCGGCGCGCTGGTCGACGGCGAGATCGGCTGCGAAGAATTGCGCATTCGCGATACCGTTGCGTAGCGCGTTCTCGCCCGCCCGGCGCACCAGCCCGGCCTCGCCTTCCAGGCCAATAACCTGCGCCGCACGGCGTGCCAGCGGCAGGGTGAAATTGCCGAGACCGCAGAACAGGTCGAGCACACGATCCGCCGGTCGTGGATCGAGCAGGCCGAGCACCTGATCGATCATGGCGCGGTTCATACCGGCGTTGACCTGCACGAAATCCAGCGGCTTGAATTCGAGTTCGACAGCATGGTTCGGCAGGCGAAAAGTCAAGCACGCGTCTTCCGGCCACAGCGGCGCGACGCTGTCGATGCCGCCGGGCTGAAGGAAGATCGCCTGCGTATGCGTCTTGCCGAATTCAGTCAGCGCGACGCGGTCGCGCGCGGATAACGGTTGCAGATGGCGGAACACCAACGCGGCAAGGTCGTCGCCGATCGCCACTTCGATCTGCGGGATGTCGCGCTTGGCATCCAGGGTCTCGATCAGCGCAGCGATGCCGGCGATATGTTCGCCGACAGATGGCAGCAGCACCTCGCAGCGCGCGATGTCGGCGACATAGCGGCCGTTGGCCTCGCGGAATCCGACCAGCACCCTG
>JAJXWU010000016.1 GCA_021781425.1 Pseudomonadota bacterium
AGAGGGTTGGGGTAAGGGTGGTCCGAACTTTCAAGCATGAAACAGCAACCCGCCAAGCCTGACTCCGACCAGCGTCGCGCCGCCGCGCGGCGCACGGCGTGGATCGTCGCGCTCGTGGCGCTGGCGCTCTACCTGCTGTTCTTCCTCTCGCAGGGATTGTCGCACTGATGGTAGTCGATGCCGCTGCCGCTGACACCGCCCGGCGCAACCGGCGCTTTCTCCTGCGCGCGTTGCTCGTCTGCGGCGCCATGTTCCTGTTCGGCTTCGCCTGCGTGCCGCTGTACCGCATCGCCTGCGAGCATGTGTTCCGCAACAAGATCTACAACAATGCCGACAGCGGCAAGGGCTTCACGGTGGATGCTTCGCGCTGGGTCACGGTGCAGTTCGTCGGCAACGTCAACAGCCAGCTCGACTGGAGCTTTGCGCCGGAGCAGGTCGAGATGCGCGTGCATCCGGGCGCGGTCAACGATGCCTGGTACGACGCCACCAACAAGGCGACCGCCGCGATCGTCGGCAATGCGGTGCCGAGCATCGCGCCGTCGCAGGGATCACCGTACTTCAACAAGATCGAGTGCTTCTGCTTCACCGAGCAGGTGCTCAAGCCGGGCGAGTCGCGGCGCATGCCGGTGAAATTCATCGTCGATCCGAAACTGCCGAAGACCATCGACACACTGACGCTGTCGTACACGTTCTACAACAACCGGGCGGCAACCAGGAAGCTGGCCGAACAGCCGCAAGCGGCAATTTCACCCAATAGTTGACGGGAACAGATCATGTCATCACAAGCACAAGGCGCTTATTACGTTCCGCACGGCACGCGCTGGCCGATCCTGGGCTCGTTCGGCCTGTTTTTCACGGTTGGCGGCGCCGCGTTGTGGATGAACGAATTCGAGCCCGGCAAATACGTCATGGCGCTGGGCATCGCCTGCATCCTGTCGATGATGTTCGGCTGGTTCCGCACGGTGATCGGCGAATCGCTGGCCGGCACGTACAACAAGCAGGTGGACACCTCGTTCCGCATGGGCATGATGTGGTTCATCTTCTCCGAAGTGATGTTCTTCGGCGCGTTTTTCGGCGCACTGTTCTACGTCCGCAACCTGTCGATTCCGTGGCTCGGCGGTGTGGGCGACGGCGCCCTCACCAATTTCTTCCTGTGGAAGGATTTCGCTCCGGCGTGGCCGACGAACGGTCCCGAGCAGGTCGGCGGCATCTTCCAGACCATGCCGGCCTGGGGCGTGCCGCTGCTCAATACCCTGATCCTGCTCTCCTCGGGCGTGACGATCACGGTCGCGCACCACGCGCTGCGCGCCGGCAACCGCAGACAACTGCTGATCTGGCTGGGCGCGACGATCGTGCTCGGCGCACTGTTCCTGAATTTCCAGGCGCACGAGTACATCGAGGCCTATACCAAGCTCAACCTCACGCTAGGCACCGGCATCTACGGCTCGACGTTCTTCATGCTCACCGGCTTTCATGGCATGCACGTGACCCTGGGCGCGATCATGTTGACGGTGATCTGGTTCCGCTGCCTGCGCGGCCACTTCACCCGCGATCACCACTTCGCCTTCGAGGCGGTGGCGTGGTACTGGCACTTCGTGGACGTCGTCTGGCTCGGTTTGTTTATTTTCGTCTACGTGCTGTAAGGCGCCTAGCGGCCCACGTCGTGCGGATGGATCACGCCGGTCAGGATGCCCAGGATCACCAGCAGGATCAGCAGTACCGACAGGCCGATGCGCCAGGTGAGCGCGCGCACCGTGCGGTCGGTGGTGCCCTTGTCGGTCATCATGTAGTAGAGCCCGGCGCCCAGGTTCCAGAGAATCACGATAAAGAACGCGATGACGACGAGCGTAATCAACATGGGCGGATATTCCGTGCCGGAGCGCGGCCAGTATAACGCCGCGGTGCGATGACCGTACGGCAGTGGCGGCGTCCCACCGCGTTCGCCTGGGCCTTGACCGCGTTCGGTGTTGCGGCGTTTTGCGCCCTCGGCGTATGGCAAATCGACCGCGCGGCGCAGAAGCGTCGCCTGTTCGCGGCGTTCGCAAACGCGGCGAACGCGCCGCTGCTGGATTTTGCGCAGGCGCGCGCGGCCGCGCAGGATGCGCAACGCTACCCGCACCTGCAGGTAGCGGGACATTACCTGCCCGATCGCGGCTACTGGCTGGACGAGCAATTCAGCGGCGATCGCATCGGCGTGCATGCGATCGGCGTGTTCGCGATCGAAGGGCAACCGGACCTGCTGTTGGTCGATCGCGGTTGGGTTGGATGGGATCACATGCCGCAGACGATGCCGGTCGTGCCGGCGCTGCCCCGCGGCGAGAACGCATTGACCGGATTGTATGCGCCGTTTCCGGGCGGCGGATTGCGCCTCGGCGGCAATCCGCTGCCGGGGCAGGCGCAGTGGCCGAAGCTGACCTTGTACCTCGATGCCGGGGCCATCGCGGCCGATCTCGGCCACGCCGTGCTGCCGCGGATGCTGTTGCTCAATCCGGAACCGGGGAGCGGCTTCGTGCGTTCGTGGAAGCCGCAGGTGTTCCCGCCCGAGCGTCATATCGGTTACGCGTTCACCTGGTTCTGCTTCGCCGCGGTGGCGATTGCGATACTCGTCGTCACACATTGGATAAAAGTGGAAAAGTAAACGCAATGAACAAATCCACTCGTGGTCGTCTGGTTCTTGTCTGCATCGTCGCGCTGTTCGCGATTCCGCTCACGGCGGCGTTCCTGATGCATGCGAGCGGCTGGCAGCCGCTGCGCACCACGCAAAGCGGAATCCTGGTGCAGCCGCCGCAGGATGTGTCCGCCGCACCGGTGACGCTCGCCGACGGCAGCCGTTACGCGTGGCAGGATCCGCAGTACCGCTGGACGCTGGTGATGCTGCCTGGAACCGATTGCGCGCAGAACTGCCGCACGCGCCTGGACGAAGTCCTGCGCATGCGCATCACCCTGGGCAGCAATGCCGAACGCCTGCGCGTGCTCTACCTCGGTCCCGCCCTGCCGCGGGACTTTCTCGCCGCGCGCGCACCGCTCGCGGCCGGACGCGACGATTCCGGTGCGTTCGCATTCGCGCGCGCGCAGGACGCGGACGATTTGGCCCTGGCCCTGGTCGATCCGCGCGGGAACCTGATGCTGCGCTACGCCGGCGGCTACTCGGCGCAAGGGCTGCGCAGCGACGTCATGAAGATCATCTACTGATGAACCGTTCCGTTTTTTCTGCCGTCGGCATGCAGCGCCTGGCCTGGACCGCCGCCGCGTTCGCTCTCGTCGTTATCGTGTTCGGCGCCTTCGTGCGTCTGTCCAATGCGGGACTGTCGTGTCCGGACTGGCCGACCTGCTACGGCCAACTGACCTGGCCCACGCACGCACACGAAATTGCGCGTGCCGACGCCACATTCCCGCAACGCCCGTTCGAGGCCGACAAGGCCTGGCGCGAACAGGCGCACCGCATCCTGGTCGGCGTGCTGAGCCTGCTCACCTTCGCGCTGGCGGGCTGGGCGTGGCTGTGCCGTCGCGAACTCGGACGACTCGTGCTTGTTGCATACGTCGCTGCCGGATTCATCTTCTTCCAGGCCGCGCTCGGCATGTGGACGGTGACCTGGAAGCTGCTGCCGCTGGTAGTGACCTCGCATCTGGTCGGCGGCATGGCGCTGTTCGCGTTGCTCGCCTACACCGCATTACGGCTGACGCTGCGCGCGCCGGCACCTGCGAACACGGCGAAATTGCGGCGCATGACGATTGCCGGCATCGTCCTCGTCGCCATCCAGATCGCGCTCGGCGGCTGGACCAGCAGCAATTATGCGGCACTGGCCTGCGGCACGGATTTTCCGACCTGTCTCGGCCAATGGTGGCCGCCGACGGATTTCCATCAGGCCTTTATCCTGTTGCGCCACATCGGTACGGATTACGAAGGCGGCATTCTTGATGGGCCGGCGCGCACGGCGATCCAACTCGTGCATCGCATCGGCGCGGCCGTGGTGTTCGCGCACGTGCTCGCCGTCGCGATCCGCGCCGCGCGCTGGCGGCCGCTGCGCGGCTACGGCATCGCCGTTGGTGCGCTGTTGATTGCGCAGGTCTGCCTAGGCATCAGCAACGTGGTGTTCGGACTGCCCTTGCCGGTAGCCGCAGCGCACAACTTGGGCGCGGCCCTGCTGTTGTTTTCGCTGCTCGCCCTTGCGGTGCGCCTGCGAACCGCGACGCGCTAGACTGCGCGCATGTTTGCGATCGCCAGATCGG
>JAJXWU010000114.1 GCA_021781425.1 Pseudomonadota bacterium
TGATATTGTCAAATATCATGTATCTGTTTGAATACAATGAACTCGAAGCCGAACAATCGTATGAATTCCGGCCTAACGGGATCGCGAAAGCGGCGCGGCGCGGCAAAACGGCCCGCCGGTGGCGCTGCCGTCCGCCATTACTACAAGGGCAACAGGCTCAAGCAGTTGCGCGCGTTCTGTTATGCGGTCAAGTTCGGCACCGTGGCGCGAGCGGCCGAGGCGTTGTTCCTGTCGGCTTCGTCGGCCAGCCTGCAATTGTCGGCGCTGGAGAAGGAACTCGGCGCGCGCCTGCTCGAGCGCACGCGTCCGCGCCTGGCGCTGACGCGTGAAGGCCAGATGCTGTACGACCTGGCACGTCCGCTGATCGAAGGCATGGAATCGCTGGATCAGCAATTTCGCACGCAGCGTCAGGGGCTGGATGCGGGCGACGTAACGGTCGCGGCGGGCGCATCGACCATCCAGTATTTGCTGCCGGATCTGGTGCGCGCATTCCGCGAGCACATGCCGCAAGTGCGCCTGCAACTGGCCAATGTCACCGGCAAGGATGGCCTCGCGCTATTGCGCTCGGATCAGGCGGAC
Source organism: Pseudomonadota bacterium (assembly GCA_021781425.1). Lineage (GTDB taxonomy): Bacteria > Pseudomonadota > Gammaproteobacteria > Xanthomonadales > Rhodanobacteraceae > Rudaea. The sequence goes on from JAJXWU010000114.1 coordinate 580, forward strand.
TTTGCCTTCGGCTCGATGCTCGACGTGCCGCACGACCTGTCCTACGAGCCGGTGCACTGGTTCGATCCGATGCTGATCCTGCCGACGGATCATCCACTGGCGGCGAGGGAAAACATCGCCCTCGGCGATTTGTCGCCTTACGGGCTGATCCTGCCCCCGCAACGCCTTACCACGTATCGGCTGGTGGAGCTTGTCTTCCAGCAGGCGCGCGTGCCGTATCGCGTGGCGATCGAAGTCGGCGGCTGGGAAGTGATCAAGCAATACGTGGCCATGGGACTGGGCATTTCCATCGTCACCGGCATCTGCATCGCGCCGGAAGATCACCAGCGCCTTGCCGTGCGCAACATGCGCCGCTTCTTTCCGCAGCGCAGTTACGGCGTGGTGATACGCAAGGGCAAGTACCTGTCGCCGCAGGCGCGCGCGTTCGTGGATCTGATCAAGCCGGGATTGTTCGCGCGCCGCGATTATTACGAGTCGGGGCACTCGGAGCGGTAGAAATCTTCGCAGAACCGTCGCGAGCGAAGACAGATCGCACGTCGCCAGCGCGCAGGAACCGGAGTTTACAGTCGAGTAAATGAGGATGCCGAGCACTGCCGGCGTGCGAGATGTCGAGCGCAGCAGGTTGTGCGGAGGTTTCTAAGTCGTGCCGCGATTCTTCCCCATCCACGGCCGATAGAATTCGCGGATGCGCGCCATGTCCGCGTCCAGATCGTCGCTCGGATAAATCAACGGGCCGAAGCCAATGGTCTTTTCCGGATAGTGGAAATACACCGGCAGGATCGGCACGTTTGCCGCACGCGCGATGCGCCAGAATCCACTTTTCCACTCTTTTACTTTCTTGCGCGTGCCCTCCGGCGCGATCGCCAGCCACAAGCGCTCGTTCGCAGCGAACAGTTCGGCCATCTCGCGGACCACGTTCTGCGCATGTCTGCGGTCGATGGGGATGCCGCCGAAACTGCGCAGGACCGGGCCGAGCGGCCAGAAGAACGCCTCGCGCTTGCCGATGAAACGCACGTCCAGACGCAGGCCGAGCTTGATCAGCAGACCCCAGATCACGTCCCAGTTGCTCGAATGCGGCGCGGCGATGGCGACGAGTTTGGGCACGTCGGGCGGCTCGCCGGCCACGCGCCAGCCGCAGCGCATGTACAGGCAACGGCACACCGCACCCGCGAACGACGGCGCGTACTGCGGCATCTGCGGCGGCGCATGCGGAAAAACCGGCGCGCTCATTCGCGATCCCACGTCTTGCTGCGCGTGCGCTTGTGCAGCGCGCGTTTCTTCTTCGACGCGATGCGCCGTTCTTTTGACGCACGCGTCGGCTTTGTCGCCACGCGCCTCGCGGGCACATGCAGCGCGGCGCGCAGGATGTCGGCCAGGCGCGCGCGCGCATCCTCGCGATTCTTGCCCTGATCGCGGAAGCGGTTGGCCTGGATCACCAGCACACCATCCGACGTAAGCCGCCGATCGCGGCGCGCGAGCAGGCGCGCGCGCACGGCTTCCGGCAGCGATGGCGAATGCGCCACGTCGAAACGCAATTCCACCGCGCTCGCCACCTTGTTCACGTTCTGGCCACCGGGGCCGGACGCGCGCACGAAGGATTCGGAAAGTTCCGAATCGGGAATGCGCAGCGACGCAGCAACCTCGACCATCACTAGTCTCGAAAATTTTCAAACTGAAGCGGCATCTTGATATCCGCCGCTGCACGCAACAGCGCCATCGCGGTTTGCAGATCGTCGCGCTTCTTGCCGCTGACGCGCAGCTTGTCGCCCTGGATCTGCGCCTCGACCTTGAGCTTGGCGTCCTTGAAGCGCTTGACGATATCCTTCGCCAGCGGCTGGTCGATGCCCTGCTTGAGCGTCACCTTTTGCCGCGCCGTGGACAGATTGATTTCTGCATCGGCGATCTCGGCGCTGCGGATATCGATATGCCGGCTGGCGAGGCGTTGCTTCAGGATTTCCAGCATTTGCTTGAGCTGGAATTCGGCCTGCGCCTTGAGCACGACGGTACTCTCGCCCTCGCGCTCGAACGCCGCATCGGTGCCCTTGAAGTCGAAACGGTTGCCGAGCTCGCGGCTGGCCTGATCCACGGCATTGGTCAGCTCGTGCAAATCGAGCTTGGATACGATGTCGAACGATGGCATGGCTTTCTCCGGACGCCTGCGATTCTAACCCGCCCGTCGCCACGCCACCCCAAACGCCGTGGCGCTGACCGCCAGCGCGATCCACGCGGAAACCGGAACGTGCAGCCATTGCGGGGCATGGATGTCGAAGGCATACAACAACGCGGCGCTGAGCAGCGCGACGCCACCAATCGGCAGTACGGCAAATTGCCGCCGTTGCGCACGCGCGAGGCGTTCGCCCTGTGCGAGTTCCGCCGTGCGCGCAGCGTCGAAATCCCCGGCCGCGGCTTTCTTCAGAAACGTGTGCACGAGCTGCGGCATATCCGGCGCGGCCGCGATCCATTCCGGCAAACGCTCGCGCAGTTTGTGCAAGATTCGGCGCGGGCTGTGGCGCTGGCGCAGGATGCCTGCGAGTACGGGCTTCGCGGTTGCCCAGATGTCGATTTGCGGGTGCAGCAGGCGGCCGATGCCCTCGATGTTGAGCAGGGTCTTCTGCAGCAGGATCAGTTGCGGCTGCAGGGTGAGCTGGTAGCGGCGCGCCACAGAAAAGAGTTTCGCCACGACTTCGGCGAGGGAGATTTCCGCGAGCGGCCGCGTGAAGTAAGGTTCGCAGACCGTGCGCACCGCGGCTTCGAGTTCGTCCACGCGCGCGCTGGCCGGAATCCAGCCGGCGGCAATGTGCAACTGCGCGATGCGCCGGTAGTCGCGTTCGAACATCGCCATGAAATTCTCGGCGAGCCAGAACTGGTCGCGCTCGGGCAGCGAGCCCATGATGCCGAAGTCGAGCGCAATGAAGCGCGGATTTTCGCGCCGCGTGGCATCTACCCAGATGTTGCCCGGATGCGCGTCGGCATGGAAGAAATTGTCGCGGAACACCTGGGTGTAGAACAGGCGTACGCCCTTCTCGGCGAGCGCGATGCGGTCGATGCCGGCAGCGTCGAGCGCAGCCAGATCGTCCACCGCGATACCGTGCACGCGTTCGAGCGTGAGCACCGATTCGGCACTATGCGACCAGAACACCTCGGGCACGACAAGATCGTCGGCGGCGGCGAAATTGCGCCGAAGCAGCGAGGCGTTCGCGCCTTCGCGCTGCAGGTCGAGTTCGTTGGTGAGCGTGGTTTCGATTTCGGCGACGATGTCGCGCGGGCGAATCTTGTCCGCCGCCGGATGCCAGCGTTGCGCGAGTTCGCCGAGCGCACGCAGCAGGGCGATGTCGGCGGCAATTTTTTCGTGAATGCGCGGGCGCAGCACCTTGACCACGACGTGCCTTCCATCCGGCATTTGCGCCGCATGGACTTGCGCGATCGAGGCCGAGGCGAGCGGCGTTTCGTCGAAGGATTTATACAATGTCGCTACCGGTGCATCGAGCGCGACCTCGATCATCGCGCGCGCGACGCTGCCCGGAAACGGCGGCACGCGATCCTGCAACAGCGCCAGTTCGTCGGCGACGTCGGCCGGCAGCAGGTCGCGGCGCGTCGAGAGAATCTGTCCGGCCTTGACGAAGATGGGTCCGAGTTCAATCAGCGCCTCACGCAGGCGCGCACCGCGCGGAAGCTGGGCGATGTCCGGGCGCTGACGCGGCAACAGCGGACGCAGCCAGCGGATCGGACGGAACAGGTGCGCGCCTTCGACGAGGTCGTCCAGGCGGTAGCGCACCAGGGTGGCGGCGATGCGCAGCAGCCGCGGCACTTGCCGGAGCGGTGTCAAACGCCGTCTCCGCGGGAAGCGACGCGGTCGATGCGTGCAGCCAGCCGGTCTGCGCGCTCGCGCAAGGTATCCACGTCGTCGAGAAATGACTCCATTTCGGCAGGCGCGACGAGATCGCGGCTTTCCTCGCGCAGGAATTCCGCCGTGTCCTGCGCCAGCGCGCGCACGGATTCGCGCGCGTAGGCGAACGCGCCGCGAAACGCGCGTGCGAGCGCCACGCCGACAACATCACCGAAAGTCTTGGCGAACGCTTCCTCGAAGTCCGGCCGGAAATTGCGTGCGGCCTTTTCCAGCGTGCGCGCCAATTGCGCGTCGCCGGAAATCTCCACCTTGCCCGGCGGCAGCGGGGCATCGTCGCCGCGGCGCAGGGCAAAGGCGAGCAAGCTGGCCGGCGCGGCGCGCACGTTCAAATCCGGCGCCGATTCCCGATGCGGGCCGACGCATAGCCTGCCATCGCGCACAACGATGGCCAGCGCCAGATTCATGTCGCGCAGTTCCACGCCGATGCGCCGACCTTCCAGCGCGGTGAGGTTTGCTCCGGATTCCGGATCAAGCGCCAGCGCGCGATTCAACGCGCCTTCGAGCGCGGTGCCGAGGCGGGCAAGCAGGGGATCGGGTTGGCGCGAGGCGTCGGTCACACCGCGATTCTAGCCGGTTGGGTGCGGTTTGCGACTGAATCAGGATCGTCGCGAGCGAAGACAGATTGCGCGCGGCCGGAGTGCAGGAACCGGAATTTACTTGTTGCAAAATGAGGATTCCGAGCACCGCGCGCGTTAGCCGTCGAGCGCAGCAGGTCCTGATCAGCCGCGCTTTTGCAGACGTTCGCGCGTGAGGTGCTGTGCCACTCGCGCCATGCCTTCGGCCATGCTCACGCGCGGCGCATAACCCAGATCGCGGCGCGCCGCGGAGATGTCGAACCACAGCGCCGTGGACAGGCGGTCCACCGCGAAGCGCGTCAGCGGAGGCGCCCTCTGGATGCGCAAGGCGCCGTACACGCCCTCGAACGCACGCGCCAGAAACTGGGCGAGGCCGAGCGGGATGCGCCGCGTTTCCGGCGGGAACCCACCCGCATTGAGCCAACGGTTGATCAGGTCTTCGTTGAACACCGGCTCGCCCTGACTGATGAAATACTTCTTGCCCGCGACCGCCGAACCGACGCCAAGCTTTTCCAGCGCCAGCACATGCGCTTCGGCGGCATTGTCGACATAGACGGTGTCGATCTTCTTCGGCGTCTTGCCGATGAAGCGCAGGCGTCCGGCACGCGCCCGCGCGAGGATGGCCGGCAGGAAAGTGGAGTCGTCCGGTCCCCAGACGATCTGCGGACGCAGCACTACGGTGGCCAGTTGCGGCGAATTCGCCGCCAGCACGCGCTGTTCGGCCAGGGCCTTGGTCTGCGCATAGGCGTTCATGAACGGCCGCGCGTAGGGCGTGGATTCGGTTATTCCTTCCTGGTCGGTGCCGTTCTGCACCACGCTCGGGCTCGAGGTGAACACCAGCCGGCCGATCTCGTTCAACTCGCAGGCGGCGAGCACGTTGTCGGTGCCGCGCACGTTGGTTTCGTAGAAATCTTCGAGTGCGCCCCACGGCGCAACCTTGGCCGCACAATGCACGATCGCGTCGACGCCGCGGCTCGCATCGATGACCAAATCCATGCTGGCGATGTCGCCAATGCGCTGCTCGACTTTGAGTTCATCCAGCGCCGGATGCCGGTTGCGGCTGAACGCGCGCACGGCATGGCCAGCCGCCGCGAGCTGCTTGCAGATCGCGTGGCCGAGAAAGCCCCCTCCCCCCGTCACTAGAACTTTCATGTTAGGAATTGTAACCATTCCCGCTTTGCACTGGCGTGATCGGGATCGCAGCACGCTAAACTGGCCGCAGCAAGGAGTCGAATCATGAAGCGCCTACTCGTCACCGGCACCAATCGCGGCCTTGGCCTTGAATTTGTCCGCCAACTGCTGGCACGCGGTGACCGCGTCATCGCTTGTTGCCGCCATCCGGGCAAGGCGCTGGCACTGACCGAACTCGCCGCCGCGCATCCGGGCCATCTGCATGTGCTGCCGCTGGATCTGGCCAGCGAGCGATCCATTGCCGAAGCCGTGCGCGAAACCGGCGCACTCACCGATGCGCTGGACGCGCTGATCAACAATGCCGGCATGCTGGTCTCCAACGAGCGCTTCGGCGCGATTGCGCACAAATCGCTCGTCGACAGTTTCGCCGCGAATGCGGCCGGCCCGCTTCTGCTTGCTCAGGCACTATGCCCGCTGCTGGAAAAATCACCGCACGCCAAGGTGATGAACATATCTTCGCGTCTGGGCTCGCAGTCATTCACCACGAGCTTTGGCACACCCAGCTATGCCATGGCCAAGGCCGCGCTCAACATGGCTACGCGTCAGCTCGCCGCCGCCCTGACGCCGCGCGGCATCACCGTGTTCTGCGTCAGTCCCGGCTGGGTCAGCACGGATATGGGCGGCGCCAATGCGCCTGTCACGCCGCAGGATTCCGTCGCCGGATTGCTCAAGGTGCTGGATGCGGCGACCACGCACGATGCGGGGCGGTTCGTCGATTACAAAGGCGCGGAGATCGGCTGGTGAGCAGACACGCGCACTGACCCCTCATCCATCAGAAACTTCAGCACGCGTCGGTTGAACTCCTCGATCGCGTCGAACGGCGTGCCGTGACGCGAGCCTTTCATCACAACAAATTCGACGCGGGTAAAGTGTGCGGCTTCGGCGCGCTTTTCTTCCAATGGCGTGTAGTCGAATTCCGCGGCCAGGATCAGCACCGGGCAGGCGATCGTGTGGATGCGCTCCAGTGCGTTCCAGCCGATCAGGGCATGGATGGTGGCGAGGTAGGCCGCTTTCGGATTCGCGCCGACCACGTCGATCACGCGCTGGCGCTTGGGCGCCTGGTCCTCGTGCGGGAACAGGCGATTGGCGATGAGTCTGGCGGTGCGGCGCAGGCCGAGAACATGCACCATCGCGACCTGCAGGCGCGCTTCCAGCCATTTGCGCGGCGTGTCGGTGCGGTAATTCGCGAGCGCGTTGCACAGCACGAGGCGTCGCACACGCGCCGGTTGCGTCAGCGCCATTTCCTGCGCCACCGCGCCGCCGAGCGAGAAGCCGAGTATATTTGTGGACTCGACGCCGAGCGCATCGAGCAGCGCCCACAAATCCGCCGCGAATCGGCCGATGGAATACCGCCCCGGCGGTTTGGCGCTGCGTCCTGCGCCGCACAAGTCGGGCAGGATGAGCGTGAAGTGCCGGGCGAAATCCTCGCGCTGGAACGCCCAGTCGTCGCCGCTGGAACCCAGGCCGTGAATCATCAGCAACGACGGGCCGCTGCCTTCGCGTTCGTAGTAAATTGACGTGCCGTTGACCTGGACCGTGGGCATACTCGTTCGATGAACAGAATCCGGAAGGGAAAAAGTATAGCCGCCGCCCTGCTCGCACTCGCCGTTTTTCCCGCTCTCGCCGCCGACGCCTGGACCGGTCATGCCTATCTCGCCGACGGCGGCGCGCTGGTCTACCACGAAACGCATTACCTGCTCGATCGCGATCGTTTCGTCGTCTACACGTGCCCGGACGGAAAACCCTTCGCGCGCAAGACGATCCATGACGAGGGTAACGCGCAAGCGCCGGATTTCGACATGCTGGATGCGCGCTGGGGTTATCGCGAAGGCGTGCGCGGCCGCGACGGCGCGCGCACGGTATACGTGCAACGCGCGCCGGATCAAGGCGAGAAATCCGCGCCATTGGTCCTGCCTGCGGATGGCGTGATCGACGCCGGTTTCGACACCTATGTGCACCGGCATTGGGATGCGCTGGCGCGCGGCAACACCTTGCGTTTCGATTTCCTGGTGCCAAGCAAGCGCGCGTTCTATGCGTTCGACTTGCGCAGGATAGACGCTGCCAGCGACGCGTCGCACCTGACCCTGCGGCTGGCGCTAGGCGCCTGGTACGCATTTCTGGCGCCGCATATCGATGTGACTTACGACCGCCGCTCGCGCCGTCTGCTGCGTTTTGCCGGGATGTCGAATATCCGCGACGCGAAACTGAAGAACCTCGATGTGCGCATCGAATTTCCGCAGGCGCCGGTTTCGGCCACGGCGGAACAGGTCGACGCGGCACGCATCGCACCACTCGCCAAATCCTGCTCCGGACCGGGCAATTGATTGCGCAATGCTACACGTCGTTCTGTATCAACCCGAGATCCCACCGAACACCGGCAACGCGATCCGCCTGTGCGCCAATTCCGGCGCGCGATTGCACCTGATCCGTCCGCTCGGCTTCGATCTGGACCACGCCAAGCTGCGTCGCGCGGGCCTGGATTACCACGAGTTCGCCGCGGTTGCCGTGCATGATTCGCTCGAAGCCTTCACGGCGGACGTGCGCCCGGCGCGCCTGTTCGCGCTGTCCACGCGCGGTCGGCATTTGTATACGAAGGTACAGTTCGGCGCGGACGACGCGGTGCTGTTCGGCCCGGAAACGCGCGGCCTGCCGCAAGCCATGCTCGACGCGCTGCCGCCGGAGCAACGTCTGCGCCTGCCGATGCGGCCGGACAATCGCAGTCTTAATTTGTCCAACGCGGTCGCCGTGGTCGTCTACGAGGCTTGGCGGCAGCAGGGTTTTGCCGGCGCGGCGACGCCAGACTGATCGGCATCCGGTCCGGCCGAATGCGACACGCGTGGTCGCCTCTCCCGCCAGCGAGAGAGGGGGGATGCACAAAATCCGGCGTCGATCAGAAACCCAGATCGACAACAATATGTGCCGCGGCGCGATTCGCCTTTGCGCGCGCGGCTTCGATGCTCGCATCGCGCGCCAGCGTCACCGCCATGCGCCGGTGGCCATCAACCTCGGGTTTTCCGAACAGGCGCAGCATGGTGTCCGCCTCCCCCAATGCCTCATGCACGCCGCGATAGCGCGGCCGACCGCCCTTGCCATGGCAGAGCACAGCCGTGGATGCCGAGGGCCCGAGTTGACGGATCGCCGGAATCGGCAAACCGAGAATCGCGCGAGCATGCAGGGCGAATTCGGACAGGTCCTGCGAGATCAGCGTGACCAGACCTGTGTCGTGCGGACGCGGGCTGACCTCGGAGAAAATCACGGCGTCACCTTTGACGAAGAACTCGACCCCGAACACGCCGCGACCGCCGAGCGCGTCGGTAATGGCACGCGCCTGCCGCTGAGCCTCGGCCAATGCCACGTCGCTCATTGCCTGGGGCTGCCAGGATTCGCGGTAATCGCCGGCCTCCTGACGATGTCCGATCGGCGCGCAGAACGCGGTACCGCCGGCGTGGCGCACGGTGAGTTGTGTGATCTCATAATCGAAATCGACGAAACCTTCGACGATGCAGCGGCCGCGGCCCGCACGCCCGCCGGATTGCGCATGCGCCCACGCCGCGTCGACCGCGTCGGCCGCGCGCACGATGCTCTGGCCGTGACCTGAGGAACTCATCACCGGCTTGATCACGAACGGATAGCCGATCGCGGCGATCGCGGCGCGGTACTGTTCCGGCGTGTCGACGAAGCGGTACGGCGAGGTCGGCAGCTTCAGTTCCTCGGCGGCGAGGCGGCGGATGCCTTCGCGATCCATCGTCAGCCATGCCGCGCGCGCAGTCGGAATCACGGTGAGGCCGGATTTTTCCAGCTCGACCAGGGTCGGCGTGTGGATCGCCTCGATCTCGGGCACCACGAGATCGGGTTTTTCCAGGGCGATGACGCGGCGGATTTCCGTGCCGTCCAGCATGTTGATCACATGGCTGCGATGCGCGACCTGCATCGCCGGCGCGTTGACGTAGCGGTCAACCGCAATCACTTCGACCGCGAAGCGCTGCAGCTCGATCGCCACTTCCTTGCCGAGTTCGCCCGAGCCGAGCAGCATGACGCGGATCGCGGTGTCGGTGTGCGGGGTGCCGAAGGGTTTCACGCGCCGGTTCCGATGGGTCGGAGATGCCGATTATGACATCGCGCATGCGTCGGCGACGGGTCGCCCGGGCAGGAGAGAGCACCGGTCAGTCGTACGCGATGCCGGCACTCGAAGCCGTGCGCGACGGGCCGAGCGTGACCGCGGCCTGCGTGAAGGGTCGACGACCGACGGGCGCGAGCGGGTCAGAGCGACGCTGCGGCGACATCGGGGAAATCCGTTAGCCGGTTGCCGATTGTGCGCCGCCACTCCAGCCATTCGCAGAGCACAAGCAGGGTCCAGATTGCCCTGGCGTGATCGGCCTTGCGCGCCTGGTGCTCGGCCCACAACTCCAGCGCGGCGCGATTGCACAAGCCGGCTTCGGCCAGCGCGGAGCACGAGAGGCGTGCCTGCGCCCAATCGCGCAAAGGGCCGCGCAACCAGGCCGACAACGGCACCGAAAGCCCGCGCTTGCGACGGTGCGTCACGGCGCGAGGCAGGTAAAGCCGTGCATAGTTCTTGAGGAAGACTTTGGTGGTCAGTCCGCGCACGCGCGCCTGCGCAGGCAGTGCGGCGGCAAATTCGATCACCGTGGAATCAAGGTAGGGTGCACGGATCTCGACGCCGCGCAACATGCCGCCGCGATCGGCCTTGGCCAGCAGCGCCTCCGGAAGGGTATGCGCGAAGTCGTGGTGCTGCACGGCATCGAGCAGTGGCAGCTCGTCGATGTCCTGTGCCTCCCAGGCCGGCGGTTCGACGCCCAGTCGGCGCAGCCATTCCGTCGCTATATGCGAGGTCCACAACCGGTGCCGTGCCAGTCCGTCCAGTTCCTGGCCGCGCACGAAACGCTTGAGCAGGAAGGACAGCGTGACCTTGCGATCGCTGGGCGGCAGGCGCTCGATGCCGCGGCGCAGGACTTCGCGCAGTGCGGCAGGCAACCGCGCGTAGTGCCGGGCGAACTGGGCGCCGAAATAGGTGGGATAGCCGCCAAACAACTCGTCCGCGCCTTCGCCGGCCAGCAGTACGCGCACGTCCCGGGAAGCGCGCTGGGCCACTTGTGCCAGCGGCAGCCAGGCCGGATCGGCCAGCGGTTCGCCGGTCGTCGTCACCAGTTCGCGCAGCGTCGATGGCATGTCGTCCGCCGTGACCGTCACCGGCACGAAGGGACAACCCAGCCGCGCTGCGATGCGCTCGGCTTCACGCCCCTCGTCGAATGAGGCCTCGGCGAAGCGGATGCAGTATGCCGGCAGCTGCCGCGCAGGGCGCAAGCTGCGCGCCACCGCGGCGATCAGGGCGGAATCCAGACCACCACTGAGCAGCACGCCGAAGGGCACGTCGATCTCGCTCTGCCGCTGCACCGCCTCGCGCAGCACGGGGTCGAAGGAGCGAGGCGTGGGCGTCGTCGGCGTGGCCGGCCGCCGCGGAAAATGCCAGTAGCGCAGGTGGCGGGCTCGATTCGGCTCGAACACGATCATTTCGCCGGGGCGCAATTTGTGGTGACCGGCGAGCAGGCTTTGCGGCGCGGGGCAATAGCCTTCCTGCAGGAAGTGCGCGAGGGCTTCGCGGTCGAGCGGCGCCGTGGCGCCGGTAGCATCCGCCAGCGCTGCAAGTTCCGAGGCGAACAGGATCGTAGGGCTGGTGTCGGAGTAGTACAAATGGCGTTCGCCAGCCGGGTCGCGGGCAAGGATCAGCCGCTGCAGACGTGCATCCCACAGCGCCAGCGCGAACACGCCCTGCAGGTGTTCCACGAAGGCCAGGCCTTTTTCCAGATACAGCGGCGCGATGACGGCGACGTCGGTGCTGGACGGCACTTCGTGGCCGCATCGGGCGAGGAAACGGCGCAGCTCGCGGTGGTTGTCGATCTCGCCGTTGCAGGCGACCAGAATGCCGTCTCGATGCTCCGTCAGCGGCGGCTGCGCTTCGTCTATGCCGCGTATCGCCAGCCGGTTCGCCGCCATCACCACGCCGCCGCGCACCACCAGCGCGCTGCCGTCCGGCCCACGGTGCGCCATTTGCCGGAGCATGCGGCGTACCGTGCGCTCTGGCGCAGGAAGTTGCCGGTCCGTATTCCGACTCACAATGCCGCAGATTCCGCACATGATTAAGCTCGCTCGTTGGTGACGCTGTGCGGTTCAGCCGCCGACCAGGATTAGTGTGCGCTGGCGCCATGCGCCAATTCGAATGGCGCCGTGCAACCCGCAGCCGGCGATAGCGGCTTCGGCCGTTTCGGGCTGTAACGCCGAATCCAGTGCCAACAGCGCGGGTCCGTGCCGGCGCAGCACGCGGCACAACGCGGCTTCGGCCTGGGGCTTACGCCAAGCTATGCCGTAGATCGTTTTGCCCAGGTAGAGACGCAAGCCCCAAGGCGTCTGCTCTTCGATGTCATAGCCCAGAGCGGTGTTCTCGACGAAGACGACCGACCTGTAGGCATGGTTTTTCGCCAATGCAGCGAGCTGCTGCGCGGCGAGGCGATTGTCCGCCGCGGGATGCGCCAGCCAAGCGGCGCTGGCCTTGACCGCCAGCAGTGCGACGATCCACAGACCCAGCGCCAGCTTTTGGGCGGCGCTGCCCGGGACAACGCGCCGACGCAACGCCAGTGCAAGCAGCAGGGAGAGCGGCAGGAACAGCGGCAGTATGTACAGCGGCAGACGCGACTGCACCAGGCAGAACACCAGCAAGGGCAGCAGCAACCACAGAAGCAGGAACTGTTCGGGTCCGTGGCGGCGGCGCCTGGCTTCGCGCCAGTCCTCGGCCAGCGCCGCGCGCGACTTGCGGCCGAGCAGCATCGGCCACCACGGCAGCGAGCCGAGTACCAGCGTGGGCACGTAGACTACGATCCAGCCGAACGGTCCTGGATGACGCTGCTGCACAGCGGTGAACATCCGGTCATACACTTCGCGATGCAGGAAGTAATGCAGCAGCCACGGATAGCGCAACATGGCCAGCACGTACCAGCTGCCGCCAACCAGCAGAAATACGGCCAAGCCGGCCGGCGCGAACAGGCGCCCTAGTCCTCGCCAACCGTCACGGAGCAGTACGAACGGCACGATCGCCAACAGCGGGATGAGGCCAGGCGGTCCCTTGGTTAGAAATGCGAGGCCGAAGCCCAGCCATGTTAAAAGAACCCAGCGCCGACCCCACGCGGGGTCAGTGCCGAAAGCTGCACGCAGGAAGCCGAGCAACGCCAGCGCCTCGAACAAGCACAGAAACGCGTCCGTGCTGATGATGTTCGCGGCCAGGAACGGAAATGGCGCGCAAGCATAGACCAGCACGGGTAGCCAGGGACGTTCCGGCACGAGTTGACGGCCCATGGCGTACAGCAAAAGCAGGGTAGCGGCGAAGGCAAGCGCGAAGGGCGCGCGTGCGGCCGCGGTATTGCGGCCGAAGGTCTCGAGCGAGGCGGCGATCACCCAGTAGGTCAGCGGCGGCTTGGAGAAATTCGGCTGCTCCGGGCTGTAGGCTGGGGCCAGCAAATCGCCCGAGTCGAGCATCTGCACTGCGCCATCGACATAACGGCCCTCGTCGGGACTCCACAGGCCGCGCGTGCCCTGGAATGCGAAGCCCAACAACAGCCCGAGCAGCAGAATCGCAATCAGCGACTGGCGCGTCACGGTGGCCGCGTCGCTTCGGGCGCGCCACGGCGTACCCAGCTTGTCAAACATGGTCGATTCCTTAATCGCGCGCCGCTGCCGCGCACTCAGCGATCGTCGCCGCGACGGGGTAACAGCTGCAAGTTGCGCAGAAAAATCACCAGGGTGGTTGCTTCACCGGCGATGAAGACCATTTCGCCACGATGGATGGCGTAGCCAAGCAGGATTGCCCCGCCGATGGTGCTCAGGTACCAGAACGCCGCTGGCACCACACTGCGGCCGTGCGCTTCGCTGTACAGCCATTGCAGCAGGAAGCGGGCGCCGAACAGCGCTTGGCCGAGAAAGCCCGCGCTGAACCAGAGCGCCTGGTCTTGGCTCAGGGTCAGCATGGACTTTCGCCGGCAGCTCGCGCCTCGCGCCAGCGCAATTGCAGATTGCGCAGGTAGATCAGCATGCCCCCGCCCTGGCCGGCAGTGAATACGGGGTCGCGCAGGTGAATCGCATAGCCGAGCAGCAGCGCGGCGCCGGCGAGGCTGGCGTACCAGAACCCCAGCGGAATCGTGCTGTATCCGCGCCGCTCGCTGTACATCCACTGCAGTAGAAAACGCGAAGTGAACACGGCCTGGCCAGCTGCGCCGAGCAGGAACCAGCCGTGCGACTGCAGGGCGAGCATCGCGTCGGCGAGCCCGGCGCTCATGCCAATACCCGCGCGAGACGGTCGAACACCGGCACTATTTTGCGCAGTGAGCGATCTACCAAGCCTTGCAGCATCGGATCGGTCCGCGCGATCGGTCTCTCGGGAAAACTGAGGAAGGCCCCGTCCATATCCATACCAGTGACGCGCGCAGAACAGTTAGGCTCGGCCCGACGCAAGCTCGTTTTGAGTAGCGCCGAGGTTCAGGCCGGGCCGCAATGAAACCGCAATCGCCGTTGATTTTTCCTAAAGTAAAAAGAAACTTCCCCCGCTTTCGGCTTGAGGGGGCCAAGAACGATTGGCATGGATTCGGAATTTTCCACACCCCGGGCGTAACTATGATGTGGCCACATCTGTGGGTTTGGCGCCCCGGAGGGTGAGACGACGCGCTTGCGAACCACGGGTTCGCGCGTCGACGAACGCCCGAGCGCGATGCGCGAGGGCCGGGAATCACGACAAAGCGCGATTGTAAATTTGGCGCGCCCGGAGGGATTCGAACCCCCGACCAACGGCTTCGGAAGCCGCTACTCTATCCAGCTGAGCTACGGGCGCGTGTGGCGGATTTTCGCACGGAACCGTCCGTAGTGCGGTCGTCCAGTCGGCATCCTTGCCTCCTCCTCGCTGGTCGCACGCGATGCGTTTCATCGCATCGCGTGTGCGCTCACGGCTCGACCAGCTGAGCTACGAGCGCGTGTTGCTGATTTTCGCACGGAACCGTCGGCCTGCGCGATATATCCGCCGCATTCAGCGCAGATGACAGCATGGGGCAGACCGAAACTCCGACGTCTAGATCGACGCGGCCATCGCGCTGCTTGCGCGCCCGGACGGCGTTGTGGGTGTCGCCGCCGATTCCCATCATCGGCAGGGCATGTTGCCGTGGCGAATTGTCCGCGCGCGACCCGCTCCACCTCGTCGACCGCACGCCGTGTGCGGCCGAGGAATCCGGTGCCGATACGCACCGAGCGCTGCGCGCCGAAGTCGTGGGGTATTCAAACGACAAGCAACGCGACACGCCAGCGCATCACGTTGCCCGCCTTAGGTCGTTTGCGAAAAACGCCGCCGCAAGGACTTGAAGCGTGTCAGCCCGAAAATGGCCACCAAGCCGGACAGCAGCAGCATGGCCCACCGGCCAAGCGTTGGTATCGGTGCGGTCGTCGCACTCAGGGCCCAATTGACGATTTGGCCTTGCTGGGTCGGCGTGAGACCCGCCAGATACCCGCTCGCCTGCAACGAGGCGTTGCTGTTGAACGCCGCGGCATCCGTCTGTGCATCGGCGATGGTGTCAGACAGCTGACTGAAAACCATCAGGCTTCGGGTCTGTCCGGCAGGAACCGTGATTGTATATTCCCAATAGGGTCTGTCGTTGCCATTGGTCGGTCCCTGCACACCCACGGGCTGCACCGGCGCGCCGGCCATGCTGAGTGCAAATGTCAGTACCGGGTCCTTGGGTATGAGGGGATTTCCCTGGCTGCTGACGAACCAGTGGTCGTTCGCGTAATTGAACGGGTTGTCGCCACTGCTGGTCGCGTCGATGACCGTATTGCTGTCGGAACCCAGATTATTCGTGCTTTCCACGTTGACCGTGATGTCTGCCCCGGTCGGATTCTGCAAATTGAGAATGGAACGCACGACGGCCTTGTTGACCGGGAAATAGACCTGTCCGCTCACGTTCAATCCGGCCAGCGACTGGGTTGTCCCGGTAACCGTCGTGGGTACGGCCGGATTCGATGGGGGATTGTTCGGTGAGATGTCCACGACGCCGCCAGGGCTTCTGTAGCCGTCGGCAGCACCGGGTGTGCCGGTGCTGACCAGCCAGCTCAGCACACCGTCGTACGCATCGGTTCTGGTGCCGGCGGCAGTATGCAGACTTGCCTCGCTGAAGCCCCAGTTGCTGCTGATCGTAGTGAAAGTGATGTTGGTATTCAGATACCACACCGCATTGCCGGCGTGCACGGCGATGCTTCCCGTAGCCGTCGGCGAGTTCCTGTGAGTCTTCACGTCATTGGCGTTGGCCGCACCTGCCTGCATCGCCATTGCGCCGACGATCGCCGCCGCCGCGGCCCCCTTGGCGAATTGTTCGAAACGCAACTTGGAAAACTTGGTGTCCATTGCTTCCCCCCTGAGTTGAGCGCACAGGCTGCAAGTAGCAGCCCCCCCCCACAAACCAGCGAGCCTACACCAGGCTAATCCAGGCTTGCAAGCACGGGCGCCAGCATGTCCGCGTAGGACTGCCAACGCGCGACGGAGCGCCGGTAAATCGGCTGGCGCACCTGTGAGACGCTGGCCGTGCGCA
>JAJXWU010000246.1 GCA_021781425.1 Pseudomonadota bacterium
ATCCGGTGTTCTTCTTGCTGTTGGTCAGCGGGTACGATGAGGCGGATCGAGGCGCCGATCATCTCCTCGCTGCGGTACCCGAACATTTCCTCGGCACCCCGGTTCCAGCTCGTGACGATGCCGTGCAGATCCTTCCCGATGATCGCATCGTGCGCAGACTCGACGAGCGCGGCGAGGCGCCCGGAATCGTGCGTGTCCTTCGTGCCGAGCATGCGTGCCACCGGCAATCCCGCGACGTGATCGTGGACTTGATGATACGCCGATCCTTTTCGCGACGCCCGCGCCGGGACGAATCCAGGCCTGGATAGGTAGTTGTGCGGATTGTGCGGGCGTCGTGTGCTGCCTAGGATGCCCCCACCGCCAGTAGCAACCGCGCAGGTGATCGGAATGAAAGCGACGCAGGTCTCGACCCACTCGGCAACCGCGACGGCCGAATCGCCTGCGGCCCCGCGGCCGGCGCGAAGCCGCGACCGCAACGAGTCCGGCATCGTGTCCCGCCTGCCGTCGCTGCGCATGAACACGCCGGATCGCGACATCGCTTGCTGCCTGCAGGATTTCGTCGGCGCATCGTCCATGGTGGTCCTGGTGTTCGAGGCCGACGAGCGCGTGATCTACGCCAATCGCGCGGCGAAGATCTTCGCCGACGTGTTGAATCCGGAAAATCCGCAGCGGGATCTGCGATGCGTGCGCGACTGGCACCCCGGCTTGCTGCCCGCCGAGGCGATGCCAGCGTGCCGGGAGTGCGGAACCTGGACGGGAGAGGTTGCGCTCGACGGCGCCGGCGAACGGCAGTGCGTCCTGCTCGTGCAGGTGTCGTGCCTTGGCCCGGATTGCGGCGCGCCCTACGGGCTTTCGCTGCGCGACATCACCGCCGATTACGCGCGCGAAGCGGAGTTGCACCAGCGCAACATCGATCTGGAAGTCGCCTACGGCCGTCTGAAAGGGGCGCGGGAACAGGTAATCCAGAGCGAAAAACTTGCCTCGATCGGTCAGCTCGCCGCCGGTGTGGCGCACGAGATCAACAACCCGATCGGCTACGTCAAATCAAACCTGAATTCGCTGCAGCAGTACATCGGCCAGTTGCTCGCGGCGATGCACGCGTACGCGGCCGCGGCGTCCGATCCCGGTGACGCGGCGGCGGCCGGCCTGGTCGAACAGGTGCGCCACGAGTGCGATCTGGAATTTCTCGTCACTGACGTGCGCCAATTGCTGGAGGAATCGCGCGACGGCATCGACCGCGTTTGCAAGATCGTCAGCGACCTGAAGGATTTCTCCCGTCGCGACAATCTGGACGACTGGGTGCAGGCCGACGTGCACGAGGGCCTCGAGTCCACCCTGAACATCGTCTGGAACGAACTCAAATACAAGGCGCAGGTGGTCAGAACATTCGGCGAGTTGCCGCTGATCGAATGCCTGCCGTCCGAGCTCAATCAGGTGTTCATGAACATGTTCATCAACGCCGGTCAGGCGATCAAGACGCACGGCTTGATCACCGTCAGCACCGAGCGCTGCGGCGACAAGATCCGCATTTGCATCGGCGACGATGGCGATGGCATTCCCGCGGATTTGCTGCCGCGCATATTCGATCCCTTTTTCACGACCAAGCCGATCGGCGTGGGTACCGGTCTGGGCTTGGCGATTTCCTATGGCATCGTGACCAAGCACCACGGCACGATCGAGGTGACCAGCGCGCCGGGGCAGGGCACGATGTTCCAGATCGAACTGCCCATCCACCAGTCCGGCTCACCGGGCAAGGAGTAGATACCATGTATCGCGTACTGCTCGTCGACGACGAACCGAATATCCTCAACGCGCTGCGGCGCAGCCTGGCGTCGATCGATGCCGGCCGTCTGGATGGCGAAGCGTTGAAGCTCGACCTGTTCACTTCGCCGGAGGCGGCGATCGAGCGCTGCGAAGAAACCGAGTTCGATCTGATCATCTCCGACTACCGCATGCCCTCGATGAACGGGGTGGAATTTCTCATCCGGCTGATGGATACCCAGCCGAACGTCCCGCGCGTGATCATCTCCGGCTACGCCGATCGCGATGCGATCATCGCCGCCATCAACGAGGCGCAATTGACCCGCTTCATCCAGAAGCCCTGGGACGACGGCAAATTGCAGACCGCCGTGATTTCGATTCTGGCCAACGCCAATCGGCGCAATGCGGCGACGCCGGGAATGCAGCGCGAGGCGGGCCGCGAACGGCATCTGCGGCGGCTCGAAACCGAGTGCCCCGGCATCACGCGCGTGGAGCGCGCCGAGGACGGCGGCATCGTGATCGAGCTGGAAGACGCGTAAATCTGACGCTTCGACTGCGCGCCCGCGCCGGGCGCCGTGGGCAGCCGGCTAGGTTTCCAGCGCGAACGGGGTGAAGTTCGTGCCGCGGTCGTAGTAATCCTCGTTCTCGGCGCGTTTGAGCGCGGCGACGACGCGGTAGGTCAGTGGCGTGGCGAGGATTTCCCACAGCACCTTGAGTATGTAATTTGACACCATCACGGTGAATACGAGTTTCGCGTCCCACACGCCGATGAAGGCGGTCGGATAGAACACCAGCGAGTCCACGCCTTCGCCGCAGATGGTCGAGCCGATGATGCGCGACCACAGCGCGTTGCCATTCGTCCACACTTTCATTTTTGCCAAAGTGTACGAAT
The DNA here is from genome assembly GCA_021781425.1 of Pseudomonadota bacterium. Lineage (GTDB taxonomy): Bacteria > Pseudomonadota > Gammaproteobacteria > Xanthomonadales > Rhodanobacteraceae > Rudaea. The sequence continues at coordinate 2,654 of JAJXWU010000246.1, forward strand.
TGACGAATTCGCCGCAGAAGAACGCGGTGATCGATGCCAGCACGATGCGCGGGGTCTGACCGAAAATCGATTCGTACGCCGCCTGTTCGTGCCAGTGCGCTGCGGGCGGCAGTTTCACGACCACCGTGGCCATGATCGAGGCGAACACCAGCGCGGTCAGACCCGACCAGATCACGCGCCGCGCGCGGGCGTAGCCGTAGACCTCGGTGAGAATGTCGCCGAAGATGTAGGAGATCGGAAAGAACAGCACGCCGGCGCCGAACGTGAATTCGCCGATCAGCGGCAGATGCACCTGCGCCACTTTCGCCGGGCCGATCAGGTTCGAGCACAGCAGCACGCAGACGAACGCGCCGAGGATGAAATCGTAATAACGGTAGGCGCGCGGCGCAACGGTATTCATGGGCAAATCCGGAAAACGCGAAGCCCGTAGCATGCCCGGCGGCGTTGCTTTCCGCCAGCCTTCAGCGTGCCTCGATGCGGATTTTCGTCTTCACCGAATTGGCCAGGAAACAGCGCTCGTGCGCTGTGTGGTGCAGCGCATCGAGTTGTTCGCGCGTGGCGGCGTGCGCGGGGTCGAATGTCGCGTGCGGGCGCAGGACGATTTCCGCGATCATCGATTTGCCCGGCGCGATTTCGCGCATCGCGCCGACGGCTTCGTCCTCGTAGCTGTCGACGACAAAGCCCTTGGCCGAAGCCAGCGCCAGGAACCAGAGCATGTGGCAACTTGCCAGCGCGGCGACGAAAGCTTCCTCGGGATCGACCGCGGCCGCGTCGGACCAGGGCGCCGGGACAATGCCCGGCGAGGCCGAGGCGTGCACCGTGGCGCCGCCGTCGAAATGCCAGACGTGTGCGCGCGCATAATGACCCTTGCCGAATGCCGCGTTGCCGCGTCGCCAGTGGATGCTCGCAAGATGTTCGCTCATGGCGTAAGGTTTCCGCGGTGCGACCGGTCGATTGTGCGTCATTGCCGAGGAGTTCGCCATGCGCCTGGTTCTTCGTATCAACGCGCTATTGCTGTGCCTGCTCGTTGCCCCGGCGCTCGCCTCCACGCACGCGCTGGCCTGGCAGGGCAAGGGCGCAGACGGCAAGACGATCACGTTCGACCCCAAGCATTTGCCGCATCCGGCGCTGCTGCTGTTCTGGGCGACCTGGTGTCCGTATTGCGAGGCACTGATGCCGTATCTGCAAGATGTATACAATGCGGCGGGCCGGGACCGGCTCGCTGTGTACGCGATCGACATCAAGGATGACGGCCATCCCGCGGCTACCCTGCGCGAGCGCCATCTGACCTTCAGCCTGGTGCGCGATGGCGACGCGATCGCCGATGCCTATGGCGTGGAAGGCACGCCCGGCTTGTTCCTGGTCGATGCCAAGGGCGACATCATTTATCGGCGCGACGGCGGCGGCGAGCCGGCGCAGGTCGAAGCGAAACTGCGCCGGCTGCTGCACTTGCCGGCGGCGCACAGCAAACGCGGGAGTTAGCTGCCGTGCTCGAATTGCGCAGTCATTGCGAATGCTGCGGCAA
>JAJXWU010000239.1 GCA_021781425.1 Pseudomonadota bacterium
CATGCCGACGTGCATACGATTGTCAAAGTCACGGTGGCGGCGGAGGAATGAGCACACCGCGCACCGCGCAATGACAAGGGCGCCGCGAGGCGCCCTTTGTTTTTGCCCCTCTCCCGCCAGCGGGACAGGGGAATGACGCCGCTTATCGCCCCACAGCTTATCCACACGGTTATCGTATCGCGCGGTGAGACGGCGCTGAGTATGATCGCCGGCATTGCCCGACGAGGATGCGCATGGCCGCTTCACCCGACAGGATGTTTTCCTCCGCGCGCGTCGACGCGTTGCGCGTGCCGCCGCATTCCATCGATGCCGAACAGGCCGTGCTCGGCGGACTCATGCTCGACGAGCACGCCTGGGAACGCATCGCCGACAAGCTCGGCGAAGAGGACTTCTACCGCAGGGACCACCGCCTGATCTTCCGCGCGATCGGCGATCTGGCGAGCAAGAATCAGCCCTGCGATGCGGTGACACTGGGCGAGTGGTTCGAATCCAGCGGCCTGGCCGACGAGGTCGGCGGCGTGGCCTACGTGATCCAGCTCGCCAACGCGACGCCGAGCGCCGCGAACATCCTCGCCTATGCCGGCATCGTGCGCGAGAAATCCGTGCTGCGCCAGCTCATCGAGGCCGGCACGCAAATCGTCGGCGACGGTTTTCAGCCCGAGGGGCGCAAGTCCGAGGAGATCCTCGCGGAGGCCGAACAGCGCGTGTTCCACATCGCCGAGACCGGCGCGCGCGGCAAGAAAAGCTATGTGGAGATGCGCGCCGCGGTGCACGAGGCGTTCCAGATCCTCTCGCGTCGCTACGAAAGCAAGGATGCGGTCACCGGATTGGCCACCGGTTTCGCGGATCTCGACGAGTTGACCTCGGGCCTGCAACCGGCCGATCTCATCATCGTCGCGGCGCGCCCGTCGATGGGCAAGACCGCGCTCGCGGTGAACATGGCCGAACACGCGGCGATCAAGTCGCGCAAGGCGGTGGCGATCTTTTCGATGGAAATGTCGGCCTCGCAGCTTGCCTTCCGCCTGATTTCCTCGCTCGGCCGCATCGACCAGCAGCACTTGCGCAACGGTGACCTGGCCGAAGAGGACTGGCCGCGCGTAACCAGCGCGATCACCTTGCTGTCGGAGACGAAGATCCTGATCGACGATACGCCCGCGCTGTCGCCGGCGGAACTGCGCGCGCGCGCGCGGCGCATGAAGCGCCAATACGACCTCGGCCTGATCGTCGTCGATTACCTGCAGCTGATGGCGGTGCCCGGAAACAAGGAGAATCGCGCCACGGAAATATCGGAAATCTCCCGTGGACTAAAGGCCCTGGCCAAGGAGCTGAACATCCCCGTGATCGCACTCTCGCAGCTCAACCGTTCGCTGGAGCAGCGCACCGACAAGCGTCCGGTGATGGCCGATCTGCGCGAGTCCGGCGCGATCGAGCAGGATGCCGACCTGATCCTGTTTATCTATCGCGACGAGTATTACGACAAGGACTCGGCCGACAAGGGCCTGGCCGAGATCATCATCGGCAAGCAGCGCAACGGACCGACCGGGACGGTCAAGCTTACCTTCCTCGGCCGTTACACGCGTTTCGAGAGCACGGCGTCCGAATCCCACGGCAACCGTTATCCATGATGCAAAAGATCGGGCGTCCATGCCGCGACTTTCGCGTCGCTCGACCCGAAGTGAATTCGGGTCGACTCCCGACGCGCATTCGCGCGACGTTGGCGCATCCTGCGCCAAATCCCGAAAGATTCTCGGATAAATGAGCCGCACGGCGCTCGCGACGATCCATCTGGGCGCCTTGCGCCGCAACCTCGCGCGTGTGCGCGAACGCGCCGGCAAGGCCAAGGTAATGGCCGTGGTCAAGGCCGACGGCTACGGTCACGGCCTGGAGCGTGTCGCGCGCGCGCTCGGTGATGCCGATGCGTTCGGCGTGGCCGCGTTGGGCGACGGCTTGCGTTTGCGTGCGACCGGCACAACCACGCGCATCGTCGTGCTGTCCGGACCGGACGAAGCGGCAGACCTCGCCGAATTGCGGCGCCTTCACCTCGATGCCGTGATTCATCACGAGTCGCAACTGGCCTGGCTCGAAGCCGATCGCGACGCCCGCCCATTGCGCGTGTGGCTGAAGATTGACACCGGCATGCATCGGTTGGGCTTTGCGCCAGATGTTGCGCGCGCGGCACATGCACGCTTGCATGCGCTGGCGAACATCGATCCGGATATCGTCTTGATGACGCATTTCGCCGCCTCCGACGAATTCGACAACACACTCACCGTCCATCAGGTTGCCGCGTTCGACGGTGCGACACATGATCTTGCCGGCGCGCGTGCACTCGCCAACTCCGCCGGCGTGCTCGGCTGGCCGGCGACGCGTGATGACTGGGTGCGAGTAGGGGGTTTGCTGTACGGTCTGTCGGTGATTGATGGCAAGACCGGCGTCGAGCTCGGTTTTGAACCGGCCATGACCTTGTCCACCAAACTCATTGCCGTCAATCGCATTGCGCGTGGCGAACGCGTCGGTTACGCCGCCACGTTCGAGTGCCCAGAGGACATGAATGTCGGCGTCGCCGCCATCGGCTACGGCGACGGCTATCCGCGCAGCGCGCCGTCCGGCACGCCGGTACTGGTGAACGGCGCGCGTGCCGGACTCATCGGCCGCGTGTCGATGGATCTGATCGCCATCGACTTGCGCAACCAGCCCGATGCGCGGGTCGGGGATCGCGTAGTGCTGTGGGGTCACGAACTTCCAGTCGAGGAAATCGCCGCACATGCCGGCAGCATTTCCTACGACCTTACCTGCGGGATGACCCGCCGGGTCTTGTTCGTGGAGGATGAAGCCTGATGCGGGCGTAGTCCGGGCGCTGGCGTCTCAACGCGTGCGACGCGGGCAGGTATGATGGCTGGGTTGTCGAATCAGGGAAGCGCGCATGCCGTGGCTGCAGTGGTATCACCGTGAAGACGATCTGACGCGCGCGGCGCGCGCGTCATACCGTCTGCTCACGCCGGTGCCGGCCAACGATCGCGGCGACGCGGATGCGCCGAACCTGCTGATCCAGGGCGACAATCTCGATGCGCTGAAAAGCCTGCTGCCGTACTACGCCGGGCAGGTCAAATGCGTGTTCATCGACCCGCCGTCAACACCCGCAGCGCGTTCGTGCATTACGACGACCCCTGATGGCGCAGAAACGCGACGATGGCGGACGCGGCGTGCGCGCGCAAATGCTGGCAGCGATTGGCGCAACGGCCGGCAATTCGGTTTGAGAACACAATTGCGCTGTATCGTGTACCGATATACAATAAACACATGGCGATAAAATCGTTCCGGTCGAGCGATACGCAAAGACTCTTCGAGCGCATACCGGTTCGGCGTTACGCGACGATCGAGGCGGTGGCCAGACGCAAGCTGGAGCAGATCGCCGCTGCCGGCTCGCTCGCCTTCCTGCGCGTGCCGCCGGGCAATCGGCTCGAACTGCTCAAAGGCGATCGCGCCGGCCGGCACAGTATCCGCATCAACGACCAGTTTCGCATCTGCTTCCGCTGGACTGGACACGACGCGGAAGATGTGGAAATCGTGGATTATCACTAGAGGGTTGCAGACATGACGAAAACCTTGCCCCCGATTCATCCCGGTGAAATTCTGCGTGAGGAGTTCATGCGGCCGTTCGGTTTGTCGAGCAATTCGCTTGCCAGGGCAATCAACGTCACGCCGGCGCGCGTCAACGACATAGTGCGCGAGCGCCGCGGGATAACCGCAGATACCGCCCTTCGTCTGGCCCGTTATTTCGGTACGGACGAGCGCAGCTGGATGAATTTGCAGCAGCGCTACGACCTTGAGTGCGCGAAGGATTCCCTTGGCGCGCAGCTCGCGCGGATCGACCGCCGCCGCGCGGCCTAGGCGGGAAACGTGCCGATGCGAAAATCGTTGAACTCGGATTGCGGAGCCGGCTGATGGCAAAATCCAAAACCGCCTACGTCTGCAACGAGTGCGGCGCTGAGTACACGAAGTGGCAGGGGCAGTGCGAGAGCTGCGGCGCGTGGAACATGCTGAGCGAATTCGTGGTCGAATCGGCGGCAAAGGCCGGCGC
>JAJXWU010000124.1 GCA_021781425.1 Pseudomonadota bacterium
CCCATGGCGATCGTGCCGAAGAGTTCGCCAATTGCGTCGAGCCGTTTCAACAGCCGGCCCATGCAGTCCCCTCAACTTCGAGACATCGCTCCAACAACTTTGCGAAATCCCTCGCTAGAACGCCCTTTCAGTTCCATCACCTTCGCTCCGCTGACATTGTCAATAAAGCGAAATGAACGAAACGATAGCGTTCCGAACAGGTTCTGGCGCCGTGCAAATCGGCGCGTTGCCCATGAGTGAAAATCTCTGGCGCGTTGACCGGTTCGGGGCCATGGCCTTCCCCAACCAGCGACGGCGTAGACACTCCGCGCAGCGCCGGCGCACCGGAGGCGAAGACCCGTGCAGCGCGAGGCCAAGTCCCTGAGCTGAAAGACCAGCACGTCCCGAACGAGGCGTCGCTTGCGCTCGGCGCGGATACGGTTACGGAAGGCCTCAATCGACTGCGACAAGTAAGCCTACGCGCCAGCCCGGCCCCACCGGCCTCGCCCGTCAACGCCCAAAGGGACCAATGAGAATGGCCCGAAAGTCGTTAACGTTCGTCAAGGTCGGTCCCGTGATCACGCTATCACCAAGTGTGCCGAAGAATGTATGTGCATCGTTCCCGTCGAGATAGCGCCGCGGCACCATGCCCAGGTTCCACGCTCGCTCCAGCGAGTCCGGCGCCAGAATGCCACCGGCAATCTCTTCGGCGCCATCAACGCCGTCGGTGTCGCATGCAAGGGCATGAACCCCTGGCAAGCCGTCCAGTGCGATGCCCAACGCAAGCAGAAACTCGACATTGCGTCCACCGCGTCCACCGCCACGCACTGTCACCGTCGTTTCGCCGCCGGACAAGAGCACGCATGGCGGCGGAAAGGGCTGCGCGCGGCTCACGACCTGGCGCGTGATGCCGGCGAGCGCTGTACCGAGATCGCGCGCTTCGCCCTCGAGGGCGTCGCCGAGAATATGCACCCCGAGTCCCGCCTCTTGCGCGATGCCTGCTGCTGCCTCGAGCGCCATCTGCGGCGCCGCGACAATGCGGGTCTCGGCACGTGCAAGTCGGGGATCACCGGGCTTGATGCTCTCGGCCGCACCGCTCTGCAGCCAGGCGCGCAGTGCATCCGGCACGGCGATCGCGTGGCGCGCGAGGATGCCCAGAGCATCGGCGCGCGTGCCGGCGTCCGCCACGGTCGGGCCTGAGGCGATGTCCATCGGGACGTCGCCAGGGACGTCCGAAACCAGCAGCGTGCACAGGCGCGCCGGGTGGCAGACTGCGCCGAGGCGCCCACCCTTGATGCCTGATACGTGGCGTCGCACGCAATTCATCTCCCGGATGGTCGCGCCGCTGCGCAGCAGCGCCGCGTTGAGGGCCTGCTTGTCGGCCAGCGTCACCCCGGGTGGCGGATCCACCAGCAAGGCAGAGCCGCCGCCCGAGACCAGTGCGATGACCAGATCGTCGGGACCCAATCCATCCAAGCGCTCGCGGATGCGCGCCGCAGCTCGCACGCCGGCTTCGTCCGGAATCGGGTGCGCGGCCTCCAGCACTTCGATGCGCCGGCATGGCACCGCATAGCCATAACGCGTCACCACGGTACCGCAAAGTTCGCCTTCCCAGACGTCCTCCACCACGCGCGCCATGGCGGCCGCTCCCTTGCCCGCGCCAATGACCACGGTGCGCCCTCGAGGAGGCGCAGGCAGATGTGCAGCAAGGCACCTTGAGGGCTGTGCGGCCGAGACGGCCGCGTCGAACATGGCGCGCAACAGCGTGCGAGGATCGAATTCGAGGGGCGCCGCAGAGATCGCTGCGCCGCTCACGCTGTGACCTCGATGAGATTGGTCGGCCGCCCGGCAACGAAGTTCTCCAGATTGCTGACCAGTTGATCAGCAAGCGCCTGCTGCGCCTGATCCGAAGCCCACGCTACGTGCGGCGTGACGATCACGTTGTGGCGCGCCGCGATGCGCAGCAGCGGACTGTCCGCCGCGGGCGGCTCGGTCACACTGACGTCGAAGCCCGCGCCTGCGATCAATCCTTCATCGAGTGCCGTCGCGAGATCGGCCTCGTCGACCAGGCCGCCGCGTGCGGTGTTGACGAGCAGCGGACGCCTGCGCATCGCACGAAAATCCGGCATGGCGATCAATCCGCGCGTCTGCGGCGTCAGCGGCGCATGCAGAGTGATCACGTCACTCGTGGCGACGAACTCGTCCCACGGCACGCAACCGGGGGGCGCCACCGTCGCATCTTTGCGCGCGGCGAACACCACGTCCATGCCGAACGCACGCCCCAGTGTCGCGACCTGCCGACCAAGCACACCGCGCCCGACGACGCCAAGCCGCGACCCGGCAAGGTCGGCAATGGGATGATCAAAGAAGCAGAACTGCCCGGCCTGCTGCCAGCGCCCGGCGAGCACGTCGGCGCGAAACGCGACGACACTGCGACGCAGGGCCAGGATCAGCGCAAAGGTGTGTTCGGGAACGGTGTTGATTGCGTAGCCTCGGATGTTGCATACGGCCACGCCATGCGCGGAACACCAGGCCTTGTCCACGCAATCCGTGCCGGTTGCTGCGACCGCGATCAGCCGCAGTCCCGGTAGTTCGCGCAATTGCGCCTCGCGCAGCGACACCTTGTTGGTAATCGCGATGCTGGCACCGCGCAGGCGCTGCACCACCTGGTCCGGCGCAGTGCGGGGATATTCCAACAGTTGATGTGCAAAACCCGGCCGGCGCAGGGCAATCTGCGGCGCCAGTGTCTCGCGATCGAGAAAAACGATCCGTTCCATGGTGCCCTCTCAGCCCTGTGCTGCCAACAGGCGCCGTGCCTCGTCGGCGACCGCCTGCGGCGTAATGCCGAAATGCTCGTACAACACCTGCGCCGGCCCGGATGCACCGAATCCGCGCATGCCAACGAAACCGCCGCGCTCGCCGAGATAGCGGTCCCATCCGAAGCGTACCGCCGCCTCGACGGCGACCCGTACGCCGTCGCGCGATCCCAGCACGCCGGCTCGATACTCGGCATCCTGGGCGTCGAAGCGTTCGCAGCAGGGCATCGACACCACGGCGGCGGGCACCCCATCGGCTTGCAGCAACTCGCGCGCACGCATGGCAAGCGCGACTTCGGATCCGGTGGCCAGTAGCGTCACCATGCGCGCACCGCCATTGGCCTCGGCCAGCACGTAGGCGCCGCGCCGTGACAGGTTTTCGGCGCCTGCCTGCTGGCGCACGTGCGGTAGGCCCTGGCGCGCGAACACCAGCGATACCGGCCCATCCCGCTGCTCCAGCGCGATCTCCCAGCACTCAGCCGCCTCGACGGCATCGGCCGGGCGCAGCACAAGCATGCCAGGCATCGCGCGCAGCGAGGCGAGAATCTCGACCGGTTGGTGCGTCGGCCCGTTCGTGCCCACGCCAATCGAATCGTGGCTGAAGACGAACATCACTGGCAACCGCATCAGCGCCGCCATGCGCATTGCCGGGCGTTCGTAATCGGCGAAGGCCAAGTATGTCACCGCGAGTGGTAACACGCCGCCATGCGCGGCCATGCCGTTGGCCATTGCACCCATCAGATGCTCGCGCACGCCGCAATGCACGTAGGCGCCGGCGCGATTCCCGGGATCGAACGCCTGCAGCCGGCGCTTGTGGCCGGTGGGCGCCTCCAGGTCGGCGCAGCCAATCATGCGTTCCGGCAGCCAGTCCGTCAGTGCTTCGTTGATCTCGGCCGAGAGCATGATTCCCCCCGGCTCGTCCTCGCGCTGCAGGGCAGAGCGTTTGTAATCGAGCAAGGCCTCACGCCATCCGTCGGCGTACTCGCCGCGCAACATGCGTTGGAACGCATTGCGGCCAGATGCCGGCAGCGCCTCGCGACGCTCTTGCCAGGCTTTGCGTTCGGCTGCGCCTCGCCGTCCGTACTCGCGCCAGGCCAATAGGACTTCGGGCGGAATGTCGAACGGCGCATGCGTCCAACCCAGCAATTCGCGCGCTGCGGCCGCGTCCTCCGGGTAGAGCCGCGCGCTGTGCCCGCCGCGCTGGCCCTGCAGCCTTGCGATGCCCTTCGCGATCACGGTGCGACAAGCCAGCAGCGACGGCCGTGGATCCTGGCGTGCCTGCTCCA
>JAJXWU010000014.1 GCA_021781425.1 Pseudomonadota bacterium
AAAGTAACAAGCCCAATCCCAACCCCGTTGAAACAAGCAATGATTTCATCGCAACCTCCATTCTGACAGGGGAAATCCTCTCGCGCATTCGAAGATGCGCATGCCGCAGCATCCGCGCAGCCGGAGCGGCTGTCAATCCGGGCGCTATTTTCGTTCAGCGACTCCCGCACCCGCGTTCAGCTTCGCATTATCACCTGCCAGCCAAACCGGTCGAAAACCCAAATTCCCGGCTGTGGACGCGCCATCTTCACATAGCCCTGCCGCCAATCCGCGCATCCGGTCTGCAGCGTGAGCGTGATCGCCCGACCTACGCGTTCCACGCTGGCAATGGCGCAGGCCTTGCCGCCATTATTGGCAAGCACGGAAAGCTCGTCGCGGCCGGATCGCCACGGCACCCGCAGTCGGCATGAATTCGCATTGCCCTCCAGCACGACGAACAAGGCCAGCCCGCGCTGCAATTGGCCCGAATCCAGTTCCACGCGCAGCAAGCCGTTTTCGTCGGCGTGCGCGCGCAGCGGAACGCGCGGATTCGCGCGAGCGTCGGCCGTGGTCGTGCGAAATACCTCCAGCGCGCCGGCGTGACGCATGAACCGCTTGCGGCTCAGGCGCATCTGCGTGGCATGCGCAAGAATCGCCGCGCGCTTGCATTGTTGTCGATGGTCGTCTAGAGCGCAGGCGGCTTCGGCATCCGTTGCCCCACCATGCACGGCGAACTCGAGCAATCGCGGTAATCCGGCAAGGCCGCACAGTGCCACGCGCACGAGGATATTGGCCGCACTGTGGTCCGGATGGCGGTCGGACAAATCCGGCAATACCAGATACGAGGGTGCGAACTCCGCGACAACCGCGCGCAGGCACGCGACGACGTCCGTGTCGGCACGCATCAGCAGATCGGTCAGGCCCAGGTCCGGCAGACCCAGAAAGATCGCATCGCCCTCTTGCAAGCCGAGCACGCGCATGGCGTCGCGCGCCTCCTCGCGCCGGCGCGCGCCCCAACGCGCGCGCGCGGCGGCGTCGATGCGCCAGCGCTTCTCGATCCAGCGCTGCGGCCAGACGTTGGCGTCGCCGTCGGTCAGCACGATCACATGCACGGCCGCGCCGGATGCGCGCGCGGCCTGGATCAGGCCGCCCGTGGCGATGGATTCGTCGTCCGGGTGCGGCGCGACGATCAGAATCCGATCCGTCGGCGTAAACGTCAGCGTGTCGCTCAAGTACCGTATGCCCCGAGTTACCTTTGGCAACGATAGTCTGCGCTCGCACCGGCGCGCAACCGTTCGTCCCGTTAAGCGGCGTTTAACCTCGATCCCGCGATTGTCGGGTATCTTTGCAGACCTGAAATTAAGCAACCGCTACCGCCAACCGCGCTGAGCGTTCCCATGCATACACAAGTCCTGCCGGCGCCTGCGGCAGTGCCCGACTATCACCTGCAGCCAGGCGATGCGTTCTACCGCATCGCCATTCTCGCCGGTTTCGTCGTCGTCGTCGTGGCAACCTGGCACCTGCGCGCGTTCCACGGCCTGATTCATTCCTCCCACCACTACGGCTGGCTCGGCTACATGGCACGACCGAGCCTGCTCTGGGCAGGCATGGGCCTGCTCATGCTGCTTTACCGCACCCTGCTGTGGTTCCGCTACCGCACGCCGCCAGTCGCCACGATGGACGACGCGCCGACCCTCACCGTGATCATTCCCGCCTTCAACGAGGGCGAGATGGTCGCGCGCTCGATCGAATCGGTCGCCAGCGCCCGGTATCCGCAGGACCGGCTCGAAATCTTCGTCATCGACGACGGCAGCCGCGACGACACCTGGGTTCACATCGAGCGTGCCGCCGCACGCTTTCCGGGACTGGTGACGACGCTGCGTTTCCCGCAAAACCGCGGCAAGCGCGCCGCGCTCGAAGCCGGCTTCCGCCGCGGCAAGGGCGAGGTCATGGTGACGATAGACTCGGACAGCGTGATCGATCCCGACACGCTGCTGGCCATGGCCGGTCCGTTCCGTGATCCCAAGGTCGGCGCTGTCGCCGGCAAGGTCAGCGTGTACAACCGCGCCGCCGGCATCATTCCGCGCATGCTCAACGTGCGCTTCGTGCTGTCGTTCGACTTCTTGCGCGCCGCGCAGAGCACCTATGGCACCGTGTACTGCTGTCCGGGCGCGCTCGCCGCCTACCGTGCCGAGGCGGTGCGCCGCGTTCTCGAACGCTGGGTCACACAGCAGTTCCTCGGTGCGCGCTGCACCTTCGGCGAGGATCGCGCGATGACCAACGACATCCTCGATGCCGGCTACGACAGCGTGTACCAGCGTGCCGGCGTGGTGCACACCATCGTGCCGGTGCACTACCGAAAACTGTGCAAGATGTTTCTGCGCTGGGATCGCAGTTACGTGCGCGAGGAAATGCGCTTCCTCGGACGCATCGTCTGGAAACGCCCGCGCCGTGCGCGCGCGATCGCGCTGGCCGATTCGCTGGTCACCACGACGCGCCACCCGGTCGGCATCGCCGCGATGTTCCTGCTCGTGGCGACGATGCTCGATCACCCGGACATGCTGCTGCGCTTCGCCTGCGCGATGCTGCTCGTCGCCGCGTTCAACATGCTTTACTACCTGCGCGCGGAGCGTTCCTGGGATTTCATCTACGGCATCGGCTATTCGTTCTTCTCGATCTTCGCCCTGTCTTGGATCTTGCCCTACGCGGTGTGCACCGCGAGAAAACAGGGCTGGCTCACCCGCTGAGCGCGGTAAGACGCGCACGCAATTCATCGAGCCGCAGATCAGCGTGTGCGCCGGGCGAGACGCGCGCGGCGAGGCTGTCCTCGGGCGTGCGTCCCTGTCCCGCCGAGGCCGTCGTTTCGGCGGCGGTGCGGTAGGCGTCGCGGAACGGTACGCCGGCGGCAGCCTGCTCAATAGCGGCATCGGTGGCGTACATCTCGGGCGTAATCGCCGCGCGCATCGCCGCTGCGTTCCATTCCAACCTCGCCAACAGATTCGGCGCCAGTTCCAGCGCCATCAAACCGTGGCGCACGCCGCGAAAAATCGAGCCTTTCGAGAATTGCAGGTCACGCTGATAGCCAGACGGCAGCGATAACAGTTGTTCGATCTCGGTGCGCGCCGCGGCCACCGTTGCATAACTTGCGCGCAGCAATTCGATCGCGTCCGGATTGCGCTTGTTCGGCATGATCGAGCTGCCGGTGGTGTATTCCGGAGGCAATCTCACAAAATCGAATTCGGCCGTGGTGAACAGCGACAGATCCCAGGCCAGGCGGCGCAGATCGAGCAGCGCGCTGCCGAAAGCTTCCAGCGCGGCGATCTCGAATTTACCGCGCGACAACTGCGCTGCGCCGGGATTGATCTGCATGCGCGCAAAGCCGAGCGTGCGCGTCGTGTGCTCGCGATCCAGTTTCAGGTTCACTCCGTATCCGGCAGCGCTGCCGAGCGGATTGGCATCGATCCATGCCAGCGTGTCGTGCGCACGCCGGGTGTCGTCGATGAAACTCTCCGCAAAACCCGCGAACCACATCGCCGTGGACGACACCACGGCGCGTTGCAGGTGCGTGTAGCCGGGTAATGGCAGGGATTCGCGCGCGGCGCAATCGAGACAGACTTGCGCGATGGTGCGGCAATGCGTGCCCAGAGCAGCGAGTTTGTCCTTCAACCACAAGCGCGTGGCGACCAGAACCTGATCGTTGCGGCTGCGCCCGGCGTGCACGCGCCGACCGGCGTCACCGAGGCGTTCGCTGAGACGCATCTCAATCGCCGAATGACCATCCTCATAACGCGCATCGAGCACGAAGGCACCATTCCTGAAATCTTGCGCCAGCGTATCCAGTTCGCGCTTCAGCGCGGCGGCGGCGTCAGTGCTCACGACACCGATATTGGCCAAGCCTTCCACGTGCGCACGGCTCGCGGCGACGTCGTACAGGAAAAACTCGCGATCCAGGATCACATCGTCGCCGGCCAGGAAACGCATGATCTTCGCGTCGATGCGCGTGTCGGCTTTCTGCCAAAGCGGATCAGTCATGGGGAATGCCCGTCAATTCGTCGAAACCGAGCGCGAGATTAAGATTCTG
>JAJXWU010000191.1 GCA_021781425.1 Pseudomonadota bacterium
AGGAGATGCCGAGTTCGTAACGGCGCCCGTATTCCTCCCACGTCAGCACCTGGCGCGGATCGTTGTTCTGGTAGGTGATGAACTTCTGGTTGGTCAGGTTGGAACCCTGCAACAGGAAGGTAAGCCCCTTGAAGCGCCCATCCGGAATCGTGTAGCTGATCTGCGCGTCGTAGATGCTGCTGCCCTTGATGGTCTGCAGGATGCGCGTGGCGCTGATGCCCTGCACTTCGCCGAGGAAGCTGGTGCGGTGGTTGTCGCTGATGCGGGCCTCAAAGCCGTTGTGCTGGTAGTACAGCGTCCCGTTCGCGGTCCATTTGGACAGACCCGGCACCGTGATCGCCTGCGAGTTGCCCGCATAGGTCACCGAACTCTTGGTGTAATCGCCGGTGAGGATGGCGCCGAAGCCATCGAGCATCGGCGTCAGCATCTTGAACGGCATGTTGATCGTGCCCTGCAAACCCTTGACGTTGCCGCTGCCGTCGTTGGTCGGGCCCGTCACGATGCCCTCGGTGGTGCCGAGTTGCGCCTTCTGGTCCGCGGACAGGAACGCATCGACGAACGGCGCGAAGTTGTACAGGAAGGCGGCACTCGGATTGATGTAGTCCGACAACTTCAGGTAGTACCCCGACACCGCCATGTAGCCCTGGTTGTCATTGAAATAATGCTCCAGGCTGACGTTGAAGTTGTTCGCCATCGAAGGCAGCAGTTCGGGATTGCCACCGTTGGCGCTGAAGTACGACTCGTTCGGATCGGTCGATTGCAAGTGCGTGATGTTGCCGCTGATGGCCAGGCTTGCGCTCATCTGGTCCATGCGCGGGCGCGCCAGCACCCGCGACGCGCCGACGCGCAGGTCGGTGCTGGGCGTGAACTCGAACACGAGGTTCGCGCTGGGCAGCCAGCGCGTGTAGTTGGTGCCTCCGGAGACCGGCACCAGGGTGACCACCGAGGACCCCGTCGAACTGGTGCCCGCGGCGACGCGTTCGCCGTCCGAGGACTGGTTGGTGTGCGCGACTTGCACGCCGATATTGCCGCGCACCGGCACGTCGCCGAGCGAGGTGTCGAGGTTGAATTGCACGAACGGCGTGGCGTCGTTCTCGCGCACTTTCCAGTTCGGCGGTACGGCGATCGAGGACAGCGAGGTCGAGTACAGCTGCAGGGTGCCGTTGGCGATGAGGTCGAGCGGGTTGTACAGCTGCTGCGGACCAATGCCCATCCACGCGAGCGGGTCGCCGGTGGTGTAGGCCGGGATCGGCGCGGTCTGCGCGCCATTCGGCAACACGAGGAAATCCTGGTTGATGTTGTAGGTCTTGTTGCGCGTGGCGCGATCGACGCCGAACTGCACGTTCGCGAACGGTCCGCCTGCGAAATCGTACTCGACGGCGGCGCGCAGGCGCGCGAGATAGTCGTTGGTGTAGGGTGCATTGATGAAGCCGGCCTGCACCACCGGCGGGTTGTTGCCGCTGCCCCAGCCTTGCGGGTCGGTGAGTACGAGCCCCTGGCTGTAGTCGTACGTCGGCGTCAGGAACAGCAAGCCGTTGCCGAGCTCCTGGAAACCCACGGTGTCGGTCGGACCGGTGGTTTTGTAGCCGGTGCCGCTGTAGCTTTCCAGCAGCATGTCGCGGCGGTCGGCGCGTGAATAGCTGGCATCCACGTTGGCCGACCAATCTTCGTTGAAACGGAATTTGTTGTTCCAGCCGATGTTCCAGACCTTGGCCTTGGTGCGGTTGTAGTCATTGCGCACCACCGGCGTCACGTTCGCGTACGTGCCGCTCTGCACGAAACCGTTTTGCGCATTGCCGCCCGGTTGCAGTTGCGCGCCGCTCCAGAACAGCGGGAACTCCATGCCCTTGGCCTGCTGGGTCTCCTTGAAATTGTCGTAAGTGAGGTCCAGCGTGCTGGTGAAGTTGTCCGAGGGCTGGTATTGCAGCGTGGTCAGCAGGCCCGTGCGCTTGAGCTGGTCGGAGATGCCGTAGTTCTTCGAGCCGCCGATCACCAGGTCGCCATTGCCGTCGGTGGGATAGCCCCAGGGGCTCTGATGCTCGATCTGCGCCGGATTGGACTCGAGGTCGAGGCCGACGGTCACGCCAAACGTGTGGTCGGCGAACTGATTGACGTAAATGCCGTTCGCGGAGTAGCCATGGTCACTGACGCCGGCGCCCGGTGAAATCGTCGACAGGCTGTCCCAAACGTAGCGCGCGTTGACCGCCGAAATGGCGTGGTTCTGCTCCAGCGGACGGATCGTCTGCATGTCGACCGTGCCGGCCAGGCCCTGGCCGACCAGGCTCGCATTCGGTGACATGTAGACGACGACGCTGTTGAACCAGCTCGCCGGATATTGATCGTATTGCACGTCGCGATTGTTCGAGGTGCTGACTTGTTCGCGGCCATTGACCAGCGCGGTGCTGAAATCGGGCCCGAGGCCGTGGATCGTGACCACCTGCGGGCGGCCGTCGAGCGTCTGCACGGCGAGGCCCGGCAGACGGCCGAGCACGTCGGCGATGCTGGTCCCCGGCAGTTTGCCGATCTGCTCGGCGGAGACCGCTTCGACGATCTCGTCGGCGTTGCGCTTGATCGCGGTCGCGTTCTGCAGGCTGCCGGCGTAACCCTTGACATTGACCTCCTGCAGCTGCGTGGCTTGTTTCTCGGCGGCAGTCTTTCCGCCCTTCTTCTTGTTCTGCGCGGTTTTGTCCTGCGCGTTGCTGCCCTGTTCCTGCCCAGCCGCCTGGGCTTGATCCTGCGCACTTCCGGCCGCCGTACTGGCGGCGAAGGCGACATCGGCGCAGGCAGCCAAACCGATGCCTGCGGAAATCAGCGCCAGTGTCATCGCATTGCGTTTCAGTAGCATTTTTGCGTTCTCCAGTGGTGTGACGCATTAGTTGTGCTGCACGCAGTCGCCGGGGTGCGCTGTCCGTGCCGACCCGCGTCAGGCGCGCAGGTTCGTGTCCGCATGGTAGGCGCTCGCTCCGCCCGCGCGTGCCGGCCGCATACGTATTCATGACACGCCGTCTTCCCGCATAATGCGATGCAGCATGAAGGACGCAACGCGCCCGCTGCATGCGGCCGTGCCGATCGAAATCCAGTGTGCACAATGATTCCGGCGCGTGCCCCGGATGCGCGGCAAGCGCGCGGAAAATTCCCGTTCGCGATCACGCATGACGCACGTGCAGCATCCATGAATACGTATGCGTGAAATGCCGGGACAGCGCGCAGCAACCGTAAGCTGGATACCGTCAAGCCGCCGCACCGGATTTGCGTGTGGCGCACGTCAACGGAGTTGGTAAATGCCTGATGGTCGCTGGTGGCGTGGTGCCGTCATCTATCAAATCTATCCGCGCAGTTTCCTCGACACCAACGGCGACGGCGTTGGCGACTTGCCCGGCATCATCGAGCGACTGGATTACGTGTCCGGACTTGGCGTCGATGCCGTCTGGATCGCGCCGTTCTTCAAGTCGCCGATGGCCGATTTCGGCTACGACATCGCCGATTACCGCGCGGTCGATCCGCTATTCGGCACGCTGGAGGATTTCGACCGGTTGCTCGCCAAGGCGCATGCGCTCGGCCTGAAGGTGATGATCGACCAGGTGTTCAGCCACACCTCGGCGCAGCACGACTGGTTTCGCGCCAGCCGCGAGAGTCGCGACAATCCGAAGTCGGACTGGTATGTGTGGGCCGATCCGCGCGAGGACGGCACCGCGCCGAACAACTGGCTGTCCATCTTCGGCGGTCCGGCCTGGCAATGGGAACCGCGCCGCCAACAGTACTATCTGCACAACTTCCTCGCCGCGCAGCCGGATCTGAACTTCCACAACCCGCACGTGCGCGCCGCGGTACTCGACACGGTGCGCTTCTGGCTCGAGCGCGGGGTGGACGGGCTGCGCCTGGACGCGATCAATTTCTGTTTCCACGACCGCCGGCTGCGCGACAATCCGGCCAAGCCGCCCGAGCGCCGCACCGGCCGCGGCTTCAGCTCCGACAACCCGTACGCCTACCAGTACCACCTGTACAACAACACGCAACCGGAAAACCTCGGTTTTCTTGAGGAACTGCGTGCATT
>JAJXWU010000174.1 GCA_021781425.1 Pseudomonadota bacterium
GCGTCCATCTTGCCGAACCATTCGGAGTTGAAGCGAACCTCGGTCTTCTCGCGATCGAGCACCTTGTAGACCTGTGCCGCATAGGTCTCGGCGTTGGCCAGCACGTCCTCGCGCGTGAGCGGCTTGCGCGTGACGTTCTTGCCGCTCGGATCGCCGATCATGCCGGTGAAATCGCCGATCAGGAAAATGACCTGGTGGCCGAGATCCTGGAACTGGCGCATCTTGTTGAGCAATACGGTGTGACCCAGGTGCAGGTCCGGCGCGGTCGGATCGAAACCCGCCTTCACGCGCAGCGGACGGCCGAGCTTGAGCCGCGCCTGCAGATCCTCGCGCTTGATGATTTCCTCGGCGCCGCGAGCAATCAGCTCGAACGCTGCCGTCGTGTCGTTCATGTCGGACCTCTCGACGTCGCGCGTCCGCCAAAATCGGCACACGCCGTTAATTATTCGTTAACCACAGGACCCAGCGCAAACCCTTGTGGCGCTTGGCGTTGACCGGGTTCGAGACAGGGGCTAAGGTACGGCGCGATTGCCGGACCCAACCTCGTGCCACAGACTAATCGCGTTGCGCATTTTATCCGACTCACGGCTCATCGCGCAGCGCGCGGGCGCCATCTGCCGCGCCGGCATTTCCATTTCTACAAATCGCACGCTGTGCACTTTTGGCTGCGCAAGGCGACAGCCCCGCTGAGCTGGCGGCATCGCCACTGGCTGCTCGCGGGAATCCTGTTCGCCGCGGCTGCCATCATCGGCGTGATGGCGCCGCGCGGTGCGAACGCCACACGCGATCCGGTAGCCAGCGACTTCATCACGCTCAACCTGTCGGTGCCGCCGCTGCCGGCCGACGCGGACGTCGGAGCTACGGCGCTGGCCGGAAGCGCATTCGACTGGACCACCGTCGCCGTGAAGTCCGGGCAGACCGTCGGCGCGATCTTTCATGAGCAGGGTGTTTCCGGCGCGGACCTGCAGGCGCTGCTTCGGGACAAGGACAACACGAACGCGCTGGTGCGCATCCGACCGGGAGAGGAATTTTCCTTCGCTCACGCCGCCGACGGGCGTCTGACCGCGCTGCGTTTCGATCGCGATGAGAAGACTCAGGTCACGGTCACATTCGATGCGGCGGGCATGCACCAGGCCACCGCCGCGCGCGACCTCGAGCACCGCACCGAAGTCGCGCACGGCGTCATTTCCGACTCCCTGTTCGATGCCGCCAACCGTGCCGGCATGGACGATGCGATGGTGATCAAGCTTGCCGACGCATTCGGCTACGACATCGACTTCGCCCAGGACTTGCGCCCCGGCGACAGCTTCACCGTGATCTACGACAGCGTTTGGCGCGAAGGCGAGAAGCTGCGCGACGGCGACATCCAGGCCGCGTATTTCGTGAATCGCGGCAAGCGTTTTTCTGCGATCCGCTACACCGACAGCCACGGCGGGACCATGTTCTACAGTGCCGACGGCCGGCCGCTGCGCAAATCCTTCCTGCGCACGCCGGTGGCATTCACGCGCATCTCGTCGTATTTCAGCCTCGCGCGCAAGCACCCGATCCTCGGCTACACGCGTGCACACCAGGGCGTGGACTACGCTGCGCCAACCGGCACTCCGATCCACGCTGCCGGCGACGGCCGCATCGTGTTTCGCGGCTGGCAGCATGGCTACGGCAACGTGGTGATCATCGACCACGGCCGTCACTACAGCACGCTGTATGGACACATGTCGCGCTTCGCGAACGAGAAGGTGGGACAGCGCGTGCACCAGGGCCAGACCATCGGCTTTGTGGGCATGACGGGCCTGGCCACCGGCCCTCACCTGCACTACGAATTCCGCGTCGACGGCGTGCACCGCAATCCGCTGACCGTGACCATGCCCAAGCCCGAGCCTCTGCCGGCGACAGAACTGGCACGCTTCAAGCGGCAGTCCTCGCCCATGCTGGCAAGGCTCGACAAACTCGACAGCCTGCAACTGGCTTCCGCGAAGTAACCGACCCGTGGCGCAGAACGCCGCGCTTTTCCTCGGACTCATCTCCGGCACCAGCGCCGACGGCATCGATGCGGCGTTGGTCGGTTTCGATCCCGCGCCGCGGCTGCATGCCGCCTTGACGCATCCGTATTCCGGGGATTTGCGCCGGCGCATCCTCGACCTTGCCCAGGGCGACGGGCGCATGGCATTGGACGAATTCGGCACGCTCGACGTGGAAATCGCCCAGACCTTTGCCGAAGCGGCCCATGCGCTACTTCGGCGCGAAGGCGTTTCCGGCGCCTCGATCGCCGCGCTCGGCTCTCACGGCCAGACCGTGCGCCATCGCCCGCAGCTCAAGCCGCCGTACTCCGTGCAACTCGGCGATCCCAACGTAATCGCCGAAAGCACCGGCATTACGACCGTCGCGGACTTCCGCCGCCGCGACATTGCCGCCGGCGGCCAGGGCGCACCGCTGGCGCCGGCCTTCCATGCCGCCATGCTGCCACGCGATGGCGTCGATCGCGTGGTACTGAACCTCGGCGGCATCGCCAACATCAGCATTCTCGACAAGGGGCCGCTGCGCGGTTTCGATACCGGACCCGCCAGCTGCCTGCTCGATGCCTGGACGCAGGAACATCGCGGCGAGCCGTTCGATCGCGATGGCGCGTTCGCCGCATCTGGCCGCGTCGATGCGCCGCTGCTCGCGCGTCTGTTGGCCGATTCCTACTTCGCCGCGCCCCCGCCGAAAAGCACCGGCCGCGAAGTCTTTCATCTGGGTTGGCTGCGACAGCGCCTCGGCGACAGGGAATTGGAACCCGCAGACGTTCAGGCCACGCTCGTCGAACTGAGCGCACGCAGCATCGCCGACGCGGTGCGCGCGCACGCGCCGTCCATCCGCGAGATGCTGGTTTGCGGCGGCGGCGTCCATAACCCGGTGCTGATGCAGGCCATCGCCGCGGCGCTGGCGCGGGTCAACGTGACCAGCACGGCCACTCGCGGGATTGATCCGGACTATGTCGAGGCGATGGCGTTCGCCTGGTTGGCGCGCGAACGCGTGGCGGCGCGCGCTCCGGAAAATGCATGCGATGTCACGGGGGCACGCGGGCCGCGCGTCTTGGGCGGAATCTACTTCGGCGCCTGATCAGTTTTTTTCGTATCGGCGAACAAGGGCGTTCCATCCACCTTCTCGAATGCCTCCAGCGCCTTGCGGAACGCGGCCGATTCATTGGGGTTCCAGGTGCCGCGCAATTCAGCAACGTCGTGGATTTCGCGGCGCGTCACATCTTCGCCGCCGAATCCCAGGCTGTGCCGCAGGACGTGGACGATCACCTCGTTGATCGACCAGCCGCGTTCGCGCGCGATCGCCTTGATGCGCTCGGCCAACGCGTCGTCGATGTTGCGTACGAGTATGTCCGGCACCGCTTCATCCTTCGCTGTGCCCCTGCGGACGCGATTCTGGCAGCAATCGCAGCGGATTTCACGCGACCGCGCGCAGGCGCAGGCGCAAGAAAAGACCGAGCACGATGGCAGGCGGCACGGCCAGCACGGTGAGGGCAAAGTAGGTTGGATAGCCGGTAGCGGTGACGATGGTCCCGGAAAAAATACCCAGAATCTTGCCGCTAATGTTGACCAGCGACGACAGCAGGGCGTATTGGGTGGCCGTGTGTTCGCGATTGACCAGCGAGGACAGGAATGCCACGACCGGCGGGCCGAGAAACCCCAGGGTGAGCTCCTGCGCAGTGATGGCGATGCCCAAGGCGACAAGGCTGCCGTGATGACCCGGCAGGATCAGATAGGTGAGATTGGCACTTCCGCAAATCGCTATGGCCACGAGCAAGGGCGGCCAGATTCCCCAGCGCGCGACGGCAGCACCGCCCAAGAACGTTCCGGCAATTCCGATCCACACGCCGTAGAACTTCGTGATCGTGCCGATTGCAGTTTGCGAATAACCCATGTCGAGGTAAAACGGACTGGTGATGCCGCCGATCGTCTCGTTGCCGATGGGCAGCGTCTTCGTCGGCCTGTTCTGGCTGGTGTTCACCCTGCTTCTGGGCT
>JAJXWU010000072.1 GCA_021781425.1 Pseudomonadota bacterium
ACTGTGGGGTGGTGCTGTTGCCGTCGATCGCGAACTCTTCGAGCACCGCCAACGCACGATCGTTTTCGCCCAGTGCGGCCAGGAACACCGCGTGCACGATGGCGTCCCGGCGCAACCTGCCGAGAGTGGATGAAGTTTCCAGGGCACGCACCGCGCTCGCACGCTGGCGCGGATCGGCGATGCCGCGCACCAGCAGCGCACTCGCGTCCGGGTCCTGTTCGCTGACGATGCGCATCTGCTGTTCCGCTTCGGCGTAGCGGTGCAGGGAGAGGTACACCCATATCGCAATGCGATGCTCGAGCACCCCGTGCGGGTGCGTGGCCAGGGTACTTTCGATCTGTTTCAACGCGTCGGCGTCGCGGTGCAATACGAACAGGATCTGTGCGCGGACCGCACCGCTGGTGCCGGAAAACGGGTCGTGCCGCAGTGCACGCTCGATTTCCGCGAGCGCGGGATTCAATTGCCCTGCGCCATACAAAAATTGCGCGTACTGATCCATTGCCTCGGCATCGCCAGGCGCCAACGCAAGAGCGCGACGAAATGCACGATCGGCGTCCGCCCAGCGCATCTGGTTGGCGTACACGATACCCTGAGCGACGTAAGCCAGCGCGACATCCGGATTCAGCGCGAGCACATGCCGCACGGCGTCCAGAGAACGCTTATCGGCGTCGCGCATTGGAACTGCCGCGTATGACGGCAGCAAGGCTTGCGCTTCGGCCAGCGCTGCCCAGCCTTGTGCGTAGTTCGGATCGATAGCTACCGCCTGCTCGAATGCTTCGACCGCATCGGCCACCGAGCGCGTCGCGAGCAAGGTCAATCCGCGCAGATAGAAATCGTGCGCACGCGGATCGATCGCGTTCTGCGCAACCAGCGATTGCGCGCTTCCGCCCGCCAACTGCACCTGCAGCTTGTCGGCGATGGCCTTGGATATTTCATCCTCGACCGCGAAGATGCTGGTGAGCTTGCGGTCGTATTTCTCCGACCACAGGTGATAGCCGCTTCGGGTGTCGATCAACTGCGCGGTGATGCGCACTTCGTCGCCGGAAGTCTGCACACTGCCTTCCAGCACCGTGGCAACGCCCAGCGCCTCGCCGACCTTGCGCAAATCCTCGGCTTTGCCCTTGAACGCGAATGCCGAAGTGCGCGCGGCCACTTTCAGGTTCGGCAACTGCGCCAGCGCATCGAGGATTTCCTCGGTGATGCCATCGCTGAAGTAATCGTTCTTCGCGTTGCCGCTCATGTTCACGAACGGCAGCACGGCGATCGACTTGCCCGGAATCGACAGTGTTGATGCGGTTGGCGCCGAGGCTTGCGCGGCTGTCGTGACATTCGCCGGAACATCGGCAGGAGCGGCGCGTTCTAATCGCCACAACAACCCGCCACCGATTGCCAGCAGCAAGGCAAGGATCAGCAGTTCGGTGCCGCTGACTCGCTGCACGCCCTTCTCGCCGTGGTACCAGGCAATGACCAGGGTGACGAAAAAGCCAAGCGCCAGCGCGAGGATCAGCAGCTTTTCGATCTGATCCGGCCATGCGAAGCGCTGCGCGACGATATCCACGCCTTGCAACAGCGCGAAGGCAAACGCAATGTAGGCCAGCGCCCACTGCACCAGTTTGCGCTGCTTCAGGCGGGCAATGAATCCGGTCACTGCGAAACCCCGCTTGCTTCGACGACTGGTTGCGCGGCTGCATATTTCTCCAACAGCGCCTGGAATCGCGGGTCGTTGCGTAACGGGTCCCACACCGGGTCGAGCTTCAAGCGGGTCACGCTCATGACTTCGCCTGCCGGCATCGCCATCAATTGTTCGATCAGTTTGAGCGCGTCGTCTTTCGCGCCGGCGTGGGCTTCCACCTCGGCCAGCCCCGCCAAGGTATACGCACCGAAGTAGGCGTCCTTGGAAATGGGCATTCCTTCGGATATGCGACGTGCGGAAGAAATGG
Organism: Pseudomonadota bacterium; assembly: GCA_021781425.1. Classification (GTDB taxonomy): domain Bacteria; phylum Pseudomonadota; class Gammaproteobacteria; order Xanthomonadales; family Rhodanobacteraceae; genus Rudaea. Next base: position 1,941 of record JAJXWU010000072.1, read on the forward strand.
CATCTGCGTAGCGGCCCAGACACACATCCACCCAGGCGACCTGCTGCAGGTTGCCGACGGCGTCGGGATGTTTCACGAGCTCCGCTTCCAGCGGTGGCTTCAGTTGCGCGCATTCGGATTGAACGGCCGACTGCTTTCCCGCGATGATCTCGATCGCGACACGCGCGGCGCGACGGGTCAGCTGCTCCGCATCGGTTTTGACGGGCGCCGAGTCCCAGGCGCGCAATGCCGCATCGAAGTTGCGTTCGAATACATCCGGATAGACGATCGGATTGATCAGCCCGTCAATATCCCCGGCGGCAATGTTCTTGTGTGTATCGAGTCGCCAACCGGGCAAGGGATCGTAAGCCTTGCGTGCACCTGGCGCATCGCCCAATCCGACCAGCCGCGTCGTCCATAGCGCATCCTGGTTGTTGGTTTTGCCTGGCTCAATCGCGAGTGAGCGTGTCACCTGCCGCTCCGCTTCCCGGTATCGCCGCACGATGCACAACGTCCAACCGTATTCGCCCAACAACTCGGAGTCGCGCGGCGAGATCAACAGCGCCTGCTTCAAGGTTGCCAGCGCTTGCGGCCATTGGCCACGGCGGCGATCGATGAACGCCAGCCCTCCCAGCGCCTGGACATTGTTGGATGCGAGTTGCAGCACGCGTTCGAATTGCGCGGTGGCATCGGCATAGCGGCGATAGCCCCAGTAGTAATAGAAGCCGAGCGCCAGATGCGCATCCGGCAGGTCGGGTGCAGTCGCCAGGGTGCGGTCAATCGTCGCCTTGACCTTGGCCAAATCCCCGGCGGTCAGCGGCGAGACAAACCAGTGGCCGACCATCTGCCAATAGGCAAGCCGGGCATAGGCCAGCGCAAAGCCAGGGTCGAGCGCGATCGCCTGGCGGTAGTCGTCTTCGGCGAGCCTGAAGTCCGTGGCGCTCTGGGAATCGAATGCCCTGTTGGCCTGATATTCCGCTTTCAGGAACCAATCGTAAGCTGCGGAATTCTGTGTCGGGATCGCAGCGACGTTCCGCTGTTCCGCATTCGTCAGCCTTGCTTGCAAGGCGTCGGCGACTTTTTGCGCAACTTCGCCTTCGACGCCGAAGATGTTGTCCAGCGTGCGCGTGTAGCTTTCGGCCCATAAATGGTTGTCGCTGCGCGCATCAATCAACTGCACGTTGATCAAGACCTGGTTGCCGGCTTTCTGTACGCTGCCCTCAAGTATCGTTGCCACGCCCAGTTGCTGGGCGATGACTTTCAGATTGTCCGGATGGCTCTGGTATTTTGCGGTCGAGGTGCGCGAGATCACCTTAAGATCGCCGATGCCGGCGAGTTTGGTCAGGATCAGGTCCTGCATGCCGTCCGCGAAGTACGCGTTGCCTTTGTCTTCGCTTAGGTTTTCAAACGGCAATACGGCAATGGATTTGGCGGGAATCGGAACGGGCTGTGAATCGATGGATGCGGAAGCGACACGTGGTCCCGATGACGGCGAGCCGGTGACGGAATCCGGGATGGCACTTCCCGGATTCCGCTGCAGTGCGTTCGGGCTACTCGTGGATGGCAATGCCCGCTCGTACCACCACAACAAACCGCCACCGATCGCCAGCAGCAAGGCAAGGATCAGCAGTTCGGTTCCGCTGACACGCTGCACGCCCTTCTCGCCGTGGTACCAGGCAATGACCAGGGTGACGAAAAAGCCAAGCGCCAGGGCGAGGATCAGCAAGCGCTCGAGTGCATCCGGCCAGCCAAAACGCTGAACCACGACATCCAGAACCTGGATTGCGGCGAACGCCGCCGCGACATAGGCCAGCGCCCACTGCACGAGCTTGCGTTCCTTGAGCCGCGGCAAAAGGTTCTGCATGCTCAGTTGCCCCCTGGATGTCCGGACACGGGGAGCATAACAAATTCCTGAACCACGCCTGCACGCGGCACAGCAAGCAGTCAACAACTGCGACACCCGATCGTTCTTCCGCAGCAACGCTCTTGCCACACCACCGGAGAACGACGATGAAACGCCATGCCAAGATGCTGCTCCTGATTGCCGTTGCATTAGCTCCACTGTTCGCCACCGGCTGAGATCGGA
>JAJXWU010000177.1 GCA_021781425.1 Pseudomonadota bacterium
TGCCTGACCGCGTTCGCGGCACCGGATGAATCCGCGCGCGGTGATTGAGCGTCAATGCCAGCGCGCGAACATCTCGCGCAACCGCGCCAACGCCAGCCCACGATGACTGATGCGATTCTTCGTGACTGCGTTGAGTTCCGCCGCGCTCATGCCACCGCCGTCGTCGGGCAGAAACACCGGGTCGTAGCCGAATCCCTTGTCGCCGCGCGGCGAATGCAGAATCGTTCCGTACCAGCGCCCTTCCGCGATCAGCGGTGCGGGATCGTCCGCGTGGCGCAGCAGGACGATCGTGCAATGGAAATGCGCGGTGCGTTGCGCGTCGAGCACGTCGCGCAGCGCGTCCAGCAGCTTGGCGATGTTCGCCGCCGCGTTGCCGTGTGCGCCGGCATAGCGCGCCGAGAGCAGACCCGGCGCGCCGCCGAGCGCATCCACGCAGATTCCCGAATCGTCGCCGAGCGCCGGGAGCCCCGCGGCGTGCGCCGCGTGACGCGCTTTCAGGATCGCGTTTTCGACGAAACTCCGCCCGGTTTCCTCGGTATCGGCAATGCCGAGTTCGGATTGCGCGACGAGTGCGATGCCGCTGCCGGTGAGGATTTTGCGGATCTCGGCGAGCTTGCCGGCGTTGCCGCTGGCGAGCACGAGCTTCATGCGCGTGGCTCGATCAAGTCCCAGCGGTTGCCGTACAAATCCTTGAACACGACTACGGTGCCGTAAGCCTCGTGTCGCGGCGCTTCCTCGAAGCGCGCCCCGGCGGCGGTCAGGCGCGCGTGGTCGCGGACAAAGTTGTCGGTATGCAGGAAGAAACCGACCCGGCCTCCGTGCTGATTTCCGATCGCGGCGGTTTGCGCCGGCGTCGTGGCGCGTGCCAATAGCAGGCTGAATTGCGAGTTGTCCGCCGGCGCCATGCGCACCCAACGCTTGCTGTCGCCGCGATCGTCGTCTTCGAGCAGGGAAAACCCGAGCGCATCACGGTACCAGGCGATGGCTTCATCGTAGTCGCGCACGACCAAGGCGATCATGGCGATACGCGGATTCATGCCGCCAGCGCTTCGCGCTGCATGCGCAAAAGTTCACTTATCCCTTTTTGCGCAAGCCCGAGCAGGGCGTCGAGTTCCTCGCGGCGGAAGGCGTGGCCTTCGGCCGTGCCTTGCAGTTCGATGAAGCCGCCGCCGTCGTTCATCACCACATTCATGTCGGTGTCACAGGCCGAGTCCTCGGCGTAGTCGAGGTCGAGCACGGGCACGCCCTGAAAGATTCCCACCGATACCGCGGCGACCGCGCCGTGCAGCGGATCGCGCTTGATCTTGTCGCGCGCCTTCAGCCAATTGATCGCATCGACCAGAGCCACGTAAGCTCCGGTGATCGCCGCCGTGCGTGTGCCGCCGTCGGCTTGCAGAACGTCGCAATCGAGCGTGATGGTGCGCTCGCCCAGCGCGCTGCGATCCACGCAGGCGCGCAACGCGCGGCCGATCAGGCGCTGGATCTCCAGCGTGCGTCCGCCTTGCTTCCCGCGTGCGGCCTCGCGCACGGTGCGCTCGCCGGTGGCGCGCGGCAGCATGCCGTATTCGGCGGTGACCCAGCCTTCGCCCTTGCCGCGCAGGAACGGCGGCGCCTTGTCCTCGATGCTGGCCGTGCACAGCACGCGCGTGTCGCCGCAGGCGATCAGCACCGAACCTTCGGCGTGGCGCGTGTAGCGGCGTTCGAAGCGAACGCTGCGCAACTGATCCGGCGCACGACCGGAGGGACGCGGGACGGTACCGATCGAGATGGCGGCCATGAAAAATCCCAAAAAGGCGGACGGGAAGTTTACCATTGCCTGCCAACGCCAACGGGGAGCGATCCATGATCCGCAGCATGACCGCGTTCGCCAGCGCGGAAATCGAAACGTCGTGGGGCGCGCTCGCCTTCGAGCTGCGTTCGGTCAACCACCGTTACCTCGAACTCAATCCGCGTCTGCCCGAGGAATTGCGCGCGATCGAACCGGCGCTGCGCGAACGCGTGGCGGCGAAACTCACGCGCGGCAAGGTCGACGTGACCTTGCGCTTTCGCCCGAACGACGCGGATGCAGCAAAATTGCGCGTCAACGACGCCATGATCGAGCGTCTGGCACATCTGGCCAAATCCTTCGACGCGCATTTCCCGGATCTGGAAACCGATTTCACCGGCCTGCTGCAATGGCCTGGCGTGCTGGTGCAGAACGACATCGATCAGGAGGGTCTGCGCAACGCCGCGTTGACATTGCTTGATCAGGCGCTGGCCGACATGCTCGCCACGCGCGGCCGCGAGGGCGAGCGTCTGGGCGTGTTCCTGCGCGAGCGTCTCGACGGCACCGCGAAGATTGTCGCCGACGTGCGCGGCTGGCTGCCGCAGATCCGCGAGGCACTGCGCGCGAAGTTGCAATCGCGACTGACCGAACTCAAACCGGCCGCGGGGCTGGCGCAGCTCGAACCCGGTCGCATCGAGCAGGAACTGGTGCTGCAGCTCTCGCGCATCGACGTCGACGAGGAACTCGACCGCCTGTCCGCGCACATCGCCGAGGCGCGGCGCGTGCTGGCGCTGCCCGATGCGGTGGGCCGGCGCATGGATTTCCTGATGCAGGAATTCAACCGCGAGGCGAACACGCTCGGCTCGAAATCCGTGGATCAGCGCACCACACTGGCGAGCGTGGAATTGAAAGTGCTGATCGAGCAGATGCGCGAGCAGGTGCAAAATATTGAGTAAACGTTTTGGCGCTATAATGTCATGACGTCAAAACGCCATGGTTCTACCATGCAACCCGATACCACTCGCGCCACGATCTATCTCGACAAGAATCTGCACAAGGCGTTGCGCCTGAAAGCCGCCGATTCGCGCCGCTCGATTTCTGAAATCGTCGCCGAAGCGGTACGCGAGTCGTTGCGCGAGGACGAAGAAGACATTGCGGCATTCGAGACGCGCAAGCGCGAGAAGGCGATCAGCTACAAGGAACTGCTGCGAAGGCTCAAGGCCGATGGCACGTTATGAGCTGATCTATCTGCCGTCCATCACCAAGGATTTGCGCGGTTTGCCCAAGGCGGACGTACGCCACATCCTCGCGCGTGCGGAAAAACTGCGCGACGATCCATATCCAGCGGGCGCGGCGAAGCTCGAAGGTTGGGAAAATAGCTTTCGGTTGCGGCAAAGTGACTACCGCATTCTCTATTCCGTCGACAACGACCGGATCCTGGTTACGGTGGTCAAGATCGGTCACCGCCGCGAGGTCTATCGTGACTGACCCCGCATGACTGCCGTCGCCGACCATCTCGCGGCGCCGGGACGCGCGCGCCACCAAGGCCGGCGTCGGACTGAAAGTGCTGATCGAGAAAGTGCGCGAGCGGGCGCACCATCGAATGAGCGAGTAATGAGCGCGGCTCCGGCTACAATGACTTCCATGAAACGACGCACGACCAGGGTTATGAATGAGGAGTTGGTGTGCGAAGCGATGGTGGTAACCGGCGCCAAAACCATGTCCGATGCGCTCGCAATTGGATTGCAGCTTTTGATTGATGATGCCCGGGCCGTGCGGGCGTTTTTCCGAGCACAACGCTCGACCAAACCAAAAGTTCGTGCCAGGCGATGACCGGCACGCTCTTCATCGTCGCCGCGCCGTCGGGCGCAGGCAAGACCAGTCTCACGCGGGCACTGCTCGCGGGCGATCCAAACCTGGTGTTGTCGGTGTCGTACACCTCGCGCGCGCCGCGGCCGAACGAGGTCGATGGCGTGCATTATCACTTCGTCACGCGTGAGGAATTCGAGGCGATGATCGCGCGCGGCGAGTTCTTCGAGCACGCCGTGGTGCACGGCGATTTGAAAGGTACCTCGCGCACGGTGGTGGAACAGGCTCTGACAGCCGGTCGCGATGTGCTGCTGGAAATCGACTGGCAGGGCGCACGCATCGTGCGCGCGCAGATGCCGGATGCGGTCGGGATTTTCATCCTGCCGCCGTCGCGCGCGGAACTCGAGCGCCGCCTGCGCA
>JAJXWU010000118.1 GCA_021781425.1 Pseudomonadota bacterium
CGGCCTTGCCGCGTTTCTTTGCACCCTTGTCCGCGGCGAGCGTGAGTTCCTTGACCACCTTGCGGCAGATCTTGGAGATTTCGCGTTCCAAATTTCGCACGCCGGATTCGCGCGTGTAATAGCGCACCATGTCGCGCAGCGCGTCTTCGGCGATCCGGATTTCGTTCTCGCGCAGACCATTCGCCTTGATTTGCTTCGGCAACAGATAGCGCAGGGCGATGTTGATTTTCTCGTCCTCGGTATAACCGGGGATGCGGATCACTTCCATGCGATCGAGCAAGGGTCCCGGGATGTTGAGCGAATTCGCCGTGGCGATCCACATCACCTCGGACAGGTCGAAGTCCACTTCCAGATAGTGGTCGTTAAAGGTGTGATTTTGCTCCGGATCGAGCACCTCGAGCAGGGCCGACGACGGGTCGCCGCGGAAATCCATCGACATCTTGTCGATCTCGTCGAGCATGAACAGCGGATTGCGCGTGCCGACCTTGTTCATGTTCTGCACGATCCTTCCCGGCATCGAACCAATATAGGTGCGCCGGTGACCGCGAATCTCGGCCTCGTCGCGCACGCCGCCGAGCGACATGCGCACGAACTTGCGGTTGGTCGCGCGCGCGATCGACTGGCCGAGCGAAGTCTTGCCAACGCCAGGCGGGCCGACCAGGCACAGGATCGGGCCCTTCATCTTCTTCACGCGCTGCTGCACGGCCAGATATTCGACGATGCGCTCCTTGACCTTTTCCAGGCCGTAGTGATCGGCATCGAGCACTTCCTCGGCGGCCTTGAGGTTCCGGCGCACCTTGCTGCGCTTCTTCCACGGCACGCCGACCAGCCAGTCAATGTAATTGCGCACGACCGTGGCCTCGGCCGACATCGGCGACATCTGCTTGAGCTTGTTCAGCTCGTTGCGGGCGCGCGCCTCAACCGGCTTGGGCATGCCGGCCTTCCCGATCTTCTTGCCCAGTTCCTCGATCTCGTTCGGCGCTTCCTCATTCTCCCCCAGTTCCTTCTGGATCGCCTTCATCTGCTCGTTTAGGTAGTACTCGCGCTGACTCTTCTCCATCTGCGTCTTGACGCGGCCGCGGATGCGCTTCTCGATCTGCTGCACGTCAATCTCGCCCTCGACGAATCCGATCAGCATTTCCAACCGATCTGCTACATCGGGGGTCTCCAACAGGCGCTGCTTGTCGGCGAGGCGGATCGACAGGTGCGCGGCGATGGTATCGGCCAGGCGCGAGGCGTCGTCGATGCCGGCGAGCGTGGTCAGCAGTTCCGGCGGAATCTTGCGATTGAGCTTGACGAAATTCTCGAACTGCGACACCACCGTGCGCGCGACAACCTCGTTCTCGCGTGCGCCGCGCGTGTAGGCGGGTTCGAGCGTGCGCACGTGACCAGTCATCACGCCGTCGCGCTCGCCGTAGCGCACGACTTCGGCACGCGTGCTGCCCTCGACCAGCACCTTGACCGTGCCGTCCGGCAATTTGAGCAACTGCAGGATGCTGGCTACGGTGCCGATCGAATACAGGTCGCCCGCCTTGGGATCGTCGATGTCCGCCCCGCGCTGCGCCACCAGCAGGATGCGTTTGTCACCGGTCATGGTCATGTCCAGCGCCTTCATCGACTTCTCGCGGCCGACGAACAGTGGAATCACCATGTGCGGATAGACCACGACATCGCGCAACGGCAACACCGGCAATTCGTCGATCGCGGCGGCGGATTTCTCGGGCATGGTGCTGGATTCCATTGCGATTCCTGTCGGTGGGATGACGCGACGGTTCACGGGCAGCGTGAACGCACGCGTACGATTCGTCAAGTGACGACGTTGCGACAGGATTTCAAGGTGCCGCGATGCGGCGAGGCGGGTTCAGGACTTTGGAACGCGCGCGGCAACGGCATCGTCGGCAAGATCCGCGGGATCCGCAGCGGAACCCCGCGCGGTGCGGCGCGCGACGGTACGCAGCTTCTCGCGGCGCGCATTCGCCGCGAACAATGTTCCCGGCGGCGGCGTCGCCTCGAAATAATCGCGCATGCCGTCGAGAATCGCGACCGCAAGTTTCTGCCGCTGCGCCGGATTCTTCAGGCGTTTTTCCTCGGCCGGATTGGTGATGAACGCAGTCTCCACCAGGATCGACGGCACGTCCGGCGAACGCAGCACGACGAAGTTGGCCTTTTCCACATAGCCGCGATGAGTCGGGCCAATTCGCGCCAGGGCGTGCAGCACGCGCCGGGCCACCGCATCGCTCGCTTCGGCGGTCGCGCCCTGCGAAAGATCCAGCAATACCGCCGCCAGCATGTTGTCCTTGTCCTCGAGCTTGACGCCGCCAACCAAGTCAGCGCGGTTCTCGCGGTCGGCGAGCCAGCGCGCCGCCTCGCTGGTGGCGCCGCGCGGCGAGAGCACCCACACCGACGAACCGCGTGCGTCGCCGCTGGCGTAGGCGTCGGCGTGGATGGAGACGAACAGATCCGCCTTGGCCTCGCGCGCCTTCTGGTAGCGTTCCTGCAATGGAATGAAGTAATCGCCGTCGCGCGTGAGCACCGCGTGCATGCCGGACTGCTTGTCGACGAGTTTGGCCAGATCGCGCGCCACCGCGAGCGTGATGTCCTTTTCGTGCGTGCCGCCGGCGCCGGTGGCGCCCGGATCAACGCCGCCGTGGCCGGCATCGATGGCGACGATCACGTCGCGCGGTTTGGCCGCCAGCGCGGCCATGCTCTTCACCGGCGCGCCGCGGTCCTGCGTATACAAATCCACAATGAGCCGGTACGCGCCGGATTTGCCGTACACCTGCACGATGGTCTTCGGCTGTACCGCCGCGGCCAGGTCCAGCACGATACGCGCGCCGTCCTTGCCGTGCCGGCCGGTGCGCACGCCCTTGAGCACGCCCGTGGCGGCGGGTGCGACGAAACCGCCTGCCACCGTAGCGTCGCCGACGTCGATAACGAGACGGTCGGGATTGGCGATCTCGAACAGCCTGTAGTCCGGTCGTGCGGAAAGAACGAAACCGACGCGCAGGTGATCGCCGCTCTGGCTGGCCCGAACCGAACGGATTTCCGCCGCCCACGCCGGCACGACCAGCACCGCAGCGCAGGCGACAAAACATCGAATCTTGGCCGCTACTCCCCTCATGTGGCGTATTCAAACGCAAAACCGCCGTCAATTTCAAGTACTTTCTCTTTATGAATCTTAATATTGCGCGAGAAAGCTATCTTGAAAATCAGGAATACCGGCTAACTTGCTGTCCTGCCGTTTCGGCAACCGTGAATGACAATCCCGCCAGCCACCCTGCTCCGCGATCGCCATAGGCCATCACACGAGCATCGCGGCCGGCCTTCGCGTGGGACAACTGCACGACGAGATCCGGCGCAGGAATGGCTCCGATTCCTCGCTCGGGCCATTCGATCAGCCACAGCATCGGGCCGTCGGCCAGGTCGCGCAATCCCAACCATTCCAGTTCTTCGGCTGCAGCAATGCGGTAAAGGTCCAGGTGCTGCACCGTCAGTCCGGGCAGCGCGTACGTTTCGATCAGCGTGTAGGTCGGACTTTTGATTCGTTCGCCGGCACCGAGTGCGCGCAACAAGGCACGCGCGAATGTGGTCTTGCCCGCCCCGAGCGGGCCGGCCAGATGGATGCTGCCGCCCTCGCGCACGCGCGGCGCGAGCGCGCGCGCTAAGGTGGCGAGCGTACCCTCGTCGATTCCGTTCAAGGCAATTTCATTCATCGGCCAGCCGATTGCGCAAGCGGCGCAAATGCGCCAACAAATCGCTTGCCAGCGTGCCGGCCTCGCCGTCGCGCGCGGCCGCGTCGCCGGCTTGTGCGTGCAAGGCCACGCCAAACCGCGCGGCGCGCCAGGCATTCAGGCCCTGCGCCATGAGTCCGGCGATGACGCCGGTGAGCACATCGCCCATGCCCCCCGAAGCCATGCCCGGATTGCCCCATGGACACACCGCCACCGCGCCTTGTTCGCGGGCGATCAGCGTGCCCGCACCTTTGAGAACAACCACGCAGCGATGGCGCGCCGCGAGTTCGCGCGCCGCGGCGAAACGGTCGCGTGCGATGCTTTGCGTGTCGCAACCGAGCAAGCGTGCCGCCTCGCCGGGATGCGGCGTGATCACGCTATCCGACGGCAGCGCCATCGTGTGCGCGGCGAGCAGGTTCAATGCATCGGCATCCACCACGGCGGACTTGCCCGATTCCAGAGCCGCGCACCACAGCGCCTCGCTCCATGGCGAGCCGCCGAGCCCCGGCCCGAGTGCGAGCACACGCGCGCGATCGAGCAATGGCGGCATTGCAGCGACATCGGCCATCGCGTGCGCCATCACCTCGGGCCGCGCCGCATTGATTGCGGCAATGTTTTCCGGGCGCGTCGCCGCACTGACTAATCCGGCGCCGACGCGCAAGGCCGCTTCGGAACACAAACGGATTGCGCCGCCCATGCCGGCATCGCCACCGATCGCCAGCACATGGCCGAAATCGCCCTTGTGCGCGGTGCGCGAGCGCGGCGGCAGCCACGCCGCCATCCGCCGCGCATCGAGCAGGCGCGCATCGAACGGTGCATCGGCGAACGCCTCTTCGGGCAGGCCGAGCCGATCCAGCACCAGTGTGCCGCAGTGATCCAGCGCCGCGCCGGTCGCCAGTCCGCGCTTGCGCGCGATGAAGCTCACCGTGACCTGGGCGCGCACGGCGACACCCAGGACCGCGCCGGAGTCGGCATCGATGCCGGACGGCACATCCAATGCGAGCACCGGCTTGCCGGTCGCGTTCAGGTGGCGGATCGTCCGCGCAACGATGCCTTCCACCGGACGCGCGAGTCCGGTGCCAAATACCGCATCGGCGTAGACTTCGGCCGCCGGCAGGCCGTGATCGGCGGTCAAGATTTCGCCACCGCCATCGCGCCAGGCATCGCGCGCGCGCCGCGCATCCGCGCCCACCGGCTCGGCCAGCGCCAGCACGATGGTCGGCAAACCCGCCGCACGTGCCTGACAGGCCAAAAGATAGCCGTCGCCGCCGTTGTTGCCCGCGCCACACAGCACCGCCAGCCGCTGCGCACGCGGCCAGCGCGCGCACAACGCGCGCCAAGCCGCCGCGGCAGCGCGCTGCATCAGATCGAAGCCGGCGATGCCCTGCTCCTCGATCGCACGGCGATCCAGTTCGCGCACCTGCGCGGCGGTATACAAACGCGTACTCATTCGCGAAGTTTATACTTTGTGGAATGGACTCGCCGGACTACGCCGAACTCGCTGCCGCCATCAAACGTTGGGGCTCCGAGTTGGGATTCCAACAGATCGGCATCGCCACGACCGATCTGGACGCCGACGAGGCGCATCTGCTCAACTGGCTGGACGCCGGTCACCACGGTGAGATGGATTACATGGCGCGGCACGGCATCAAACGCAGCCGGCCGGCGGAACTTCACGGCGGCACGGTGCGCGTGATTTCCGCGCGCCTGGACTACGACCCGCCCGCTGCGCGCGATGCGTGGGACGTTCTCGGTGATTCGTCGCTCGGCTATGTTTCGCGCTACGCGCTTGGCCGCGATTACCACCGGCTCATGCGTGCGCGCCTGCAGAAGCTTGCCCACCGCATCGCCGCGGAAATCGGCCCGTTTGGCTATCGCGCATTTTCCGATTCGGCACCGGTGCTGGAAAAAGCACTGGCGCGCAATTCGGGCTTGGGCTGGATCGGCAAGCACAGCGTGTTGATCAACCGCGACGCCGGTTCGTGGTTTTTCCTCGGCGAGTTGTATACCGACCTGCCGTTGCCAGCCGACAAGCCGGCCACCGACCACTGCGGCACCTGCACGCGCTGCATCGAGGTCTGCCCGACGCGAGCCATCATCGGCCCGCAGCAACTCGATGCACGGCGCTGCATTTCCTACCTGACCATCGAGTTGAAAGGATCGATTCCCGAGGATCTGCGCGCGCCAATGGGCAATCGCATCTTCGGTTGCGACGATTGCCAGCTCGTGTGCCCGTGGAACAAGTTCGCGAAGAAAAGCGTCGAGCCGGATTTTGCCGTGCGCCACGGTTTGGACGGCGCCGCGCTGGTCGATTTGTTCGGCTGGAGCGAAGCGCAATTCCTCGTCCGCACCGAAGGCTCCGCAATCCGCCGCATCGGCTACGAACGCTGGCTGCGCAACATCGCCGTAGCGCTGGGCAACGCGCCGCAAAGCCCTGCCATCAACGACGCGCTGCAATCACGCGCCGATCATCCGTCCGCGCTGGTGCGCGAACACGTAACGTGGGCATTGCGACAGCAGAACTCTACGCCGCCTGTTTCGGGATAGAGTTTTTCGTGTGGCTCATCCGGTTCTGCGCATCGACATAGACCAGGGTCGGCTTGAAGTGCGCGGCTTCGGCTTCGCTCAACTGAGCATAGGCGCAAATGATGATGATGTCGCCCGGCGACGCGCGGTGCGCGGCGGCACCATTGACCGAGATGATGCCCGAGCCTTCGTCCGCGCGAATCGCATAGGTGACGAAACGCTGGCCGTTGTTGACGTTGTAGATATGGATCTGCTCGTATTCGCGGATGCCCGAGACATCCAGCAACAGGCCGTCGATAGCGCACGAGCCTTCGTAGTGCAGTTCGGCATGGGTGACGCTGGCGCGGTGGATCTTGGCTTTGAGCAGACTCAAGTGCATGGCCGTCTCGCGGTCAACTATGTGTCATTTTGGCAACATCGCCGCCTCATTCTGCGGCGACGCACAAATTATCCGCGCCGCACACGCAATCGGCAAGACTTGACTTCGGTCACACCCGAGACAAGGGCGAAAAAAAACCCTCGCTTGTGCAGCGAGGGCTGAATTATCGGAGTGACGATTACCAGAACGATGCCGCCCTGCTAGCCTGGGGCAACGCGCAAGCGTTGCAAAAATCCCGATGGCAGTGGCAATAATACCACAGACGTCGCAGAAAAGCTAGCGGTCCAAGAGCAGATTGTCGATCAGCCGCGCGCGGCCCAGGCGCGTGGCGATCAGCGCAATCAGACCGCCGCGCTCGGATGGACCGGGTACGGACAAATCGACCGCGCGCCGGATCGTCGCGTAATCCGGAGTCGAACCTGCCGCTGCCAAAGCCGTGTGCGCATCCGCCTCGACCGCCGCCAGTGTCCGACCCGTACGCAACTGGTCGCGCATCGCGCACAGGGTGCGATGGATGACGGCTGCTCGCTCGCGCTCTTCACCGCGCAAGTATTGATTACGCGAACTCATCGCCAATCCGTCGACCTCGCGCTGTGTTGCCGCGGCGAGGATTTCGATAGGCAGGCACAAATCCTCGGTCATGCGTCGAATCACCAGCAGTTGCTGATAGTCTTTCTGGCCGAACACGGCGACATCGGGCTGGACGAGATTGAACAGTTTCGTCACCACCGTGGCGACGCCGGTGAAGTGCCCGGGCCGCAGTTCGCCTTCAAGAATTTCGGCGATTCCCGGAACCTCGACGCGCACGCTTGCCGCGGCACCGAACGGATACATCTCATCGACGGCGGGCACGAACAGCGCGTCGCAACGATGCGCGGCAAGACCCGCCTGATCTTGCGCCAACGTGCGCGGGTAGCTCGCGAAATCCTCGTTCGGGCCGAACTGGGTGGGATTGACGAACACGCTGGTAACGATTTTATCGGCACGTGTGCGCGCGAGTTCGACCAGCGAAAAATGCCCGGCGTGCAGATTGCCCATGGTCGGCACGAAGCCGATACGCGCACCGGCGCGGCGCCATGCTGACACGCGTGCGCCCAAATCGGCGGCGGCGTGGAACGTATCCATCAGAACGCGTGTTCGGCGGCAGGGAACGAGCCGTTGCGTACCGCTTCGGCGTAGGCACGTATGGCATCGGCGACCGAACCGCGGCCAGCAAGAAAATCCTGCGAGAACTTCGGCCGCTTACCCGGTGTGATGCCGAGCATGTCGTACAGCACGAGCACCTGGCCGTCGCAATCCGCGCCGGCGCCGATGCCAACCGTCGGAATCGGAGTCTCCAGCGTGATGCGTTTGGCCAGCGCCGCGGGCACGCATTCGAGCACCAGCAGGTCGGCGCCGGCATCGGCGACCGCGCGCGCATCGGCCACGAGCTGTGCGGCGGCGTCCCTGGACTTACCCTGCACGCGGTAACCGCCGAGCTTGTGCACCGATTGCGGGGTCAGACCCAGATGCGCGCAGACCGGCATCGCATGTTGCGCGAGCACACTGACCACGTCGAGAACGTAGCCCGCACCTTCGAGTTTGACCATCGCCGCGCCGCCCTCGGCAAGCAGACGGCCGGCGTTGCGCAGGGCCGTGTCCGCGTCGCGGAAGCTCATGAACGGCATGTCGGCGATCAGCAGTGCGCTCGCCACTCCGCGCGCGACAGCAGCGGTGTGGTACACCATGTCGTCGACGCTGACCGGCAAGGTGCTGGCATGCCCCTGCACGACCATGCCCAGCGAATCGCCGACCAGCACGGCATCGACGCCGGCTGCGTCGCATTGCGCCGCAAAACTGGCGTCGTAGGCGGTCAGCATCACGATCTTCTCGCCCTTCGCCTTGATCGCGTGCAGTTGCGGCACGGTGACCACGGCACGTGTGGCGGAGGATTTGCTATTGGCGTACATGGCGATCTCGGCGAACAGGAGATTCTATTCTGCCACGCGCGCATCCGGAACAAATGGCGCACAGGCCGTGGCGTCGATGCGCGCGAGCAGATCGGCAACGCGCCCGTGACCGGGAATGTCCAGGTCTGGCGCGATTTCAGCCAGCGGCACGAGCACAAACGCACGCTCGTGCAGATGCGGGTGCGGCACGTGCAGGCCGGACTCGGCAATGCGGCGATCGCCGTAGAGCAGAATATCCAGATCAAGCACGCGCGGACCCCAGCGCGCGCCATCGCGCGCGCGGCCGGCACGGCGCTCGATCGCCAGCAATTGGCCGAGCAGTTCGCGTGGCTCCAGACCGGTGTCGAGACGCGCCACCGCGTTGACGAATTCCGGTTGGTCGGTGCGGCCCCAGGGCATGCTGCGATACGGATGCGAACGCGCGGCCAGGCGCGTCCGCGGCAGCTGTGCGAGCGCACGCAGACCCGTCTCGATCTGTACGGGCGGGTCGGCAAGATTGCTGCCGAGGCCGATGTATACGTTTTCCATTGTGGATTACGACGGGTCCGCGCCGGCTTGCGCGGACGGCTTGCGCCGGCGCCGACCGCGTTTCTTTGCGCCATCGGCGGACGGCGAGCTGGCAGCGGTATCCGGTGCGGCGGAAAGTTCGGCGGCCAGTGCTTCATGCGGCATCTGCTGCGCGTGCGTCCACCAGCGGCCGAGTTCGGCGATCTCCTCGCCCTCAGGCGCGCGCAGGAGCATGAAATCGTAAGCGCCGCGGAAACGCGGATGCGCGAGCAGGCGAAACACGCGTTTCTTCTGCCGCTCGTGGAAGCGCGGCTGCAACGCCCAGATTTCCTGCATGATCTGGCCGAAGCGGCGCGGGATCGCGACGTGTTTGGCCTGCTCGGCGATGACCTGATGGCCAACGCGCTGCCAGGCCAGGTTCGGTTCGAGGCCGCGCGCGATCTCGCGTTCGGCCTGCGCGTACACGGCGCCCCAGAGCAGGACGGCGAACAGAAACGCCGGGGTCACCGATTTGCCCTCGGACACGCGCGCATCCGTGCCGGCAAGACCGGCCTCAACGATGGCGCGAAACGATTCGCCGCCGCGGAACGCGAGAGCGCGCGCCGTGAGCGGGAATACCGCTCCGAGCAATCCGGACTGTTCCAGCGCGCGCAAACTTTTCAGACCGCTGCCGGCGAGGAACATCTTCAGGGTTTCGTCAAACAGTCGCGCCGGCGGCGCATGCGCGAGCAGTTCGCCGAGTTCCGCGAACGGCGCGCGCGCCTCCGGCGCGATGGAGAAATCCAGCTTCGCCGACAGCCGCACCGCGCGCAGCATGCGTACCGGATCCTCGCGGTAGCGTTGCAGCGGATCGCCGATCAGGCGCAGGACGCGGCGCTGCACATCGGCGAAGCCGTCGACGTAATCGCGTACCGAAAAATCGGCGATGTCGTAATACAGCGCATTGACGGTGAAATCGCGGCGCTGCGCGTCTTCCTCGATCGTGCCCCAGACGTTGTCGCGCAGGATGCGGCCGTCGACCACGTGACGGTCGCCCTCGCCTTCGTCGCCGCCGTTGCCGCGAAAGGTGGCGACTTCGACGATTTCCTGCCCGAACACGACATGGGCGAGGCGGAAGCGACGCCCGATCAGACGACAATTGCGAAACAGGCGGCGCACGTCTTCGGGTGTCGCGTTGGTGGCGACGTCGAAATCCTTGGGCCGGCCGCCGATCAGCAGGTCGCGTACCGCGCCGCCGACCAGGTAGGCCGCGTAACCCGCTTCGTTCAGGCGATACAGCACGCGCAGCGCGCCGCTGGAAATCTGTTTGCGCGAGATGTTGTGGGCGTCGCGCGGAATGATGCGCAGCGCAGCGGGATTCGAATCGGATAGGTTCATTGAATGGTCTTGATGTGCGCTTCCCGCGCACGTGGGGAATTGTCCCACGTCGGCCCGGCCCGGTATACTAACGACTTCCATGCTCCCTTCGTCTAGAGGCCTAGGACGGGGCCCTCTCAAGGCCTAAACAGGGGTTCGAATCCCCTAGGGAGCGCCAAATCTTTTGCTTGAATCTGCTGCGCTTGGCATTTTGCGCGCGTAAAGCCGAAAACCGGACATTTCAAAAACCAAGCCTATGCCCTTCGTCGTCATCGAAAATTGCATCAAGTGCAAATACACCGATTGCGTGGAGGTGTGCCCGGTCGATTGCTTCCACGAAGGGCCGAATTTTCTCGTGATCGATCCGGAGGAATGCATCGATTGCACGCTGTGCGAGCCGGAGTGCCCGGCGAACGCGATTTTTCCGGAAGACGACGTACCCGCCGGGCAGGAGCACTTCATCCAGCTCAACGCAGAACTCGCGCGGACCTGGCCGGTGCTGACCGAACGCAAGGACGCACCGCCCGACGCCAAGGAATGGGATGGCAAGACGGGCAAATTACCCTTGCTGCAGCGTTGAGCTAGGACAAACGTTCGCGCAGGATTTCCAGCACGCGCTGCGCGGCTTCTTCCGGTCCGTTCACTTCCACGCGCGCGCCATCACCGTCGGCGCTGACCGTCACCGTGAGATTGCCGCTGACCGGACTGCTAGCGGCATTGACCGGTTTGGAACCGCCGCCGAACGGATGCAGGATACGCGTGTACCAGTGATGTTCAACCGGCGCGGCTGCCGGTTGTGCCGGCGCTCGCAGACCGGATACTTCGACTGTGTACGTATGCGCTGTGGCGTCGCGCGCGCTGATCGTGCCCGCCTGCGAGCGCTCCAAGGCCAGACCCACGCGCTGCCACGCATGCTCGACGTTGTCCGCAATATGCAGATTGCCGCCGCCGATCGTTGCAGAGGGAGGTGCGCTGCCGACGCGCGCGGATGTCGATGGCACCGCTGGCGAACCGGACTGCGGAATGGCCATTTCGTCGGAGGACACTGGCGCATCCAGATCCGGCGGCACTTCCAGCGGCGCGGTCTGCTTCGCCTTCGCATAATAACTGTCATTGTGGCGGAACCAGCTGCAGCCGCCGAGCAGGCCGGCGGCGGCGATCAGGGAAATGGCCCAGCGATAGGAAAGAGTGCGGTTCACGGCTGATCCTGTTCGATTTGCTTGAATTGCGGAGCTTACGCGACGCCGCTGTGCCGCGGCTGAACCGCGGCCAAGCCCAAGGCGCCGAGGACTTGTCGCGCACGTTCATGGTACACGGAGCTGAACACCGTCAACGGCAGTCGTGGTTCGGGCAAACCCAAACCGAGCTCGTGCAGGCACCATTTTACCGGAATCGGGTTCGGTTCGGCGCCAAGCAGCGCGTAAAGTTCGGTGAGCGGCTTGTCCAGCTCCCGCGCGCGCACGACATCGCCGGCCAGGGCCGCATCGCAGAGCGCTCCAATGGCCGCGGGCGCGATATTGGCCGCGACCGAAATCACGCCATCGGCACCGCCGAGCATGGCCTGCGCGCAGGTACCGTCGTCGCCGCTGAGTACGGCGAAATCCGGACGCTTGAGTGCAACGACCGCCGCGATCCGCTCGCCATCCGCGCGTGCCTCCTTCAGGCCCACGATGCGTTCGTGTGCAGCCAGGCGCGCGACGGTTTCCGGCAGCATGTCGCAGCCTGTGCGCGATGGCACGTTGTAGAGCACGACCGGCAGTCCGGCTTCGTCGGCGATCGCGGAAAAATGCCGGAACAATCCTTCCTGGGTCGGCCGCACGTAATACGGCGTCACGACCAGGGCGGCATCGGCGCCAATCGCACGGGCGCGGCGCGAGGCCACGATGGTTTTGCGCGTATTCGCCGTGCCGGCTCCGGCCAGCACCGGCACACGCCGGCCAACGCGCTCGAGCGCGAACGTGAGCGCACGATCGAATTCGGCCTCGCTCAAGGCGTGCGCTTCGCCAGTGGAGCCGGCTACCACGAGCGCCCGCGTTCCGCCGGCAAGCTGATAGTCGATCAGCGCGCCGAAGGCGGCCAGATCAAGCCCGTCGCCGCGGAACGGCGTGGCCAGCGCACAGATGCTGCCGACGAGATTTTTCAAGCGAGAACTCTGAGTTACGTGGGCTGGCGATGTTACTTGCCACCCGGGGATGCGGCAAGTATTCTCGCAGGCGACGCCGGCATTCCCTTCGACATGCGCAAGATTCCGGAAGTAGCTGCACCCATCGATTCTGCTCCGCGTCCGGCCGCGAACGAAAACTATCTCTTGATCAACGCCTTCGCGCCCGCCGCGCGGCCGCCGTTCCTCGCTGTCGCCAAACGCGTGGCCGATGCCGGCTGCAATATCGCCGAAACGCGCGTGACCGCACTCGGCACCGAGATCGGGGTGCTCGTGCTTGCGCAGGGATCGTGGGACGCCATCGCCAAGCTCGAAACCGCGCTGGCGCGACTCGAACGCGACGAGGAATTGCGCCTGACGCATTTCCGCACCGGACCCAAGCCGGCGCAAACCAACTTGCTGCCGTACATGGTCGAGGTCGTCGCCGCTGACAAGCCCGGCATCCTTCTTCAGCTCGCCGAATTCTTTCAGGAACACGGCATCAGCGTGGAGCAATTGCAGTCAATGCGCTACCGCGCGATGCAGACCGGCGCCGACATGTTCTCGGCGCAGATCACCATCGGCATTCCCGCGAACACGCACATCGCCGCGCTGCGCGACGATTTCCTCGAGTTCTGCGACGTCCAGAATCTCGATGCGATCATGGATCCGGTGAAATTCTGATGATGGTTGCCGTCGGCAAAGCCGTCCCCGACTTGCGCGGCGCGAGTACCGCCGGCGAAATCCGCCTGCGCGAACTGCGCGGCCGTTCCGTCATCGTGTATTTCTACCCCAAGGACGCGACGCCGGGCTGCACGCGCGAAGCGCAGGATTTTCGCGATCTCGCGAAAGCCTTCGCCAAATGCCACGCGATCGTTCTCGGCGTGTCGCGCGATTCGCTGACGTCACACGACAAGTTCCGCGAAAAACAGCAGCTCGGCTTTGCGCTGGTTTCCGACCCCGACGAAACGTGGTGCCGCGCATTCGACGTGATTCACGAAAAAGTCCTGTACGGACGACGTTTTATCGGTGTCGTGCGCAGTACCTTTCTGATCGGCGCGGACGGGAAATTGCTGCGCGAATGGCGCGGCGTGAAAGTGCCGGGTCACGCGCAAGCCGTACTCGATGCGGTCCAGGCCGCCTGCGCGTGAACGCCTGCCGCTTTCCCGATTCCGCATCCCGCACGCCGTTTTTCCACGGTAAATTCCACAGGGTGATCACCGCATGACCAAAGGCAAGCGCATCTACGTCCTCGACACCAACGTGCTGATGCACGATCCGACCGCGCTGTTCCGCTTCGAAGAACACGACGTATTCCTGCCGATGACGGTGCTCGAAGAACTCGACGCGGCCAAGAAAGGCACCTCCGAGGTTTCGCGCAACGCGCGCCAGGTCAGTCGCTTCATCAACGAGCTGATCGAACGCAACCGCAAGCAGCCCATCGATCAGGGCCTGGAACTGAAACTGCCGCAGGGCCTGCAACTCGACCGCAAGGCGCAAGCCGGGCGACTGTATTTCCAGACCCGCGACTTCGACACGAACGGCGCCAACGGCAAGCGCAAGACCTTGCCGGACAATCTGATCCTGGCCTCGATCGTCGCCTTGCACGAGCACAAGCCGGATACGCCGGTGGTGCTGGTGTCCAAGGACATCAACCTGCGCATCAAGGCATCGATCTACGGCGTACCGGCCGAAGACTACGAAAACGACCGCGCGCTGGACGATTTCAGCCTGCTCTTCGCCGGACACAGCGAGTTGCCCAAGGACTTCTGGGAGCGCCACTCCGGTTTGCGCTCCTGGTCCGAGCGCGGCAATACGTTCTACGAGGTCAAGCAACGCAAGGGCGAGGACTGGTATCCGCACCAGTTCCTGTATTTGCCGGGCGACGACGACGTCGAACTGCGCGTTCTGCATGTGGGCGACGGCAAGGCGCGATTGCAAATCGTCGACGATTACCGCAACGGCGCGCACACGGTCTGGGGCGTCGCCGCGCGCAACCGCGAGCAGAATTTCGCGCTCAACGCGTTGATGGATCCGGATGTCGACTTCGTTACCCTGCTTGGTACCGCGGGCACCGGCAAGACTCTGCTCGCGCTCGCCGCGGGCCTGGCGCAGACGATGGACCAGCAGCGCTATCGCGAGATCATCATGACCCGCGCGACCGTTTCCGTCGGCGAGGACATCGGTTTCCTGCCCGGCACCGAGGAAGAGAAGATGACGCCGTGGATGGGCGCGCTCACCGACAACCTCGAAGTGCTGGCCACGCCGCAAGAAGGCGGCGGCTGGGGCCGTCAGGCGACAAACGATCTGCTCGCTTCGCGCATCAAGATCCGCTCGCTCAATTTCATGCGCGGACGCACCTTCCTCAACCGCTACGTGATCATCGACGAGGCGCAGAATCTCACGCCCAAGCAAATGAAGACCTTGCTTACCCGAGCCGGACCCGGCAGCAAGATGGTATGTCTTGGCAATGTCGAGCAGATCGACACGCCGTACCTGACCGAAACGACTTCCGGTTTGACTTACGCCGTGGATCGCTTCAAGGACTGGCCGCATTCGGCGCATGTGACGTTGCGCCGCGGCGAACGTTCGCGCCTGGCGGACTACGCTTCGGAGATGTTGTAAGTATCCGCTACGTGCATTTGTCGGGAACTGCTGAAAGCGTCACGAGCGAAGGCAGGTTGCGCGAACACGACGCACAGCACGGAGTGTACGTGCAGAGTACATGAGGATTCCGAGCACCGCCGGGACGCGAGCTGCCGAGCGCAGCAGCTTTACGACCGCGTCAGAAGCGGGTGGTCCAGAGAGCCTGATACTCGATCTGCCCACCGCTGCTCGGAGTTCGCAGGCTGTTGCTGGTCGGCAGGCCGAGCACGAATTCCGACGGCGCGTAGGAAGCCGCCACATGCAGACTGGAGGCCGCACCGAAGACTCGCGCAAAGCCGAATTCGATGTTGTGCGAGGCGAGATAGGGTTCCAGTGCGGTCTGCAGCAGCGGCGATGTCGGCAGAGGCTGCTCGCGGGTCGTGTAATGCAGCGACCACACGCCATTGCCGGGATCGTGCCAGCTGAAGCCGGCCGAATACACGTCCAGGTTCTGCCAGGCGAAAGCCGGCGAAATCGAGCTGCCGAGCAGAACCAGGAACCGGGTCGGCAGCGCGGCGCTGGTGAACGGCGCAATGCCGCTGTACATCACACGCTCGGCGCCGATATCGGCTTTCAAATCGGGCGTCAGCGCAAATCCGAGACCGACGTTGGCACTGGCAGGTATGTCAAAGCTGCCGGGCTCGGAATACACACCGCGGTAATTGTTGAACGCATCCATGTTCACGCGCGATTGCACGCCCACCTGCCAGCTCACGCGCTCGCTCAAGCGGCTGTCGAAATCCGCGCGCAAGCCGGCGCCATACGAACCGGGATACTTGTCCGCAATGGAAAAACCCCTCTGCTCCGACTGCAGCGGCACGTTGTCGATTCCAAGCCCCAGTC
>JAJXWU010000076.1 GCA_021781425.1 Pseudomonadota bacterium
AAGGCACAACGCAAAGCACGATCGCCGTGACCGAACAGAACCAGTATGGATACGTCGTTTCCAGCGACAACAGCAGCACGGTGAACTTCACCGTGGTCGCCTGCGGCGGTCCCGAGAGTCTGGGTTCGGCGACGATGAGCAACGGCGTGGCAACGCTGTCGGACAGCACGCAACGGTTCTACACCGTCGCTGCGGGGTTGACCGTGGGCGCCGCCAGTTCGGGTACGTTCTCGGGCACGGCTGGCAGCGGTACGTTCAATGTGACGTCAAATCCAGGCCTGATCTTCAGCGACGGCTTCGACGGCTGCCGTTTGTAGGATTCGCCGGGTCGCGACGCAAAATCCCGCGGTTCAGGCCGCGGGATTTTTTTTGTGCGCGCGAATCGCCGCCGCGATCGCCTTGCGCCGGGCTTCGCGCAGCGCCTTGCCGAGATCCGGGCCGCGCAGACCCGTGTCGAGCAAGGTCTTGGCCCTGGGTTCCAGCGCGGAGTGGAACAGCTCGGTGAGATAGCGGGCCTGCGGATAGTCACTGTCGGCCATGCCCTGACGCCCGCGCTTGTCCGCCGCGCAGGCGAGCAGGAACTGCGGCAGGCGCTTGGGCTGGCGGAACGCGTCCAGTTTCTCGAAAAGTTCCAGCACGGTTTTCGGACGCAACTCGAACGCGGTGTGCGCGAGCAGATGCAGGCGGCACACGCTTTCGCCCAATGCGACGTATTCCGCCGGCACCTTCAGGCGTGCGGCCAGCGCACGCAGCGGCGCGATCCCGGCCTGCTCGTGCCCTACGTGCTTGGGTAGCGCCGCTGCCGGTGTGAGCGCCTTGCCGAGGTCGTGGGTCAGCGCGCACCAACCGATCAGCGCATCGCCGGGAGCGATGCGCGCCGCCGCGTCGAGCACCATTTCGACATGCGTGCCGGTGTCGATTTCGGGATGAAAGTCGGCACGCTGCGGCACGCCGTAGAGCGCATCGACCTCGGGCATGATGCGCGCGAGCGCGCCGCATTCGCGCAGCGCGCGCAGGAAGGCGCCGGGCCGGTGCTCGGACAAGGCCTTGCGCGTTTCCGCCCATACCCGCTCGGGCACGAGCTGGTCCGCTTCTCCGTCTTGCACCATCTGCAGCATCAGGCGTACGGTTTCGTTCGCGATGCGAAAGCCGCGATCGGCGTAGCGCGCCGCGAAGCGGGCCACGCGCAGAATCCGCACCGGATCCTCGGCGAAGGCGGGCGACACATGGCGCAGCAAGCCGTTGCGCAAGTCCGCGGCGCCGCCGTACGGATCGATCAGCGTGCCGTTCTCGTCCTGCGCGATCGCGTTGATGGTCAGGTCGCGCCGGCGCAGGTCGTCTTCCAGCGTCACCGACGGATCGGTGTCGAAGGCGAAGCCGTGATAGCCGCGTCCGGTCTTGCGCTCGGTGCGCGCCAGCGCGTATTCCGCGCCGGTTTGCGGATGCAGGAACACCGGGAAATCCCGGCCGACAGGCTTGAATCCGGCGTGCAGCAAATCCTGTGGCGTGGCGCCGACAACGACGTAATCGCGATCCTTGATGGCCAGGCCGAGCAGGCGATCGCGCACCGCGCCGCCGACCAGATAGGTTTTCATGCGCGCATTATGCGGTCAACCTAACTTGAAATCTGCTGCACTCGGCATTTCGCGTGCCGGCGGTGCTCGGAATCCTCATGTACTTGGCCTGTACACTCCGGTTCCTGCGCTCCGACAGCGCGAACTGCCATCGCTCGCGACGATTTCGAGTTGGGTTGCATCGCCGCGCCTTCACGCCGTCTGCATGGCATCATCGGCAGTCTGTGTCCGCCTGCCAAGGACCGTCGACCATGCGAACCCTGTTTCTTCTGGCTTTGATCGTCACAACCCTGAGCGGTTGCGTGCAACCGGCGCCCAGACCGGCCTCGCCGGCGGCCAAGGATGCGCTGTACCACGAATTGGGCGAAACCCCGGGCATCACCCGTGTGGTCGACATGTTCTTTCTGCGCATCAATGCCGACGCGCGCATCAATACCCTGTTCGCGCATGTGGACCACGATGATCTGCGCCGGCTGGTGATCGAGCAGTTATGCCAGGCCGCCGGCGGGCCGTGTGTCTACTCCGGGCGCAGCATGGAAGACGCGCACAGCGGCCTGAACCTGAGCAATGCCGATTTCGATGCCTTCATCGGCGACCTGCAGGCCGCGCTGGACGAGGCCAAAGTCGGCAAGGCCGCACAACGCCAACTGCTTGCCGTGCTGGAGCCGATGCGGCCGCAGATTGTGGGGCAGTGATCAGTGTTTGGCTTGCGTAGCAGCTGGCAATGCGGCAGCGGCTGCAGCGGACGCGGCGGTTGAAGTCGCCGGCGTTGCCGGACACACCACGTCCTTGCGCGGCGCATCCTGCGGCGGCGGCGAATACGCCTGACCGATGCGCGGCAGGCGCGAGGCCAGCGGCAGCGCCTTGCCGTTGAGGCGCCAGTCGTAGATCACCGCGAAGGCGAGCACGCGCGCCACGTATTCGCGGGTTTCCTTGTATGGGATCGTCTCGATGAAGAAATCCGGGTCGAGGCTGTCGCGCGCGTCGATCCAGCGTCCGACCGGATCGCTGCCGGCGTTGTACGCGGCGGTTGCCAGCCACGGACTGCCATCGTAGCGCACGGCCATGTCGCCGAGGTACTGCGTGCCGAGACGGATGTTCAGGTCCGGATCGAACAGTGCGGATGCGCCGGAAAACGCGACGCCGAGATTTTTGGCCAGATGCCGCGCGGTGCCGGGCAGCAGTTGCATCAGGCCGTAGGCATCGGCGCCGGAGCGTGCGTCGGCGGTCCACGCGCTTTCGGCGCGGATGATGGCGTAGGCCCAGGCCGGATCGATACCGGCGGCGCGCGCGTCGCGCACGACGTCGCCGCGCTGCGCGAGCGGAAAGCGCAGGTCGTAAAAGCGCAAATCCGCACCGCGATTGAAGGCATAAACGGCGCGGTCGTGCCAGCCGCGATGCGCCGCGAGCAGCACGGCCTGCCTGCGTTGGGTATCGTCCAGACGCGTCATGGCGAAATCCCATTCGCGGCGCGCCTGCGGCAGGCGGTCGATGGCGAAGAATTCGAAAGCGCGGGCGAGATCCGCTTGGCTGCGCAGCGCCTTGTCCACGTCCGTTGCCGCGTCCAGCGTGGCCGGGCAGATCGTGTACGGCAATTTCAACCAGTCGGCGGCGAGGAAGCCGTGGAAGTTCGCTTCGCGGGCGACCGAATCGAAGATCGACGTGGCTTCGTCCGTGCGGTCGAGTTTGACCAGCACACGTGCGCGCAAATAGCGCCAGCGCGCATCGGCCTTTTGCGCGTCGCTCATGGCGTCGAGCGCGGCCAGCGCGTCCTTCCAGTCCTGCGCGGCTACGGCCGTGCGCACGCGCCATTCGCGGGTCGTGTCGTCATTCGCTGCGGCGGGTAGGGCATCGAGGCGGTGCAGGGCGTCCGGCGCGTAGCTTGAGGCGCGATCGATCGCGATCGTGC
Organism: Pseudomonadota bacterium; assembly: GCA_021781425.1. Classification (GTDB taxonomy): domain Bacteria; phylum Pseudomonadota; class Gammaproteobacteria; order Xanthomonadales; family Rhodanobacteraceae; genus Rudaea. The sequence goes on from JAJXWU010000076.1 coordinate 3,484, forward strand.
GCAGGAGGCGACCGCGCGTTTCGGCATTGAAGTGGAAATGTGGAGAAAGCAACTTCCACGCCGCCTCGGCCGCATCGCTGTCGCGTCGGGCCAGGCGCGACAGCGCGATGCCTGCCGCCAGCCGCGCATGGGTATCGTCCGGCCACGCCGCGGCCTTGTCGAGCGTGGTCGCGGGATCGCGGATCGCCGTGGCAATCCTCTGCGCAGCTTTGCGCGAGCGGCCGTCGAGCATGGCGGCGAGCGTGTCGGCGAGTCCGGCATGACCGGCAGCGGCGGCGAGATCGATGCGTTGCCAGATCAGTGTCGACGTCAACTTGCCCTGGGCCCTGGCCCAATCCGAGATTGCCGCACAGGAATCCGGCAAGGACTGGGCGGAAAGCCACAACGGTTCGACGTCGGCGTCGAAATCCACCGGCTTGCCGAGCGCGACGCGAGCATGCAAGGCATCGCATTGCAGCGACGTACCCGCTTCGGCCGGAGTATACAAATCCAGAAAATTCTTCCAATCCTTGCGCCGCGCCAGTTCGCTGAGGAACGCCTCGCGCCACAATTTCGCCGGCAGCGAGTCCGGCCAGGTGGTGAGAAACTTCGAAGCTTCGGGGCGTTGCACGTCCTGGATGCGCCGCTGCAGCGAGGCCAGTTCCAGGTACGGGAACAGGGGGTAGCTTTCCAATCCGGCGGCGAGTTTGCGCCACGCTCCGGCCGGGCCGTGTTGTGCGACTTCCCAGGCCATCAGAAAGTGCATGCGCTGCGCGGAGGGATCGCCCGCGCGGCTCGCGGGCGGCGCGAGCAGTGCCGTCAACGCGCACAATAACGAAACGACACGCAAGTATGGACGTCTGAACATGATTTTTGCGGTTCGCGACACGCGGCGAGTTTAGCCGAATGCGGCGTGCGAAGCCGCGCCATTCGGCACCCTAGCCAAAGCGAGTGCGCTGTGCCATTATCGGATGGCTGTTACATTTTTTTTACACTTCCGGCTTGGGGAAAACGCGCCGGAATCTCGCTCGGATTCCATCGAATCCTTAACCTGAGGAGGTTTTGTATGACTCGTTTCAACCCGCGTCTGCTCGCCGCCGGCATATCCGCTGCCCTGGGCGGCCTGATGCTCTCCACGGTAGCCACGCCGGTTCTGGCTCAGAACAAGCCGGGCAACGACGTGCAGAAGCTCGAGGCGATCGAGGTCACCGGCTCGCGCATCAAGAAAGCCGAAATCGCCGATCAGACCCCAGTGATCACGATCTCCTCGAAGGACATCGCCCAGACCGGGCTGGCCTCGATCGGCGACGTGATCCAGCAGCTGTCGGTCAGTGGTTCGGCGCTCAACACCAAATTCAACTCCGCCGGCAACTTCGGCTTTGCGCCGGACGGCTCCGGCGTGGGCTCCGGCTCGACCACGATCAGCCTGCGCAACCTCAACGCCAAGCGCACTCTGATCCTCGTCGACGGCCTGCGCTGGGTGAACGAGTCTTCGGCTTCGGGCGTCTCCGCCGCGGTCGACCTGAACACGATTCCGGCCGGCATCGTCGAGCGCATCGAGATCCTCACCGACGGCGCCTCGGCGCTGTACGGTTCGGACGCGATCGCCGGCGTGATCAACATCATCACCAAGAAGAATCAGGATGGCGGTGCGCTGCACGCCTATTACGGCGATTACTCGGTCGGCGACGGCAAGACCGGCTCGGGCGACGTTTCCTTCGGCGGCAAGGGCGATCGCTACAGCTTCTTCGTCGACGTCAGCCATTACAAGCAGAACCGTATCAGTTCTGCCGACTGGGCTCAGGCCAGCGACGCCTGCGTGCCGGGGACCGGCCTGTCGAACTGTTCGTCGGCCACGCCGTTCACGCGCGTGCTGTTTGACACTCCGGGAGGCACCGATTACGGCGGCCTCTGCCCGGGCGGCTTCTGCAGCATCACTGCGAATGGCGTTGCAGGTTCCGGCGGTGTGCAGAACTTCCCCTCCGGTTATCATCACTTCACCGGCGCGGATCGCTTCAATTTCGCTCCGTACAACCTGTTGCTGACGCCGTCGGAACGCACCGGCTTCTTTGCCCAGACCGATTACAAGCTCACCGACGACATCCACTGGTACATGAAGGGCCTGTACAACACGCGCAAATCGGTCAACCAAGCCGCACCCGAACCGATCTTCCTCGGTCAGGCGTTCTGCTTCCTGATCGACCGCTGCTACAACGTCGGCGTGGACAAGACCAATCCCTACAACCCGTTCGGCTTCACGCTGGACCCCAGCAGCCCGGACTTCGGGCTCGCTCGACGTCCGATCGAGGGCGGCCCACGCATCTTCAGTCAGCATGTGGATACGCGCTATTTCGCCACCGGCCTGACCGGCAGCTTCGGCTGGAACGAACACAGCTACAACTGGGACGTGAACGTGGTGCGCGCCGACAACAACGCCACTCAGGACGTGACCGGCACCTACAACATGGCGCACATCCAGGAAGGTCTCGGTGCGCTGGCGACCTGTCAGGCTGATCCGGCCTGCGTGCCGCTGAACTTCTTCGGCGGTCCCGGCACGCTGACACCGGACATGCTCAACTACATCCTGTACCACGAGCACGATACCAGCCATCAGGCACTGGGCGTAGTCACCGCGAACATTTCGGGCGATCTGTTCCAGTTACCCGCCGGTTCGCTGGATTTCGCCGCCGGCTTCGAACACCGCAACCTGTCCGGCAACTACCAGCCGGATGCGGTCGTGGTCGCGGGCGAGTCCAACGGCGTGCCGTCCAAGCCCACTTCGGGCGGTTACGATGTGAATGAGTACTATGTCGAGTTGAACGCACCACTGGTTACGGACGCGCCGTTGGTCAAGGCCCTGAATGTCGACGTGGCCACGCGCTATTCGGATTACTCGACGTTCGGCGGCACCACCAATAGCAAGCTCGGCCTGCGCTGGCAGCTCAACGACGATCTGACCCTGCGCGGCACCTACGCCCAGGGCTTCCGAGCGCCGTCGATCGGCGAGTTGTACGGCACGTTCTCGCGCTTCGATGCGTCGCTGACCGATCCGTGCAACTTCAACAGTCCGATCGCTAGCCCCGCCGTGGCGGCCAACTGCGCCAAGCTGGGTGTGCCGAATCCGGCCACGTTCCAGCAGTCCAACAGCCAGATCTCCGTGCTCACCGGAGGCAATCGCGACCTGCAGCCGGAGAAATCGCGCAACACAACCTTGGGCGCGGTTTACAGTCCGTCATGGGCCGAGAACACGGCGTGGTCGCAGAAGATGGATTTCGAACTGACCTGGTACAAGATCAAGGTCAACAACGCGATCCAGGCCAAGGATGCGCAGACCCTGCTCAATCGCTGTGCCGAAACCCTTGACCCGGCGTTCTGCAGTCTGCAATCACGCAACGGCGCCGGCTACGTGGCGTTCCTCAACGACACGCTGGGCAATCTTGGTCGGGTGGACACGCGCGGCTTCGACTTCGGCGTTACCTGGGTCGGGCCGGATACGGGCTGGGGTCGTCTGGGCGCGAGCTGGCAGAACACCTATGTCGACAAGTACAGCGCGGTCGACACGACCACGGGTCTGGCCGAGCCGGACGGCGTCGGCATCGAAGTCCACGACAGCGGTATTCCGCGCATCCGCTCCACACTGCGCTTGAACTGGACGTACGGCGAATGGTCGGCTGGCTGGGCCATGCGCTACCTTTCCGCCCTGACCGAGGATTGTTCTGCCGCTGGCGGCTTCCCGATCTGCCACGGTGCGCCGACGGCACAGTTCCCGGACGGTTCCAACCATCTCGGCGCGACCACTTACAACGACGTGCGCGCGAGCTGGAACGTACCGGTCAGCATGCCGCTCACGGTTTCGGCCGGCGTCAACAATGTGTTCGCCAAGGATCCGCCGATCTGTCTGAGCTGCTCGCTCAACGGCTACGATGCGTCCACCTACGACCTGCCGGGCCGCTTCTGGTACGTGGAAGCGAACCTCAAGTTCTGATCGATAATCCAACGGCAACAAATCTGCGGGCCGCCTTGTGCGGCCCGTAATTTTTGCATTCGTCGCTGAACGCGAAGATCATGAAGCGCGCGCCCTGCGCGCACTTCTCACAAGTGCGGAAGTCTTATCCGCGCTGCCAATGGCAGGTGATCGGACACCGAATGCGGCAGGGTCCACAACTGCTCGACCGCGATGCTGGACGAAGTCAGGATGTGGTCGATCGCGCGGCGCGGCTGCCAGCTCGGATAGGTGGCGGGTGCGGCATGTGCCGGCGCCACCAGCGCGGTGCGCCGGAACAGTGGCGTCAACTCGCGGCTGTGCGCAGGGCAGTTCAGATCGCCCATCAGCACCACGTTGGCCTGCGCGCCGATCAACTCGGCAAGGAATTCGAACTGGCGCCGGCGCGCGGCGGGTCCGAGCGACAGATGCGCGATCACCACGACGAGTGCGGCGTCGCCCGCGCCAAAGCGTGCCCACAGCGCGCCGCGTCCGGGAATGCGGCCGGGCAGGGGGTAGTCGCGTACCTCGTCGGGGGCAATACGGGTGAGCAGGCCGTTCGCGGATGCGGCGAAGCGCGCCACCTTGCGGTTGGGCTGGTGGCTCCAGTAGGGGAACCGCGCCGCCTCGGCGAGGTATTGCGTCTGATTGACGAAACCCGAACGCAGGCTGCCGGCGTCGGCCTCCTGCAATCCGACCAGGTCGAAATCGGCGAGCAGTTCGGCGAACTTGTCGAGGTTGCCGCGTTTGCCGCGGGAGGGCAGTACGTGCTTCCAGCTTTGCGTCACGTAGTCGCGATAGCGGCCCACGCTGCCGCCGGCCAGGATGTTGCAACTGAGCAGATTCAGAAGTTGCGGGACCGCGGCGGATTGGCTGACGTCGGCGCGCATGGGCCGAGGCTATGCCGCTAGCGATTCGACCGCAAGCGGCAGTTCTTGGTCGGAAGATTATTTGTGCGTCTTGGCCGGGTGTTTGGCTGCCAGCTCCTGATCCACCAGTTGCAGGGCAATGGTCACCATCTGCTGGAAGCCGATGCCGCGTTCGGGGTTCGCCGTGACACGGTACTTGCCGTCGATGATCAGCGTCGGCGTCGCGTCGACCTGCCAGTCGCGCACCTTCTGATTGCCGGCCGCCAGCTCACCTTCGATCACGAACGAGGTGGCGGTGGACAGAAACTCGCCCGGACTGGCGCCGTAGTTGGCGTAGAACAGATTGGCCAGGTCCTGGATCGTGCGCAGCGGTTCGTGGTCGCGGTGGATCGCGTCAAACAGCGCCTGATGGGTCTTGTCGACCAGGCCCATCGACTGCGCGGTGTAGAACGCACGAGCGTAAGGTTCCCACATCGCGTTGAACACGGCCGGCAGCAGGGCGAATTTCACGCCCTTGGGCAGCTTGCTCTTGAGCTCGCCGGCGTAAGGCTGGAAATCCGCGCAGTGCGGACAAGCGTAGGAGAATACCTCGGTGATCACGACCTGATCGCCCTTTGTCGTCTGTGGCGGAGTGATCAGGTAATAGTCCTGCCCGGCAACCAGCGCAGGTTTGGTCGCCGGTGCGTTGCCTTGCGCCTGGCAACCGCTGACAAGAACCAGGCCGGCGAGCAGAATCAGGACTTTCTTGAGCATCGTGTTCTCCCAATGGAACGAGCGGCTATGGGACTGCCTGCGCTTGTGCAAGTTCCCGTTACTTACCCGATTCCTTGTTCACCAAGTACAGCACTAACTGCTCGGCCTTGTCCCAGTTGCCGCCGGCCGAGACCGTGGTCAGACGGTATTTGCCGTTGACGATGATGGTCGGCGTCTGATCCACGCCGGTGGCTTTGACATAGGCGTCGGCCTGTTTCATGCGCGTGTTGATCGTGAACGAGTTGGCCGTGGCGACGAATTGATCCGGCTTGACGCCGTATTTTGCGTAGAACTTGGCCACGTCCTCGATCGTCGGCAGCGGGCTCTTGATCCGGTTGTCGGCGTCGTAGATGCCAAGTTCCTTGGTCTTCCATACGGCATCGAACATGGCGTCATGGGATTTTTCGGCGACACCCAGCGCCTTGGCCGTAAGGTAGGCGCGCTGGAACACGACCCAGTCTTCGGACGGATTGAACGCGGCCGGCACGTAATCCATCTGCGCGTTCGCGGGCAGATGCTTGCGTAACGAATCGATGTAGGTGTGCGCGAAGTTGCAGGCCGGGCAACCGTAGGAAAACACCTCGGTCACCTCGATCTTGCCGGGTGTCTGGGTCGGCTGCGGGGGATCGATCACGAAATAGTTCTTGCCGGCTTGCCATTGCGGCGCGGTGGTTTGCGCAGCAGCAGCAGCGGAAAAGAAGACAAGTGCAGTGAAGGCGAACAGAAGCTTCATGGCGACTCCGTTATTTGGCGGCGGTGGGGGCATCCACTGCATGCAGGCCTTCGACATAGCTCGCCAGCGCGGCGATTTCCGCATCGTTCAGCGGCTTGGCGATCGCTTCCATGATCCTGGCGTGATCGTCGCTGCCGGCCGAACCGTCGCGGTAGGCCTTCAGGCGCGCCGCCACATAGTCGGCGTGCTGGCCGGACAATTGCGGATATTCCGAGCCCGGATTGCCGCGGCCGTCCGGCCCGTGGCAGGCCATGCAAGCCGGCACGCCGTCCTTCGCGTCGCCGCTGCGATAGTAGGCTTGCCCAACCGGCACGAGCTTGGCGTCGGCCACGCCCGGCAGCGAGGTCTTGCTGGCGAAGTAGGCGCCGATGTCGCGCATGTCCTGCTCGCTCAATGACGCGGCGAAACCCAGCATGATCGGATTGGCGCGCTTGCCGGACTTGAACAACTCGAGCTGGCGCACGATGTAGCTGGCCTGCTGTCCGGCCAGTTTCGGATACTGGGCGGCAGACGAATTGCCGTCAATGCCGTGGCAGGCGGCGCAGGTCGCGGTCTTGGCCTGACCGGCGCCGGCGTCGCCCGGTTTGAGCGGGGCTTCCGGTGCGGCGGGTGCCGTCGCAGGCGCTTGCGCCTGGATTGATCCGGCGCCGAGCAGCGCGGACAACGCAATCACAAGCCGAAAACTCATACACTTCACTCCCGGTCGCCGCAGGCCACGCACCATTGCGCGGACACAAGGGTCGAATTATCCCAGCCGCTACAGGGACGGTCAAACACGATGGCAATGTCCAGAAATCCTTTCCGCACCGCGCGGTTTGTCACCAGCGCGCCCGATTTGCGTCACCTGCCGCCGGACACGGGCGTCGAAATCGCCTTCGCCGGGCGTTCGAACGCTGGCAAATCCAGCGCCCTGAATGCGATCTGCGATCAGACGGGCCTTGCGCGCACCTCGAAAACGCCGGGACGCACGCAGTTGCTCAACGTGTTCGTGCTCGACGATGCCGCACTTGGCAAGAGCTGGCGCCTCATCGATCTGCCCGGCTACGGTTATGCCAAGGTTCCCGAGGCGCTACGCGAAAAATGGCGCGGTGCGATCGACGCCTACCTGCGCGAGCGCGAATCCCTGCGTGGCGTGGTGTTGATCGTGGACGCGCGCCATCCGCTCAAGGACTTCGACCGCCAGATGCTCACTTTCTGTCACGAGATCGGATTGTCCTGCCATGTGCTTTTGACCAAGGCCGACAAGCTTTCGCACAGCGAAGGCGCGCGCACGCTTGCGGGCGTGCGCAAGGAGTGCGTCGCGCACGGCTGGCCGGTGACGGCGCAGTTGTTCTCGGCACAGGCCAAGACCGGTCTGGACGAGGCACGTGCCGCGATTACGGCCTTGCTTGGCGCTTGACTACCCCCATATTGCGTCTTCATTCATGCGATCGATCCTTGATCGCGGGAATCAAAAAGCGGCATCGATGGCCGCGCTTTTCAATAGGGCGGTGTTTTCATGTCGGGACCGAGCATGGTACGGGAAACCCCGATCGCGAGCCGCGATCAGCTGGTCGAGTTCATCGCTTCCGGCGCGCGGCCCAGGGAGCGCTGGAAGATCGGCACCGAGCACGAGAAATTCGGTTTTCGCCTGGACGATCTGCGTGCGCCCTCGTACGAAGGCCCGCGAGGTATCGGCGCGCTGCTGCAAGGGCTGACGCGCTTCGGCTGGGCGCCGGTGCGCGAGGGCGACAACATCATCGCGCTGGCGCGCGGCGACGCTTCGATCACGCTGGAGCCGGCCGGGCAACTCGAATTGTCCGGCGGCCAGCTCGACACCATCCACGACACCTGCTGCGAGGTGACGTGCCATCTGAAGGAAGTCAAAGCCGTCGCCGATGAGTTGCAACTCGGATTCCTCGGCATGGGGTTCCAGCCCAAGTGGCGGCGCGACGAAATGCCGTGGATGCCGAAGGGCCGCTACCAGATCATGCGCGACTACATGCCCAAGGTCGGGCAACTCGGCCTGGACATGATGACGCGCACGTGCACGGTGCAGGTGAACCTGGATTTCGCCGACGAAGCGGACATGGTCAAGAAATTCCGCGTCTCACTTGCACTGCAGCCGATCGCCACCGCGCTGTTCGCCGACTCGCCGTTCAGCGAAGGCAAACCGAACGGTTATCTGAGTTATCGCTCGCATATCTGGACCGACACCGATCCGGACCGCACCGGCATGCTCGATTTCGTGTTCGAAGACGGCTTCGGTTTCGAGCGTTACGTCGATTATCTGCTCGACGTACCGATGTATTTTTCCTATCGCGATGGCAGGTACGTCGATCTTGCCGGCAAGTCGTTCCGCAAGTTCCTCGCCGGTGAACTGGCCGAGTTGCCGGGCGCCAGACCGACGCTGAAGGACTGGGCCGACCACATGACTACGGCCTTTCCCGAAGTGCGTCTGAAAAAGTATCTGGAAATGCGCGGTGCCGACGGCGGACCGTGGAACCGGCTATGCGCGCTGCCGGCGTTCTGGGTCGGACTGCTCTACGACGCGGCTGCGCTGGATGCGGCCTGGGATCTGGTGAAAGACTTCACCCATGAAGAACGTCACGCCTTGCGCGACGGCGTGCCGAAACACGCGCTCAAGCTGCCGTTCCGCAACGGCAGCGTGCGCGAACTCGCGCTGGAGGCGTTGAAGATCGCCGGCAACGGATTGGCGCGGCGGGGCAAGCTCAATTCCACCGGCGCCAGCGAAGCGGTTTTCCTGGAACCGCTGATCGAGTTTGCGCAAGCGAATCAGACACCCGCCGAGCGCAAGCTGGAACTGTTTCACGGACCCTGGAAAGGCAGTGTGGATCCGGTGTTTGCGGAATTTGCGTACTGACGACGCTCAGATCAGCGGCAGCTGTCCGCTGTGCTCGTCGCGCGCTACTTCCGCGCGCCGGATCATTTGTTGCACTTCGGGTAGCGCCTGGATGGCGGTCAATTCCACTTCCGGATGTACGAGCGCGAACACGCGGATAATTTCGTCGGCGAAGGCCTGACCGATATTGCTCACGCTGTTGAAGTCGAGCACCACATGACGGAACCTGTCCACGCGCTGCAGCAGGCGTTTGGCCTGAGAGCGCGAAATCAGATTTTCGTCGCCGACTCGCGCCAGACGCACGGGCACCACGGTTTTCGCGAAGGCGTAATCGTCCGGGCCGCTGGAGTATTCGTCGAAGACCTGTTTGGCAGTGCGTGCGGATGATGAGGCTATGGCCGTTAAGGCGGCTTATTCGCTAGTTAAAGCGCGTTGATTAGAAAATTAATGCGGCGTTTCCACCAGAGGAAATCTGCAATATATTGGTAAACAGGAAATGTAAAAGCCTCGAAAAAAGGCCCGCGCGTGGCGGGCCTTTCGGTTGCTTGATTTCGCGGACGCCTACTTCTTTTTCGGCTCTGCCTTCAATCCGCGGTCGATCAGCATTGCCGCGATGGTGGGATTGCGACCGCGCCAGTCGCGGTACATCGTGGCCAGATCCTCGCTGTTGCCGCGCGAAAGAATCATGGCGCGGAAGCGATCGCCATTGGCGCGGGTCAGGCCGCCGTGTTCCTGGAACCAGCCGAAGGCGTCGTCCGCGAGCATCTGCGTCCACGCATAGGCGTAGTAGCCGGCCGAATAGCCGTTCGACCAGATGTGCAGGAAGTAGCTGGAACGGTAGCGCGGCGGCACGTAGCTCAAATCCACTTTGTCCTTCTTCAACGCGGCGGTTTCGAACTTGTCCGAATCCTGCAGCGGCGCGCTGGCCGGCAGCATGTGCCAGTTCATGTCCAGCAGCGCTGCGGACAACGCTTCGGTCATGTCGTAGCCCTTGTTGAACTTGCCGGCCTTGCGCATCTTGGCGACGAGTGCGGCTGGCATCGGCGCGCCAGTCTTGTAATTTTTCGCGAAGTGCGCGAACACCCCGGGATCGCTGGCCCAGTGTTCGTTGAACTGCGACGGGAATTCGACCCAGTCGCGCGCCGTGTTCGTGCCGGACAGCGTCGGATATTCCTGGTCGGCGAACATGCCGTGCAGGCCATGGCCGAATTCATGGAACATGGTGATGACGTCGTCCCAGGACAGCAGCGCCGGCTGACCCGGCGCCGGCTTGGTAAAGTTGGCGACGTTGTAGATCACCGGCTTGGTGCCGAGCAGCTTGGACTGGCCGACGAAATTGTCCATCCACGCGCCGCCGTTCTTGTTGTCGCGTTTGAAGTAGTCGCAATAGAACAGCGCGAGCGGAGCGCCGTCCTTGTCGAACACCTCGAACACGCGCACATCCGGCTGATAGACCGGAATGTCGCGGCGTTCCTTGAAGGTCAGGCCGTAGAGCTGGTGCGCGGCGTAGAACACGCCGTTCTCCAGCACGTTGTCGAGTTCGAAGTACGGCTTGATCTGGTTCTCGTCCAGATCGTATTTCGCCTTGCGCACCTGTTCGGCGTAGCGTTCCCAATCCCAGGGTTCGAGCTTGAACGCCGGCTTGCCGAGCGCCTTCTGGTCCTTGTCGATCGTCGCCTGGATGGCGCGCGCTTCTGCGCGCGCGCGCGCGACCGCGGCGGGTGTGACCTTGTGCAGAAACGAGAGTACATGCGCCGGTGTCTTGGCCATCTGGTCCTGCAGCGTCCACGCCGCGAAATTCGGGAAACCGAGCAGCCTGGCCTTCGCGGCGCGCAGTTGCGCCAGACGTTCGATCGTGGCGCGGGTGTCGTTGGCGTCGCCGTGTTCGGCGCGGTTCCACGAGGCCTCGAACAGTTGCTTGCGCACTGCGCGGTCGCTCAATTCCTGCAAGGCGGGTTGCTGCGTGGTGTTCTGCAGCGGGATCACCCATTTGCCGGCGAGTCCGCGCGCCTTGGCCGCCTGCGCCGCCGCGGCGATGTCGGCGTCCGACATTCCGGCGAGCTTGGATCGATTGTCAACGACCAGTGCGCCGGTGTTGGCCGCAGCCAGCAGCTTGTTGGTGAAAGCAGCTTCGAGCGTGGCATCCTCGGTGTTGAGCGCCTTGAGCTTGGTCTTGTCCGCTGCCGACAGCTTGGCGCCGGCGTGCACGAACTGGGCGTGCACCACCTCGACCAGGCGCTGCGATTCAGGATCCAGATGCAGTTTCGCGCGTTCGTTGTAGACCGTGTCGATGCGCGCAAAGAGTTTGTCGTTAAGGTGGATCGCGTCAGCGAGTTCGCTCAATTTTGGCGCTACGGCCTCCTGCACCTTTTGCAGCGTGTCATCGGTATTTGCGCCGGACACACCGTTGAAGACCGCGTAGACGCGATTGAGCAAGGCGCCTGTTTTCTCCAGCGCCACGTAGGTATTTTCGAAGGTCGGCGGGGCGGGATCGTTGGCGATCTTGTCGACTTCGGCGAGCTGCTGGCGAATGCCTTCCATGATTGCCGGCTGGTAGTCGGCATCCGTGATCTTGTCGAACGGCGGCGCCTGGAACGGCAACGTGCTCGGCGCGAGAAACGGATTGACACGAGCCGGCGTCGGGGCGGCCGCGGCGGCCTTGGCCGGTTCGGTCTTGTGCGGCGACTGGGTGCAGGCGGCGAGCACGGCGGTCATGACGACAGGCAACAAACGGATTCGGAACATGGCAAAAACTCCATGGAGTGTACGAATGGAAAAAGCGAAGCAGGCACGCGGCATCACGCGGATTTGACATCGCGCAGCGACCAGTGCGCACCGACCAACAGGGTCAGACGGTGCTTGAGCACGGCATGCGGCAGGTTGGTAGCGACGACGATATCGGTGTGCATGTCGGCCTGTTCGGCGCTCACGGTGGCTTGCGGATCGCTCGCGCCCAGCGCCGGGTCGACGGCGTCGGGATCCGGCTGCATCGCGCGCCAGCGCCGCCACAGGGTGGGCTCGCGCAAGGCGCTTTGCAGCAGGGCAGCGAAGCTGTCGGGCGAATTGCCCTGGAACGACAGATCATTGATCTGTCCGCGCGCCTTGGCGAGATCGTCGATCGAAAGGTAGTAGCGTTGGGTCGGCATGGAAGTCCATCAATCAATCGCAAAGTCTAACAGACCGACACGGCGGGGGAGGCATGACTTCCGGCCTGTCAGGTCGTGACCAGGGTAGCCGCCGCCGCGTGCAGATGCGGCGCGAGCGCGTGCGGGTCGGGCGACAATGCGAAAGGCAGGACGCCCAGACACGGGGCCGGCAGCCGATCGCGCAGTGTGGCGAGGTTTTCCTCGACGCAGTCCATGTAGATCGGAA
>JAJXWU010000169.1 GCA_021781425.1 Pseudomonadota bacterium
TCGAGCAGACGCTTGGCCGCCGGCGGATTGTCGATGAGCATACGCTCGGTCACCTCGATGCGCACGCATTCGGGCCGTACCGCGTGCTTGCGCAGCAGCGCCAGCAGATTCTCGTCGAGCGTCTCGGCGCGGAAATGCCGGCCGGACAGATTGATCGCGACAAATCCCGCGGCGCCGGTCAGCAAGGGCGCCGCAACCTCGAACGTGCGTTCGAACATCTGCCAGTCGATCTGTTCGGCAGCACCGGTCTCCTCGGCAACGGCGAGGAAATCGGCCGGCAAGAGCAAGCCGCGTTCCGGATGTTGCCAGCGCAATAGGGCCTCGTAGCCGATCGTGACGCGGTCGGAAAGGCGTACCACCGGCTGGAAGAACGGCACGAACTCGCTGCGCGCGACGGCGCGGCGCAGGTCGCTTTCCAGCTCCATGAGATGCATCGCTTCCTTGTGCAGATGTTCGTCGAACAAGGCATAACGGTGACGGCCTTCATTCTTGGCGCGATACATGGCCACGTCAGCGTCACGCAACAGTTCCTCCGCCTTGCGGTAGCGCGAGGAAGCCATGGCGATGCCGATGCTGGTGGAACTGAACACTTCCTTGCCGCCGAGCCGCACCGGCTCGTTGAGCGCGTCGATCACGCGCTGCGCCAGCCCACAAGCGTCGTCGGCGTTTTCGATATCGTTGAGCAGGATCGCAAACTCGTCGCCACCCAGACGCGCGACGAGATCGCGCGGCTCCAGGCAAGCGGCGATGCGCGCACCGACCTCGTTAAGCAGCTCGTCGCCGATCAGATGGCCGACCGAATCGTTGATGACCTTGAAGCGGTCGAGGTCCAGAAACAGCACGGCGAAACGATGGCGCGAGTCGCGCGCGAAATCCGCGAGCGCCTGAGTCAGGCGCTGCAGCAGGAAATGGCGGTTCGGCAGCCCGGTCAGGGCATCGTGCAGGGTTTCGTGCTTGAGCTGGCGCTCCATGCGCTCGCGCACGGCGATATGCTCGCGCAGCTCGCGGTTGGCTGCGGCCAGCTCGCTGGTACGCTCGATCACGCGCTGCTCCAGTACGGCGTTGGCCAGCTTGAGCGATTCGGCGCTGCGTTTGCGCTCAAGCGCGTTGGCAATGTGGTATGAAACGAAGGTCAGCAACTCCTGATCGCGCGACGTGTAGCGGTGCTCTTCCGAGTGGCTTTGCACGGCGAGCACGCCGACCGCGCGGTTGTCGCAGATCAGCGGAACCCCGAGCCAGCTGCGCGAACGCGCGCCGATCGGCTGCGCCGCGCCGGTGGCGTAGAGGCGATCGAGTCCGGCGCTGTCGGCGAGCAGCACGCTGCGCGTGTTGAGCACGTACTCGGTCAGGCCGCTGCCGAGCTTGCGCGGTTCGCGCTTGAGGTCGCGTTCGTCCACTGAGTACGGAAACACCAATTGCTGACCATCGTCGCTGAGCAGGGCGATGTAGAAATTGCGCGCATACAACAGGCCGCCCACGGCGCGATGCACGGCGGCATAGAATTCTTCCAGGCTCTCGCTGCTGTTCGCGAGTTCGGCAATGCGGAACAGCGCCGCCTGTAGGCGTTCGCCCCGCTGGCGCTCGAGCACCTGCTGCTGGAGCATGCGGTTGGCGTCGCGCAGCGCGTCGGTGCGCTCGGCCACACGGCGCTCCAGCTCTTCATGCACGAAACGCCGCTCCAGCGCGGTCTGTATGTGTTGCGCGACATAGGCGAGCAATTCCTGGTCGCGCTCGGTGTAGCGCGCGTTCTCGGTATAGCTTTGCACCACCAAACCGCCATTGACCCTGCCCGAGCGCAGCAACGGCACACCCATCCAGTCCACGCAATCCGGACCGTATCCGACCATCGGCTCGCCCAGTTGCGCCTCGATTTCGGCAAGTGTGCCGCGCAGCGGCCGCCCGCCCTTGAGCAGATGCCAGGTGATGCTGCCGCGGCGATCGGCCATCGGCAATTCGTCCTCCGGCCTGGGCGCATCGGTGTCGGCGACATCGGCGAAGTAGGGAAAACGCAGGATATCGCGCGACGCGTCGTACAACGCGATATAGAAATTCTCCGCATACATCAGGCTACCGACGATCGCGTGCAACGACTTGTAAACCTCGGGCAGATCCAGGTCCGCGCTGGCTAGGTCGGCGATTGCGAACAGGGCGCGCTGCAGCCGTTCGGCCTGCTCCAGGTCCGATGGATGGGTGCCGGAAAATTTCAGCGTGGATACGTTCTGGCCCGCGCCGGCGGCATTGTCCGCAGGCGGCACAATCAAGCTCGATGTACGTGAAGACAAGGCCAGCGGACCCCAGACTGGAATGAGTGTAGTTTAACGATTTTTTCCAGCCGCGCTGCGCGGCTGCGGCCGTCGAAAGTAATTGTTATTTTTCCGTGATTTGCGCTATAGTACGCACAAGCGGCTTTGCGTGCGGGGCGTGGAACTTCGCGACGCGGGACGCGTTCACAGATTCGCTCTCACGATCGGATGCACATGCGTTTTGTCGCCGCCATTTTCAGTGCCATGCTCGCGCCCTCCCTGGCGTTGGCACAGTCGGCCGCGCCCGCAGCAGTAGGCAATTCACCGGTCGTGATTCAGCCCGTCGGCGTGTCCCAAGAGCATGGCGATGCGGGTTGGCGCATGCCGCTGTGGAGCACATCCGACGGCCGCATCCTGGCTCTCGTCGCGCTCGGTGGCAGCCATGGCGCGCCGGTGCTGCCACAGGCGCCGCAGATCGGTACGGCCGCCGACTGGCAACTAATCGATGTAACTCATTTTGTCGGCGGCGGACTGTCGTTGCATTTGGGCAACCGTGTCAATGCCTGGGCCAAATTCGGCCGCGGCATCGCGCTGACGCCGCTCAACTCCGCTGCGGCGACACTCGGTTGCGATTCGGGGCTGACCTTCGCCTTGAACGAGACCTGCCCCTACCGCCCCACGCCGGTCAGAACCGGTACCCTGAGCATCGGCGCCGGTCTGAGTATGGATCGTCTGGCTGTTGGCTTGGACTATGGCGTTGCTTGGCTGCGCCGCGAGTCCCGCCGCCCCGCCGCAGCCCAGGCGCCGTGGGATTTGTTCGCGACCATCGGCAATGAGGCGCTGCCCACCTTGGCGATTCCTGCTCTGCAATGGGCTGATATCCGCGACGCCGGCATCAGCGCGCAAGGCCGCTGGCGTTGGAGCGACAACAACGGCATGAATGTCGGCGCAGCGCTGAGCCGTCTGCAGTACGAACTGCCGGGCAACACCCTGCTGCCTTCGCTGAATCAGGCCGCGTTGAGCTTCGGCGTGCATAGCGGCAATTTCAGCGGCACCCTCACCGGGCGCGTGCTCGGTCCCGATAACTCTCTGGGCAATGGCCAGAACTGGACCAGCATCGACCTGGGATTCTCCTGGCGCGCGCCTTGGCGTGGGGTGTTCAGCATCGGCGCGCAGAACCTGTGGTCTTCCGGCGCACCGCCGCTGCTTGCCGATCCCGCACACGAGTCGGATCCGAGCCAGGCACGCGTACCTTACGTGCAATACCATCAAGACCTGTGATTTCCTCGTCCCTCCGATTGCGGCCGGCTCGCGGCTGAGCGTGGCGCGCGCCTGCGCATGAACGAAACCTCGGATCGCCACTGGAACCGCGCTCAACGCTATTTGAGCGAAGGCAACCTCGACGCCGCTCGGATCAGCCTCGAATCGGTGCTGCTGCGCAATCCCGCGCACGCCGAAGCGCACCTGTGCCTGAGTGATGTCGCATGGCACGACGACCGCGTGCGCGATTCGGCCCGCCACGCGCACGCTGCCGCCCGACTCATGCACGATGATCCGGAATTGATCGTTGCGGTGGGTGCGGCACTTTTGCGCGCCGGTGAGATGGTCGGCACGCGCGCCTGCCTGACGCATCCTGCGCTTGCCAATACGAAATCGATTCCGGCGCTGCTGCACATGGCCGGCCAGCGTTCCGCGCTGAACGAAAATGTCGAA
>JAJXWU010000099.1 GCA_021781425.1 Pseudomonadota bacterium
TGGCGTGGTATTCGCGCAGCGCCTCGCGCAGCAGATCTGAAGCCGACAGGCCTTCGCGCTTTTGCAGTTCGGCGAAGCGGCGCGCGTCGGTGCCGGTCAGGCGGGCATTGATGCGGATTTCGGTGGAAGGCATGGGCGCGTCCCGTTCGATGTCATAAATGTATGACGAATTGGAGTGCAGTGCAAATCCCCGGTGCTCAGTGCGGCAATCCGTCGTGCCCTTGCCTGTATAATCCGCCCTCCCGCACGGTGGAAGAAGCGGCGCAGCCGCTGCCGAAGGCGCAACGCCCGTAATCGCTCAGGCCCCGATACCGCCGCGCGGAAAAACTCTGGAGAGACCGGCCCGCAGTGCAGCGCGGCATCCGGCGCCGAAGGGGCACGAAGTGCGCTGATTCGTGACGCGCTTCCAAACTCTCAGGCAAAAGGACAGAGGGGCGGTTCGCGTGCACCGCCGCACGCGTTATCGGATGCCCTTGCCATGTCCACCAGGAATCCTTCGCTGCGCGAACTCGAGCAGCACGATGCCTTCGTCGCCCGTCACATCGGTCCGAACGACGCCGAGATCGCGCGGATGCTGCGCACGCTCGGTTTCGATTCGCTGGAGGCGATGACCGACGCCATCGTTCCAGCCTCGATCAAGTCGCCCGCGCCGCTCGCTCTTGCGAATGCCGTGGACGAAACCGAGGCACTGGCGAAGATCCGCGCGCTTGCCGTCAAAAATGCAGTCTTCCGCTCGTTCATCGGCCAGGGCTATTACGGCACGCACACGCCAAACGTCATCCTGCGCAATATTCTGGAGAATCCCGCGTGGTACACGGCCTACACGCCGTATCAGGCGGAGATTTCCCAGGGTCGCATGGAAGCGCTCATCAATTTCCAGACCATGTGCGCCGACCTCGCCGGTATGGAAATCGCGAGCGCTTCGTTGCTGGACGAGGCCACCGCTGCGGCCGAGGCGATGACATTGGCCAAACGCTCGGCCAAGGCCCGCGGCAACGCGATCGTGGTATTCGGCGATGCGCATCCGCAAACCATCGAAGTGATGCGCACGCGCGCCGAGCCGCTGGGTCTTGTGGTCAAGCTAGCCAATTCTGCCGCCGAGTGGGATGCCGCGATCGCCGCGGACGACTATTTCGGGGCGCTGATCCAGTATCCGGCCAGCAGCGGCTGGCTGATGGACTGGAGCGATGAGGTCGCGAAAATTCACGCCAAGAACGCGCTGGCGATATTCGCCACCGACCTGCTCGCACTGACCCTGCTCAAGCCGCCGGGCGAGATGGGCGCGGATATCGTCATCGGCAACTCGCAGCGCTTCGGCGTGCCGTTCGGTTTCGGCGGTCCGCACGCGGCGTTCATGGCCTGCCGCGATGCCTACAAGCGCTCGATGCCGGGGCGCCTGATCGGTGTGTCCATCGATGCCGAAGGCAACAAGGCGTATCGCCTCACGTTGCAGACGCGCGAGCAGCATATCCGCCGCGAGAAGGCGACGAGCAACATCTGCACTGCGCAGGTTCTGCTCGCGGTGATGGCCTCGATGTACGCGGTCTACCACGGCCCGGACGGTTTGACGCGCATCGCCTCGCGCGTGGCACGCCTGACCGCGATCCTGATGGCCGGATTGCGACAGCTCGGTTTCACCCAATCCCACCACCCCAACGCGTTCGACACGATCAGTCTGAAGACGAACGAGCGCACCGACGCCATCGTGGCGCGTGCGTCGTCGATGGGTGCGAATGTGCGCAAGGCGTGGGACGAATACATCTGCATCTCGCTGGACGAAACCACGACGCGTGCCGACGTCGAACTGCTGTGGCGCATCTTCGGCGGTGACGATGCGAAGCTGCCGTCCATCGACGCGCTCGAGCAAACCGCGCCGTCGCTGATTCCGGCCGAATTGGAACGCACGTCCAAGTTCCTGACGCATCCGGTGTTCAACACGCACCACAGCGAGCACGAATTGCTGCGCTACTTGCGTGCGCTGGCCGACAAGGACTTGGCGCTGGATCGCACCATGATCCCGCTCGGCTCGTGCACCATGAAATTGAACGCGACCGCCGAGATGATTCCGGTGACCTGGCCGGAATTCGCGAATATCCATCCGCTCGCGCCGGCCGAACAATGGCGTGGTTACGAGGAACTCATCACCGGTCTCGAAGCGATGCTGGCCGAAATCACCGGCTACGATGCGGTGAGTTTGCAACCCAATTCCGGCGCACAGGGCGAATACGCCGGATTGCTCGCGATCCGTGCGTATCACCGCTCGCGCGGACAGGATCATCGAGACGTTTGCCTGATTCCGGAATCCGCGCACGGCACCAATCCCGCTTCTGCGCAGTTGTGCGGCATGACGGTGGTCGTCACCAAGTGCGATGCCAACGGCAACGTCGACGTCGCCGATATCCGTCGTGCGGTGGAGAAATATTCCGACCGACTCGCCGCGATCATGATGACGTATCCGTCCACGCACGGGGTGTTCGAGGAAGACGTGGTCGAGATTTGCGAGATCGTGCACGCGCATGGCGGACAGGTTTACACCGACGGTGCGAATCTCAACGCGCTGGTCGGCCTTGCCAAGCCCGGCACATGGGGTTCGGACGTGTCGCACCTGAACCTGCACAAGACCTTCTGCATTCCGCACGGCGGTGGCGGTCCGGGCGTTGGGCCGTGCGCGGTGAAGTCGCATTTGACGCCGTATCTTCCTAAAGCGTTTGGCGGCGGAGCCGGCGAGCGCGACGGTGGCATGGTTTCCGCGGCAACATTTGGTTCTGCTTCGATCCTGCCGATCTCGTGGATGTACATCACCTTGATGGGCCGGCAGGGATTGCGCAAGGCGACGCAGGTGGCAATGCTCAACGCGAACTATCTGTCGCGCCGCCTCGCGCCGCACTACAAGACGCTGTACAGCGGTCGCAGCGGCCTCGTCGCGCACGAGTGCATTCTGGATTTGCGTCCGCTCGAAAAAACCAGCGGTGTGACCGCCGAAGACGTGGCCAAACGCCTGATCGACTTCGGCTTCCACGCGCCGACGCTGAGCTTTCCGGTTGCCGGCACGTTGATGGTCGAGCCGACCGAATCCGAATCCCTGCACGAACTCGACCGTTTCATCGACGCAATGATCCAGATTCGCGACGAGATCCGCGCGATCGAAGACGGCAAATTGGATCGCGCCGACAATCCTCTCAAGCATGCGCCGCACACAGCGAGCGCGGTTGCCGCGAGCGACTGGAAACGCGCCTACCCGCGCGAACTGGCGGCGTTCCCGCTCGCCTCGCTCAAGACGGCGAAATACTGGCCGCCGGTAGCGCGCGTGGACAACGTCTACGGCGACAAGAACGTGTTCTGTTCGTGCGTGCCGGTCGAGGCGTTCGTCGGCGAGCCAGAAGCATTCAGCGAGCCGAACCTGATGTAACCGGCGCGGCAGTGCGTTCAGTTCAGGCTGTTGCCGAATATCCCGCTCGGTAGCGGAACCACATGCACGCCGAGCTGACGTGCGGCCATCGCTTCAGGCGCGCGTAGATCGCGTCGAACAAGGCGTCCGCCGATTGCGGCCTGTCGGGCGAAATGCGGTGGAGCATGGAGTCATCCTATGCGATTGTTGCGCCGCGGCGTGGCAAAGCGTTGCCGTTCGCGTATGAAATGCGCTCACGCATGAGGGGGAGGGTGGCCCGCCGCGAGCGATCGCGGCGGGTTTTTGCGTTCTGGATGCCTGCGGGACCAAGTATCCAGCCGCAGCCACGCCACGTTTTCCGTCGCCGGCGTTTACGCGGCGACGGCACCTGCGTGTGCCGGACACGTGCATCATGCAGAATGAGTGCATGTCAGCACGCGCCGAACACGACGATTTCGTGCAAGCCCGCTACACGCAGGTGCTGGCGCGCTGCCGCGCGGCCGGCGTGGTGCTGCACGACGACGCCGGCGTGGCCGAGCATGTGCAGCGCGTGCTGCTGGCCA
>JAJXWU010000042.1 GCA_021781425.1 Pseudomonadota bacterium
CGTCGACGACAATGAAATCCGGCAGGATGCCGGTTTCGTGCATGGCGCGGGCTATGCCGAACCACTCCCAGGGATGACCGATCGCGAGCTTGAAACCGGTCGGCTTGCCAGCGGACTTCTCGCGTAGTTTCGCCACAAATTCGAGCAGACCCACGGGCGTCGAGAACGCGCTGTGCGCGGCCGGCGATACGCAATCCACGCCCATCGGCACACCGCGCGCCTCGGCGATTTCTTCGCTCACCTTGGCTGCCGGCAACACGCCGCCATGGCCTGGTTTCGCGCCTTGCGACAGTTTGACCTCGACCATCTTCACCTGCGGCGAATCCGCGTTCTCCGCAAATTTATCCAGATTGAAGCTGCCGTCCGGATTACGGCAGCCGAAATAGCCGGAACCGATCTCCCAGCAGATGTCGCCGCCCATCTCGCGGTGATAGCGCGACAACGAGCCTTCGCCGGTGTCGTGGTAGAAACCGCCGCGGCGCGCGCCTTCGTTCAATGCGCGGATCGCGTTCGCCGACAACGAGCCGAAACTCATCGCCGATATGTTGAACACGCTCGCCGAGTACCGCTGCTTGCACTCCGGGCCACCGATCCCGACGCGGAAATCGTGGCCGTCGATCTTCGCGGGGCTGAGCGAATGGTTGATCCACTCGTACTGCGTCGCGTACAGGTTCTGTTCGGTGCCGAACGGGCGTTTGTCCTCGACGTTCTTCGCGCGCTGGTACACGAGCGCGCGCTGCGCGTGCGAGAACGGCACCTCCTCGGTGTCCGATTCGACCACATACTGGCGCAGCATCGGGCGGAAGAATTCGAAGAACGAGCGGATATGCGCGGTGACCGGGAAGTTGCGATACAGCGTGTGCCGGCGCTGGGTCATGTCGACGATGCCGACCACGGACAGTGCGCCGCCGATCACGGCCAGCCAACGCCAAAGCCACTCCCCATGCGGCGCGCCATCGAACAGCATGGCGAGCGCGAGCGCGAACATGGCCAGGCACAAAACAAACGGGACGAATCGGGACGGCAGCAATCGTTGCATGGCGCGGCTCCTCGTCGAACGCCGCCGCAGGATACGCCGCACCAGCGCGTGCCGCTACACTACGCGCATGTCCGTTCGACCCCGCCCCCGCACGCAAACCGCGCGTAAAATACCGACACCGCACAGGATTGCGGCACCTGTGACGCAGGCCGGCGTCGATTGGCCACGTGTGCGCGAACGCCTGAGTGAATACGCCAAGCTCGCGCGCATGCACCGTCCGGTCGGCGCCTTGCTGCTGCTGTGGCCAACCTGGTGGGCGCTGTGGCTGGCGACGGGTGACTTTCCCTCGCCTGGACTGCTCATCGTCTTCACGCTCGGTGTGTGGCTGATGCGCTCCGCCGGCTGCGTGGTCAACGATCTGGCCGATCGCAAATTCGATCCTGCGGTCAAGCGCACGCGCGAGCGCCCGCTTGCCGCCGGCACCGTCACGCCGCGCGAAGCGATTGCGGTTTTTCTCGCCCTGATCGTGCTCGCATTTCTGCTCGTGCTGCTGACCAATCGTCTGACCGTGGAACTGTCCGTCATCGGCGCATTTCTGGCAGTGACGTATCCGTTCATGAAGCGCTACACCTATCTGCCGCAGGTGTATCTGGGCTGCGCGTTCGGCTGGTCGATACCGATGGCATTCGCCGCGGTCGCCGGAACCTGGGGCGCCTTCGTCAAGGCATTGCCGTTGTGCGGCCTGCTGTTCCTGGCCAACGTGCTGTTCGCGACGATCTACGACACCGAGTATGCGATGGTCGACCGCGACGACGACATCCGCATCGGCGTCAAATCCACCGCGATCCTGTTCGGCGACGCGGATCTGCCGATCCTCGGCATCCTGATGGTCACGTTTATCGGCGCGATGGCGCTGGTCGCCGAGCGCGGTCACTTGCATGCGGTCTATTTCATCGGCGTAGGCATCGCCGTGCTGCTGTTCGTCCGGCAACTGTGGATCATGCGCCGGCGCGAGCGCGAGGCTTGCTTTGCTGCCTTCCGCAGCAACAACTGGGTCGGCCTTGCGTTGTGGCTGGGGATGCTGATCGCCTACGCGCTCAAGTAGCGTTTCGGCGCGCGCGCCAGGGCCCATACGTCCACGCGTTCCACACCAGCACGCACGAGCGTGCGTGCGCATTCGCGCAGCGTCGTCCCGGTCGTCATCACATCGTCGAACAGGGCGACATGCGCAGGCAGCACGGCATCCGCCGCGACAACGAACGCGCCCCGCAGATTGCGATGGCGCGCGTCCGCGTCCAGATTCGACTGCGCCGATGTCGCCCGCACACGCACGAGAATGTCGTTGCGCAGCGCGACGCCGAGAGAGCGCGCCAGCGGCCGCGCGAGCTCGAGCGCCTGGTTGTAGCCGCGTTCGCGCAGACGACCGGAATGCAGCGGCACCGGAATCAGTGCTAGCGGCAACGGGGGCGGCTCGGCTTTCGCGGCATCGATCCACAACTCCGACAGCACACGTCCGGCCGCGAGGTTGCGGCCGAACTTGAAGCGCGTTTCCAGTCGATCCAGGGGACTGGCGTACACGAACGGCACGTAGGCCGATGCGAACGGCGGTTCGCTTCGCAGGCATTCCCCGCACAGAGGGGCGGGCATATCCAGCGGCAGGGCGCAGCGCGGACAGTAAACGCGGTTGCGAACGAGGTCGCTCGCGCAGGCGGCACACAGATCGCGTTGCGCGCCGCCGGCCTGTCCGCACAGCAGGCAATGCGGCGGCAGCACGGCGAATTGCAGACGCCGCGCGCCGTCAACCAGAATTCGCTTGATCGAGTTGACAGACATTCCGCCCCTGACCAGACTTGTACTTTGCCGTTTGCCGAGCCTGTCCCATGTCCCTGCGTCATGACTATACCCGCGCCGAAGTGCAGGCGTTGTTCGACCTGCCGTTCAACGACCTGCTCGCACGTGCGCATGCCGTGCACGCGGCGCATCACGATCCGAACGCGGTGCAAGTCTCGACCTTGCTCTCGATCAAGACCGGCGGCTGTCCCGAGGACTGCGCCTACTGTCCGCAGGCGGCGCGCTACCACACTGGCGTCGAAGCGCAGAAACTCATGCCGATCGACGTCGTGCTCGACAAGGCGCGGCAGGCGAAGGCCGCCGGCGCGACGCGCTTTTGCATGGGCGCGGCGTGGCGCAGCCCCAAGGATCGCGATGTGGAAAAGGTCGCGGCGATGATCCACGCAGTGAAGGCGCTTGGCATGGAGACCTGCGCCACGCTCGGCATGCTGACGCAGGATCAGGCCGACCGTTTCAAGACGGCGGGACTCGACTATTACAACCACAACCTCGACACCGCACCGGAGTTCTACGGCGAAATCATCCACACGCGCGAGTTTCAAGATCGGCTCGATACGCTCGACTGCGTGCGCAATGCGGGCCTGAAAACCTGCTGCGGCGGAATCGTCGGCATGGGCGAGACGCGTGCGCAGCGCGCGGGATTGCTGCAGACGCTCGCCAATCTCCCGGAACACCCGCAGTCGGTCCCGATCAATCGGCTCGTACAGGTCGAAGGCACTCCGCTCGCCGGCACCGCACTGCTCGACCCGTTCGAGTTCGTGCGCACGATTGCGGTGGCGCGCATTTTGATGCCGGCCTCGATGGTGCGCCTGTCCGCCGGCCGCGCCGAGATGAGCGACGAGTTGCAGGCGCTGAGTTTCTTCGCCGGGGCCAACTCGATTTTCCACGGCGAAAAACTGCTGACGACCGGCAATCCGGACGTTGCGCACGATCAGGCGCTGTTCGCCCGACTCGATCTCGTGCCAATGCCGGCCGAACTCGAAACCGGCACGGCGCATGCGGACATCGTCGCGGCTTGCCGCGAGAACATCGCCGCCTGATCCACGCCATGCCGCGTCCCGATCTTTCCGCGCGCCTCGCCGCCGCGCAGGCGCAACGTGCTCGCGACGGATTGTTGCGACGCCTGCGCACAGTCGAATCCGTCGCTGGATCGCGCATCACCATCGACGGAAAATCGCTGGCCGATTTCGGCAGCAACGATTATCTGGGTCTTGCGCAACATCCCGCCTTGCGCGCCGCGCTAACGCGCGCCGTCGATTGCTGGGGTGTGGGTGCAGGCGCCGCGCATCTGCTCGGCGGCCATCGTGACGAACACGCGGCGTTGGAGGAAAAACTCGCGCTCTGGACCGGCCGCGAACGCGCCCTGCTGTTCTCGACCGGTTACATGGCCAACCTCGGCGTCGCCGGCACGCTGCTGCGCGACGGCGATGTCTGCGTGCAGGACAAACTCAACCACGCCAGCCTGATCGACGCGGCGCGTTTATCCGGCGCCGAATTCGTCCGCTACCGGCATGCCGACGCGGACAGCGCGCGACGGCAATTGCGCGCGCGCCCGGATGCCGCCGCCATCCTCGCCACCGATGCCGTGTTCAGCATGGACGGCGATCTCGCGCCGCTGCGGGAACTCGCCGTGTTGTGCAAACGCGAACACGCGACGCTGATGATCGACGATGCGCATGGTATCGGCGTGCTCGGGCCGGATGGCGCAGGCAGTCCGGGCGCAGTCGGGCTTGCGCAGAACGACGCGCCGATTTTGATGGCTACACTGGGCAAAGCGCTCGGCGTCGCCGGCGCCTTTGTCGCTGGCAGCACGGCACTGATCGAAGGCCTCGTCCAGTTCGCGCGTCCTTACGTCTACACCACGGCGATGCCGCCGGCGCTCGCCGCCGCCGCCAGCGCGGCAGTCGACATCGCGCGCAACGACAGCGAGCGGCGCGAACGCCTGCATCGTCACATCGCACGCTTTCGCCATGGTGCCGCACAGCGCGGAATCGCCTTGTTGCCATCGTCGACGCCGATTCAGCCTGTTCCCGCTGGCGACAGCGCAACAGCATCGTCGATCGCGCAGCGATTGGAAGGCACCGGGTTTTATGTGCCGGCCATACGTCCGCCGAGCGTGCCCGCCAACGGCGCTCGCCTGCGTGTGAGCCTGTCTGCCGCGCATGCCGAAGACCAGATCGAACGCCTGCTCGATGCGCTGGCTATCGCGCTGGCGGCAGAGCGGCGCTGACATGCGCATCGAGACTTTCGGCGACGGGCCGGATCTGGCCCTGATCCACGGTTGGGCGATGCACGGCGGCATCTTCGAACCGCTGGCGCAGCGGCTGCGCGAACGTTTTCGCCTGCACGTGGTCGATCTCCCCGGCCATGGTTTCAGCCGCGATGACGACAGCATGCTCGATCCGCAATCCTGTGCGCAGCACCTGCTTGCGCAACTGCCGCGCGCGATCTGGATCGGCTGGTCGTTTGGCGGCCTCGTCGCCTTGCACGCGGCGCTGGCGAATCCCGCGGCCGTGCGCGGACTGGTGACAATCGCCGCCTCGCCGCGCTTTGTCGACGCGCCGGATTGGCCGCACGGCGTGGCGCTGGAAGTCTTCGCGCAATTCGAGGCAGGGTTGCGCCGCGACTACCGCGCCACCATCGAGCGCTTCCTGGCACTGGAAGTCATCGGTGCAGACGACGCCCAGGCCGAATTGCGCGACATGAAGGCGCATGTGTTCGAGCGCGGCGAACCGGCCGTGGCGGCGCTCGAGCAGGGAATGAACGTGCTCGAAACCGCGGATCTGCGCGCACATTTGCGCGACCTGACCGTACCGAATCTGTGGATCGCAGGCCGCCGCGACCGTCTCGTGCCCGCGACGGCGATGCGCTGGGCGGCAAATCAGAATCCGCTGGGCCGGTATCAGGAAATTTCCTCGGGACACGCACCCTTCGTTTCGCACCCCGCGGCTGTCGCGGATACGATCATCGCTTTTGCCGGAAGCTTCGCCGCATGAGTCCGTTCGATCCTCACCAAATCCGCCGCGCCTTCGGCCGAGCCGCAAAAACCTATACCCGCAATGCGGCCTTGCAACGCAAGATCGAGGCGCGCCTGATCGAGCGGCTGGAGTTTTTTTCCGGCAGACCGCTGCGCGTGCTCGACGTCGGCTGCGGACCCGGCCACGGCAGCGCGCTGTTGCGCAAGCGTTTCCGCTCGGCGCAGGTGATCGCGCTCGATCTCGCCCTGCCGATGCTGCAACGGGTCCGGCCCGGCTGGCGGCGTCCGCTGACACGGGTATGCGCGGATGCGAGCGCGCTGCCGCTACCGGAAGCCAGCATCGACGTGCTGTTCTCGAACCTGTGCATCCAGTGGGTAGACGATCTGCCGACACTGTTCGCCGAATTCCGGCGCGTATTGCGGCCGGGCGGCTACATCGCATTTTCCACCTTCGGGCCAGACACGCTGCACGAACTGCGCGCGGCCTGGGCGGCGGCCGATTCAGCGCCGCATGTCAGCGGCTTCGCGCACATCGGCCAGATCGGCGATGCGCTGCTCGCCGCGGGCTTCCGCGATCCCGTGCTCGACATCGAGCATTTCACCGTGCGCTACGCCGTTGCGGCCGACCTGATGCGCGAACTCAAGGCCATCGGCGCGACGAATGCCGATGCGCAACGCACGCGCGGCCTCACCGGCAAGGCGCACTTCCGGCGCGCGCTGGACGCCTACGAAGGTTTCCGCCGGGACGGCAGTCTGCCCGCCACTTACGAGGTCATCTGCGCGCATGCCTTCGGCCCGGATTCGGGCCAGCCGCGACGCGTGGCCGGCGCCGAGATCGCGACGTTCTCTGTTGATGCGCTGCGCGGGTCTCGGCGCTGATCGACAAGAACTCCGGCTACGGGCAGCTCAGTCCAGCCGGCATCGTCAAGCGCGAAATCGGAATCGAGCCACTGGTGTAGTAGCCGTAGCTGGCAGGTGTCGGCTGCCAGCTCACCTGACCGTTGTTGCAGTCCGTGAAGCTGAATATGATCGTTCCCCAAGGTTGATTCAGAAGCTCGGAAGCATCGAAGTTTGGCGGGAAACGTCCGCCGGGTCCGGCCGGGTAATATCCCTGAAGCACGGCAGAATTCCCCGTGATCGGTCCGGTGGCAACGATCCACGCTTGCCCACCATAGGGGGCGAATAAAAACCACTCCGCCAGCAGCACGTTGCCGGGAAGTACTTCCAGGCTGAACCCGTGACCGCTCTGGCTGGGGTCGTACCAGTTGCCGGTGAATCCTGGCGTAATCGCGCTCACCGCTACGCTCGCCGAAGCAACAACAAGTTGCGCCGCCGTACTCGACAGTAGCGTCGCTGTGCCTGACGACTGTTCTTGGTAGATGTTCCAGGTGACGGCGTACGTCCCCGGCGACAAGGCGCCCAGCACGACCGTGAAATTCGATGCAGGCGGCGGCGGGACTGGTATTACCGGGCAATTGACGATGCCATTCCCGAAAGTCGAGCTGAATGTGAACGAGCCGGCCGTGCTCGCCGTCAATTCGGGTTGGATATCTTCGCAATCGAACGGTTGACTGAAGATGATCACCACCGTTTCACCGGCAAGCGGAGCGGCCGGAGCAAACGCCATGGACTGCGCAATTCCCTGGCGAGCGAAAAATATAAGTGCGCAAACAAGCCCGCATTTGCAGACGTCGCGATACATATCGAACTCCTCAAGCAAGCCAGACCGAAGGCCCGTTGATCGAACCGTTCATATCCGGTGACGCTCGCGCGGTCTGTTTCGTCGCAAGCAAGCTCCGCAGCGTCAGACCAGCCGATGCCGAAAACACCTCACGAAGTGATCGTTCACCATCCCCGTCGCCTGCATGTGCGAATAGATGATGGTGGAGCCGACAAAGTTGAAGCTGCGCTTTTGCATGTCGCGGCTCAGTTTGTCGGATAGTTCGGTGCGAGCAGGCACCTGACCGCGCTCGCGCCAGCGATTGCGGATCGGCCGGCCGGCCACGAACGACCAGAAATAGGCGTCGAGGCTGCCGAATTCATCGATGACCTTGAGTGCTGCGCGAGCGTTGTTGCGCGCCGAGTATACTTTTTGCCGATTGCGGATGATCGCCGGGTCCAGCAGCAGCTTGTCCAGCGCCGCGTCGCTCATGCGCGCAACGCGCGCGATGTCGAAACCGTGGAAGGCGCGGCGGTAGCCGTCGCGCTTGTTCAGCACGGTGCTCCAGCTCAAGCCCGCCTGCGCGCCCTCGAGCACGAGGAACTCGAACAGGCGCGTATCGTCGTGCAGCGGCACGCCCCATTCCATATCGTGGTAGGCACGCATGATGGCATCGTCGCCATCGGCCCAGGAACAGCGCACGATTTCTTTGGGCATGGCCAGCGAGTTCCGAACAGCGCAGCGCGTATCATACGCAACCCGTTCGATCACATCCCGGAATGAATGACGCCTCTGCCCGCCGCAGCGCCCTGATCGCGCTGACCATCCTGAGCCTGGTCTGGGGCTTCAATTGGATCGTGATGAAGGCGGTACTCGTCTACGTCGGCCCGCTCACGTTCTCGGCAATGCGCTACGTGTTCGGCACCGCCGTGCTGTTCGCCGTGCTTGCGCTGCGCGGCGAGAACCTCGCACCGACACCGTGGCGCAGCACGCTGCTGATCGGCCTGGCGCAGACGACCGCATTCCAGGCGCTGGTGCAGTTCGCGCTGACCGCCGGCGGCGCGGGCAAGACCGCGCTGCTCGCCTACACCATGCCGTTCTGGGTGATCCCGCTGGCGTGGCTCGCGCTCGGCGACAGACCCGTCGCGCGTCAATGGTTTTACATCCTTGTCGCCGCCGCCGGACTGGTGCTGGTGCTCGAGCCGTGGAACGCACGTGTGGGGCTTGCCAGCGCCATGCTCGCGTTGGCCGGCGGTGCCGCCTGGGCGGTAGGCACCGTGGCATCCAAGCGCCTGTTCCTCGCCGCGCCGATCTCGCCATTGCGCCTGACTGCATGGCAGATGCTGTACGGCACGCTATTCCTCGTCGTGCTGGCGACGTGCCTGCATGAACGCACCACCGTGTGGTCACCCGAATTGATCGGTGCGCTGATCTACAACGGCGTGCTGTCCTCGGGACTGGCCTGGGCGCTATGGTCGTTCGTGGTGCAGCGCCTGCCGGCGAACGTGGCCGGGCTTGCCAGCCTGGTCACGCCGCTGCTCGGCGTCGGTTTCGCCTGGGCGATCCTCGGCGAACGCCCGGATGTCAGCGAATCGATCGGCATCGTGGTGATCGGCGCGGCGTTGTTCGGTGTTTTGCGCCCGCGCGCGGCTTCACCACGATAACTGCTGCAGATCCACATTTCCGCCGCTGAGGATCGCGCCGACGCGTAGACCGGCGAAACGCTCGCGATGACGCAGGATCGCGGCCAGCACCACGGCCGAGGATGGTTCGATCACGATTTTCATGCGCTCGAAGATCAGGCGCATCGCGGCGATCGTCTCGACGTCGCTTACGGGCAAAACCTGCACGCCGTATTCACGCATCAGGTCGAAATTGATTTCCCCGAACGTCGCGCGCAGGCCGTCGCAGATCGTGTCCGGCTCGATGTCGACGACGCGCTCGCCGCGGCGCAGGGATTCGTAGGCGTCCGCCGCGCCTTCGGGCTCCGCGGCAAAAATCCGGATTTGTGGAAAAATCGCTTTTGCCGCAATCGCACTGCCGCTGATCAAGCCGCCACCGCCGACCGGTGCGATCAGCGCATCCAGCTCACCGGTTTCACGCAGCAGCTCGAGCACGGCCGTGCCTTGCCCGGCGATCACGTCAGCGTTTGTGTACGGATGCACCAGCGCCGCGCCGGTTTCGCGGGCGATGCGCGCGGCGGCCTCGTCGCGCGCGGCCAGCGTCGGCGCGCAGACGTGCACGTTCGCTGCATAGGCGCGGATCGCTGCGACCTTGGCCGCTACGGCGCCTTCGGGCAGCACGACGTGTGCCGGAATGCCGCGCGTTTGCGCCGCCAATGCCAGTGCCGCGCCGTGGTTGCCGGAAGAGTGCGTGACCACGCCGCGACGCGCGGCCTCTTCGGTCAGGGCCCACACCGCATTGCAGGCACCACGAAACTTGAACGCGCCGACGCGCTGGAAGTTTTCGCACTTGAACGCGATCGCACAGCCGGCCATGGCGTCCAGCGAGGCCGAGCGCAGCACCGGCGTGACGTGCGCGTGCGGTGCTATGCGACTTGCCGCGGCCTCGATGTCGGCAAACGCGGGTTTCACGGCCCGGTGGCCGCCGGTGGTGCGCGCAGGCGCAAATGCCGGGTCGCGTATTCGGTCGTCAACAGCGCGGCGAACACCAGCGCGGCGGCCAGTGCGAACGCCACGCCGGGCAAACGTCTGACCGGCGCGTGATCGGAGATGAACAACGCGAACAGGTTGGCGAACAGCGCCGGGCCGAAGATGCCGGCCAGACTCTGCAGGCTGGTAAGCGCGCCCTGCAGTCGACCCTGCTCGTGCGGATCGACCTGGTGCGTGACCAGCGATTGCGCCGGCGGCCCGGCCAGGCCGCCCAGACAAAGGAATGGGATGCTGGCGACGAAAATCCAGGCATCCGGCGCAAAACACATCACGAGATAACCGATCGCGGCAAAGCTCAATCCGGCAAGGATCATGCGGCGCTCGCCCAGCTTGGGCATCAGGCGCCGCACCAGCCCGGCCTGCACGATCGCCGTGCACAATCCCACCAGCGCCAACGTGTAGCCCACCGCCTGCGGACCCCAGCCGTAGCGGAAATCCGTGTACAACACATAGGTGGAATTGATCGAGAACTGCGCCAGTGCGAGCAGGAAAAACACCGCGGCCAGCGCAAATACCTGCGGATACCGACGCAACAGCAGCAACGAGCCGAGCGGGTTGGCATGCCGCCAGTCGATGCGTGCGCTGCGCCGTTCCGGCGGCAGCGATTCGGGCAACACGAAATAGCCGTAGCAGAAATTGATCAGGGCGAGGAACGCCGCGGCCCAGAACGGCAGGCGGATGGAAATGTGACCGAGCAGGCCGCCCAGCGCCGGGCCAATAATGAAGCCGATTCCGAATGCTGCTCCCAGCATGCCGAACGCCGCGGCGCGTTTTTCCTTCGGTGTGATGTCGGCGATGTAGGCATTGGCCGTGGAAAAGCTCGCCGCGCACATGCCGGACACCACGCGGCCGATGAACAGCAGTGACAGCACCGGCGCCAGCGCCATGACGATGAAATCGACGCCCAGACCGAAGCTCGAAATCAGGATCACCGTGCGCCGGCCGAAACGGTCCGACAGCGCACCCTGGATCGGCGAGCACACGAACTGCATCAGCATGAACAGCGTGCCGAAGCCGCTCGACCACACCGCCGCCTGCGCGATGCTGCCGCCAACCAGTTCCACAATCAGGTGCGGCAACACCGGAATAATGATGCCGAAACTGAGAATGTCGATCAGCACCGTGACGAAGATGAAAGTCAGCGCAGCACGGCGCATGTGCGCCGGGTGTTGAACGGTGTTTTCCACAGAAGTCCTTATTTGCCGGCGCTGTCGATATCGATGAAGCGCAAGAACTCCGCGCGCGTTCGCGCATCGTCGCGAAAGCTGCCGAGCATCTGGCTGGTGACCAGCGATACGCCGCGCTTGTGTACGCCGCGCGTGGTCATGCACTGGTGCACGGCGTCGACGACCACGCCGACACCGCGCGGATGCAGCACCTCGCTGATGCAGGTGGCGATCTGCGCAGTCATCTTCTCCTGCACCTGGAAGCGGTGCGCGAACGCATCGACCACGCGCGCGAGCTTGGAAATTCCCACGACCTTGCCGTCCGGCACGTAGCCGACATGGGCGCGGCCGATGATCGGCGCCATGTGGTGCTCGCAGAACGACTCGAACTGGATGTCGCGCAGCACGATCATCTCGTCGTAGCCGGCGACTTCCTCGAAGGTTCGGGCGAGGTATTCCTGCGGATCCTCCTTGTATCCGGCAAACCATTCGGCGTAGGCGTCGACCACGCGCCCGGGCGTGTCGAGCAGGCCCTCGCGCTTGGGCTCGTCGCCGGCCCAGCGCAGCAGGGTGCGCACCGCGTCCAGCGCCTGCTCGCGCGTGACCGCGGGCGAGGTCGGCGGGGCAGCCGCGCACAGGGATGGCTTGCCGGATTGGGTCATGGCGAAACTCGCGCTACAAAGGGCGCGACAGTTTAGCGCGTCGCCGAGGCGGGTGCGCGGCTCGAGCGTTGGTTACTCGAAACGGTCGCTGAAAATCGGATCCGTCACCACCGCCTGCACGTTCGTCCAGAGCGCACGCAAGTCGTTTTCGAGCAAACTGAAACTGCTGTTGACCAGAAATACCGCCGCCACGCCAGTCGAGTTGTCGACCCACGGCGAGGTGGCGAACTTGCCGGTGCTCGATACCTGCACGGCGATGCCCTGCGCATCGATGGAATTGCGCCATTCGCCGTAGCCGTAGCCGTAAGCGAGCAGGTCGGGCGTGTAGATGACCGGCGCGCCGTGCGTCTGGTCCTTCTGCATGTCCGCGATGTCGTTGGCCGAAAGGTAGGGCGCTCCGTTCCACTGCCCGTGCTGGGCCACCATCTGCACGACGTTCGCATAGTCGAGCAGGGTCGAGCGCACGCCGCCGGCGACCTGCGGATTCGGTACCGTGACGTACGGCGGCTTTAGCGAGACCGTGGCAAAATCGGTGTCGGCCATGCCGAGCGGCGTGGTCACTTCGTCCTGGAAAATCTGGTCCCAGGTCTTGCCGGTCGCTAGCGTCGCCATGTAGCCGCCCACCTGCATGCCGTTGCCGGTGTACGCAAAGCCGGTACCCGGCTGGTACTGCAATGTCGTGCTCAAGATTTCCTGCACGCAGGTTTCCAGCGTGTAGTTCGTCTCATCGCCGAGGCAGGCATCGTCGTTCTGCGACAGGCCCGAGGTGTGGCTGAACAGCTGGCCCAGAGTAATGGGCTGTTTGTCCGCCGGCGCGGTGGGTATGTATTGCCCGACCGTATCGCCCCAGCTCATCTGGCCTTTTTCGACCAGGCGCTCGATCGCCAGCGCGGAGAGCCATTTGCTCGCGGAGGCGATGGGAATTCGCGTCGTGGGCGTGTAGCTGCCGAAATACTGTTCATAGATGACCGCGCCGTTGCGGATGACGATCAGGGAAGCGCCGTTGAGCGAATGGGTTTGCATCATCGCGTCGATCTGCTGCGTGACCGGCGTGAAATCGTAGACCACGGCGGCGCGGCACGATGCCGTGGCGACGAGCAATCCGAAATATAGCGACAGCGCGCGCACGCCTTTCCCCCGCGAATGGACTTACCCTCGGAACGCGTCGAACCGCGATCGGTTGACGCGCCGACGCTATTCCACGCGGCAGAACGCCGCTTTCAGGTAACGCGATTCGGGCACATGCGCGAGCCAGGGGTGGTCCGGCCCCGCGCCGGACACCTTGAGCACCTGCACCGTGCGATTGGCGTAGAACGCCGCGCGCCGCAGCATGTCGAGGAATTGCTCCTCGCTGACCAGGCCCGTGCAGGAGCAGGTCAGGAAGATGCCGCCGGGCTTCACCGCGCCGAGCGCGAGCTTGTTCATGTCCAGGTATTTCTTCAGCGCCGGGATCACCTGCTCGCGGTCGCGCGTCATCTTGGCCGGATCGAGGATCACGACGTCGAACTTCTTCTGCGGGTTGCCCGCCGTGTCGCGCAGCCAGGCGAAGATGTCGGCCTGGATGAATTTCACGCGCGCCTTGTTGAGCCGCGCGTTCTGCTCGGCTAGCCCGAGGATTTCCTCGTCCAGGTCGATGCCGACGACTTCGTCCGCGCCGCCGCGCGCCTTCGCGTAGATGCCGAAGCCACCGGAGTTGCAGCACAGGTCGAGCACGCGCCGGTCGGCGCAAAACTCCGACAGCAGCAGGCGGTTGTCGCGCTGGTCGGCGAAGAATCCGGTCTTGTGCTTGGCCCCGGGCGCGGCGTGGAACTGCACGCCGTGTTCGCGGATCACCGAGGGCGGCGGCGCGGGCGGATGCGCAAGGTCGAAGCTTTCCTGCTTCTGCACGTGGTCTTCGGCGAAGGCGTAGATTTCGGACTCCGGGAAATGCTGCAGCAACACGCGCTTGATCAGGTCGCGTTGCTTGAAGAAACCGGCCGAGAAATATTCGACGACCAGCGTGTTGGCGAAACGATCCACGACGAGACCGGACAGGCCGTCGCCTTCGGAATGGACCACGCGATAGGCATCCGTCACCGCATCGAGCCTGAGCACGTCGCGGCGCAGGCGCACGGCCTCGCCGATCTTGCGCGCGAAGAACTCCTCGTCGACGGCTTCGTCCGGATTCGACGTGAGCACACGCAACGCGATGCGCGAATGGCCGTTGTAGAAACCGCGGCCCGCGAAGGCGCCGTCGCGATCGACGATGTCGACGATACTGCCGGGTTTGGGCCTGGGTTCGGGCTTCTCCACCATCTTCTGGAAAATCCAGGGATGATGGGAGCGGCGCTCGATCTTGAGGTGGATGGTTGGATGGTCGGGGCGGCTCATCGCCGCATGATACCGGAGTGGGCGTTCAACCCATGCGTTGCGGGGCGGCTGCCGCAACCTCCCTGAGGTTTTCAGGTCCGCGCACGCAGTTGCGCCCGGCGTGCTTGGCCGCGTACATGGCCGCGTCGGCACGGCGTAACAGGGTCGCGAAATCGTCGCCGGCACGCATCGTGGCAACGCCGATGGAGATGCGCAACGGCACCGGGTGGCCGCCCGCGGCGAATTCGAGTTCCTCCACGGCGCGGCGCAGGCGTTCGGCGCTGGCAAGCGCGTCCTCCGTGTCGCTTTCCGGCAGCACGACGACGAATTCCTCGCCACCCAGGCGCCCCAGCAGATCCTCGTTGCGCAATCCGCGCTTCAGCGTCGCCGCCAGCAGACGCAAGACCTCGTCGCCGGCGGCATGGCCGCAGTCGTCGTTGATGCGCTTGAAATGATCGGCATCGACCAGCAGCAACGCCAGCGGTCGGCCATGACGTTGCGCCGAGGCGAGCGCCTGCACCGCCAGTACGTCCAGCGTGCGCCGGTTGCTGATGCCGGTCAGCGGGTCGAGCATCGCCTGACGCTCGAGCTCCTGGTGCAACTGGTCGCTGCACATCAGGACGAAACCCAGCGTCGCGACGACCACGAACAACGATGCGAACGAGAACACCAGCGTCTGCATCGGCGAGTCCCAGAACGCGGAATGCAAGGCATCCGTGCGCAGGCCCTCGTAAATGACCCGCGCGGCCAGTACCGCGGCGAGCGCGAAAAATGCCGCCGCGGTCAGCCGTCCGCTGCGCCTGCTCACGGCCGCGCTGGCAACAAGCGACATGCCACCCTGGATCATCTGCAGGCAGAACAACGGGGTCGCCGTCAGCAGGCGCAGGCGCATGCCCGGTACGGCGTAGGTGAACACGATCTCGTCGAGCAGTACCGCAACCGCGGGGGCGTAGACGGCCATGCGGACCGGCAGGCCGCCGAACAGACGCACTGCATGGACCTGCTGGGCAAACGCCAGGCTGAGCAGTGCGTTCGCCCCGACGATCGACAGCCAGTCCGGAATCTGGTCGCGCAGGCCGAACAAGATCCACGCCGTGGCCTGGCCAAGGACGCCCAGCGTCCAAAGGCGGATGCTGGGGGACAGTTCGGCAGGATACTCGCGCAGCACGTAGCGCAGGCTCGCGCCGCTGAGCAGTGCCACGACGGCCGCCAGCATGATCAGGGTGCGAATATCCAGCGCCACGTCATCCCCCATCTGGCGAATCTAGTCTGCGCCGGTCGCCGATGCGGTGCAAATGCCTTGTCGGCGCCGCTTGCAGGCCCCATTGTCAGCCGATGGACATCGCACCGCGCACTGCCGAGCCGAGCACCGCAGCCATCGCGCGCGACCGCGAGCGCGTGTTCTGGGCCGTCGTCGGCGCCGCGGGGCTCGTCGCCGGCATCTGGCTGGCCTGGCTCGGGGCCTGGCTGCTCGGCTGGGACATGGACGACCTCGGCATCCGCCCGCGCGATGCGCACGGCCTGGTCGGTATCCTCACCGCACCATTCGT
>JAJXWU010000037.1 GCA_021781425.1 Pseudomonadota bacterium
GCGTCGGGCCGCGCGATCCGGCCACGAACGCGATTCCGGGAAATGTATACAATACGGACGGCTCGCTCGCTGCCTACGACATCCAGGCGCAATGCCGGCAGGTGTTCGCGAACGTGCGCGCGGTGCTCGAAGCCGCCGGCGCGCGCTGGGAAGACCTCGTCGACGTCACCGTATTCCTCACCGACATGGCGCGCGATTTCGCCGCATACAACAGGATCTACGCCGAGCATTTCACGAACGCGCAGCCCTGCCGCACCACGCTCGGCATTACGGCACTGCCGACGCCGATCGCCATCGAATTGAAATGCATTGCCGTCTTTCCCGCAGGACGCTGACATGCTCGCTCCTCCCATCGATTTCAGGAAATGGATAGACGCACACCGGCACCTGCTCAAGCCGCCGGTCGGCAACAAATGCATCGTCGACGGCGATTTCATCGTCATGATCGTCGGCGGACCGAACGCGCGCACCGACTACCACTGGGACGAAGGCCCGGAATTCTTCCACCAAATCGAGGGCGAAATGGTGCTCAGGGTTCAGGACGAGGGCCGTGCGCGCGACATCCCGATCCGCGCCGGCGAGGTGTTCTACCTGCCGCCGCGGGTGCCGCACTCGCCGCAGCGCATGCCCGACTCCATCGGCCTGGTCATCGAGCGCAAGCGCCTGGCGCACGAGAAAGACGGGCTGCTCTGGTTCTGCGAGCGCTGCAACCACAAGCTCTACGAGGAGTTCTTCACGCTCGGCAACATCGAGACGGATTTTCCGGCCGTGTTCGAGCGCTTCTACCGCTCGCTGGACGCGCGCACCTGCAAGGCATGCGGACACATCAACCCGGCGCCCGACCAGTACCGCTGACCGTTCCCGCGCGGCGGGCAAACGCTATCCTTGCCGCGATGCTGAAACTCCTGCTCGAATTCAAACCGCGCGACGTGCCCTTCGCCGTCGCGCTGCGCAATACCGCGGCGGTCGCGCTGCCACTGGCGCTCGGTGCGGCGAGCGGACACACCGGCATCGGCCTGGGCATTTCCGCCGGGGCGCTCAACACGATGTTCTCCGACCAGCCCGGGCCTTACCGCCTGCGCCTGCGCCGCATGCTGATCGCCGCCACGGCGGCGGGAATTTCCGCGTTCGCGGGCTACACGTTGGGCGGCAACAGCCTCGTCATCGCCCTCGCCGCGCTCGTCTGGGGCATCGCCGGCGGACTGCTCGTCGCCCTTGGCCCCGATGCCGGGCGCGTCGGCCTGACCAGCATGATCCTGCTCGTGGTGACTTCGGCCGATCCGCGCGGTCCGGCCGAGGCGCTGGGTCCGGCGCTGTTGATCTTTTGCGGCGGGGTGCTGCTCATGCTGTTCGCCATTGCAGCCTGGCCGTGGCAGCGCTACCGACCCGAACGCATGGCGCTGGCCCAGGTCTGCCGCCAACTGGCGGGCAGCGCACGCCGGCGCGACGACACGACGCAGGCGCCACCCGTCACGCAGGCACTCAGCGACGTGGAATACCTGCTGCACGGCCGCGATCGCGCACGCGGCGTGGCGATGGACACGTTCCGCGTGCTCGCCGAACTGATCGAGCGCATACGCCTGGAACTGCTGGCCCTCGGCGCACTGCACGCGGATGCCGCGGATGTCGATGCCGTCGCCACGCTGGCACGCCTGCGCGAATACGCCGCGCGCACACTCTCGGCGATCGCCGATGCACTGGAAGCCGGCGCGCCGGCGCTGACTGCGACGGCCGCACTGGAAGGCTTCGACGCGGCGCAGGATTCCCTCGACCGATCGGCGGGTACCGACAACGCCCGCCTCGTCGCCGTCGCGCATGCACGTGCACTCGGCGGACAATTGCGTGCCGCGGTGCGCAACGCAGATTTCGCCGGCAGCCGCGGCGAGTTGCGCCTGGCCGCGCGCGAAGCCGCGCTGCCGCGCGACCTGCGTCCGCGCAATCCGCTCGCGATCCTGCGCGCCAACCTGCACCTGTCGTCGGTCGCGCTGCGCCACGCGATCCGCTGCGGCGCCTGCCTCGCCATCGCGATCGCCGGCGAACGCGTCGCCGGCATCAGCCACGGCTACTGGATTCCCATGACCTGCGCAATCGTGCTCAAGCCCGATTTCGCCGGCACGTTCCAGATCGGCCTGCTGCGCGTCGCCGGGACGCTGCTCGGCCTGGTGCTGGCGACCGCACTGGTACACGTCGCGTTCGGCAGCGAATGGGCACGCATCGCCCTGCTCGCTGTGCTGTGCTTCGGCTTCCGCCAACTGACCACGATGCATTACGGCCTCGGCGTGATGCTGCTCACCGGACTGATCGTGGTGCTGCTCAGCTTCGACGGAATATCTCCGGCGGAGACCATGAACGCGCGTGCGCTGGGCACCAGCCTCGGCAGCGCGCTCGCCCTCGCCGCCTACGCACTCTGGCCGACCTGGGAACGCGGCCGCGTGCGCGGCGCACTGGCGGATTTGCTGGACGCCTACCGGCAATACTTCCTTGCCGTGGCCGGCGACGATTCGCGGGTCCGCGCCGAAGTGCGCGCCCTGAGCCGGCGCGCGCGCACGAACGCGCAGGCCTCGCTCGATCGCCTGCGCGGCGAGCCGCGGCACGGCCATATCCTCGCCACCGTCGAGGGCATCTTCGCCAACGCGAACCGCTTCCTGCGCGCGGCGATGGCCCTGGAAGCGATGCGCCAATCCGCGCCGCCGCTGGCCGACCGCGCCGCCGTCGATCTCTTCGTCGCGCAGGCCGATGCCGCCCTGATCGCGCTCGCCCGCGCCTTGCGTGCAGCGGCGACGCCGGCCATCGGCACCGCGCTGCGCGAGACGCAAACCGCACTCCACGACGCCCTGAAAACTACCGCCGACGATGCCAGCGCGGTCCTAGCCGCGGCCTGGATCGACGCCAGCGACCGCATCGCCGACAGCATCGGCACGCTCGCCCACCTGCTCACGCGCGACGCATCTCGCGCCAGCGGGTAAACTTCGTCGCCATGCTCAAGATCGACACCCACGCCCACATCCTGCCCGCGCAATGGCCAAACCTGGCCGAGAAGTACGGCGACGAACGCTTTCCGGTCATGGTCGACGCGGATGGCCGCCACCGCATCTACAAGGATGGCAAGTTTTTCCGCGAAGTCTGGGAAAATGCGTTCGACCCCGAACACCGCATCGCCGAGTACGCGGAATTCGGCGTGCAGGCGCAGGTGATCTCCACCGTGCCGGTGCTGTTCTCGTATTGGGCCAAGCCGAATCAGGCATTGGAGATGCACCGCTTTCTCAATGAGCACAGCGCGGAGATTTGCCGCAATCATCCGCGTCACTATGCCGGCATCGGCACAGTGCCGCTGCAGTCGCCCACGCTGGCGATCCAGGAAATGGAACGCTGCGTGGAACAGCTCGGCCTGCAGGGCGTGCAGATCGGCTCGCACGTGGAAGACTGGAACCTCGATGCCCCGGAACTGTTCCCGTTTTTCGAGGCGGCGGCAGATCTCGGCGCGGCGATCCTGGTGCACCCCTGGGACATGATGGGCAAGGAATCCATGCCCAAGTACTGGCTGCCTTGGCTGGTCGGCATGCCCGCCGAGCAGGCGCGCGCGGCGTGTTGCCTGATCTTCGGCGGCGTGCTCGAACGGCTGCCCAGGCTGCGCGTCGCCTTCGCCCACGGCGGCGGCGCGTTCCCTTACACGATCGGCCGCATCGAGCATGGATTCCGCATGCGCCCGGATCTCGTCGCCACCGACAACGCGCGCAACCCGCGCGAATACATGGACCGGCTTTATTTCGACTGCTGCGTGCACGACGACCGCGCGCTGCGGTACCTGCTCGACGTCGCCGGCGCGCGCCGGGTCATGCTCGGCACCGACTACCCGTTCCCGCTCGGCGAACAGGAACCCGGCGCCGGCGTCGCGGCGCTCGGCCTCGCGTCCGC
>JAJXWU010000160.1 GCA_021781425.1 Pseudomonadota bacterium
GCTTGCCGCCGGCGACGCGTTGACGCCGCAGGCGCTGACCGCGCTGCGCGCGCGCACACTGGCCGCCGCGCTGGCCGCCACACCGGACACTGATTCGCTGAACGCGCTTTGGTCCGGATTACCGCGTGCGCAGCGCGCCATGCCCGAGGCGATTGCCGTCTATGCGCGGCGTGCCGCCGCGCTCGGCCAGCCGCTGGCGGCGATGGACGAGGTCGAATCGGCTCTGCGCAAACAATGGTCCGAGCGCCTTGTCGGCGTCTGGGGCCAGCTCGGGCCGGCGCATGCGGATACGCGTCTGGCGCGCGCCGAGGGTTGGCTCGCGGCGCACCCGGACAGTCCTGCGCTGCTGCTTACGCTCGGCCGTCTGTGTGTGCAGGGCAAGCTCTGGGGCAAGGCGCGAGAGTATCTGGAGCGCGGCCTGGCGTTGGCACCGTCGGGGCCGTTGTGGGAAACGCTCGGCGAATGCATGAGCGGACAGGGCAATCCCGCGAATGCGGCGCTTTGCTATCGCAACGCGCTGCGCCTGGCGCGCGGCGAATCGACGCAGGAATTATCCGACGCCGCCCGCGCGCCGCTGGATACGCGCGCCAGCATCGCCGAAGAGCGCGACGCGCATGGCATGCCGCGATTGGCGATCCCGAAAGAAAATTGATCGCCGGTTCATTGGCGCGAACGACTCAGATATCGCCGTCGTTCAACCAACCTTCTCCGGTCCCGCGGTTGTATACAAAATCGCCTTGCAGGACATTGCCGGCGGGGATCGAATCCTGCTGCGCGAGCTGCGCGTAGATCGGCGTGAAATCCGGCGCGGTCGCGTCCATCAATTGGCGGTAGCTGTCGATGACGAAATAGGTTTTCTGATAGGTGTCGATGCGGTAGCGCGTGCGCATGATGCGCGTGAGGTCGAAGCCGAGCCGGTTCGGCGCGGGCGATTCCAGGCAATGGATCGACTCGCCCTTCGAACTGACGATGCCGGAGCCGTAGATGCGCAGGCCGTCGTCCTGTTTGATCAGCCCGAACTCGACCGTGTACCAGTAAAGGCGGGTGAGGTTGACGAGCGCGTCCGCGCCGATGCCGTGCGCCTTGACGCCACCGCAGCCATAGGCCTGCATGTAGTCGGCGAAGGCGGGATTGAGCAGCAACGGCACATGGCCGAACAGGTCGTGGAACAGATCCGGTTCGCTGATGTAGTCGATCTGGTCCGGGCGGCGGATCCACCAGGTCACCGGGAAGCGCCGGTTGGCGAGGTGTTCGAAGAACGTCAATTCCGGCAGCAGACCTTCGACGCCGATCAGCTCCCAGCCTGTCGCCTTCTTCAGCACGCGGTTGAGATCGTCGAATCTCGGAATCGCATCCGGCGTCATGCCGAACCGTTGCTGGTTCTCGATGAATTCACTTGCCGCACGGCCGACGAGAATCTTCTGCTGGCGTTCGAACAAATCAGCCCAGGTCGCGTGATCCTCGCGCGAATAGCTCGACCACGGCTGCTCGATTACGGCCGTGGTGTAGACCGGCACGGAACCCTTGTCGGTCTGCAAATGCTCGACGCGGCGCGGCTGGGCGTTCATGACCGCATTCTACCACCCGGGTCTAATGCAGGGTTTCGCCGTCTTCGCGCCGGCGCGGAAAGGCGACCACATTGTCTCCACCCAGCTGTCGTTGCGGACCCTCCCACAGCGCCGGAACGTCTCGCGGCGAAGGCAGATCGAATTCGGAATCGGCACGCGTCTGCTCCGCCTCCTGCTGCTCTTCGATTTCCCAGCTGTAGCGCTTGCGCGGCGGCTCCGGATCGCGCTTGTGCCAGACGAATGCCGCGATCGCACCGGCCAGCGCGCCGAAGAAATGGTACTCGAACGATACCTGCGGATCGCGCGGCAGCACGGTCATGACCATGCCGCCGTAGAGAAAGAATACGGTCAGGGCGATGGCGATGCCGAGGCGATCGCGGCGCAGCAGGCCCATGAAGAACAGGAAGAACATCAGCCCATGCGCGATGCCGCTGATGCCGACGTGGATCGATGGCCGCGCCCACAACCACACGCCCGCGCCGGAAATTATCCAGATGAACGGCAGCGCCAGGCGCGTGGCGCGCGGATAGGCGTACAGCGCGAGTGCGGCGAGCAGGCCCGTCGGCAGCGTGTTCGACATCAGATGCGCGAACGAGGCGTGCACGAACGGCGCGGTGAGAATGCCGATCAGGCCATGCGCGTCGCGCGGACGGATGCCGAGATCGTCCATGTCCCAGCCGAGCAGCCAGGCGCCTAGCCAGGCCAGCCAGATGCCGGCGACGAGGCCGGCCGCGCCGACCACGGCCCAGAACACGCGGTTGCGGTCGCGGCGGATCGCGGCGGCGCCGGCTTCGGCGGTGATGGGGGCGGAAACCATTTCACCATCATGGGGCGTTTTGCGGGTGGCGCAAGGCCGCTTGCTATCATGCGCGCATGAATCGACCTGACGCCAATCCCGTCGTCCGCCTGAAGATCGAGCGCCGTTCCAACCATCCCTGGATTTTCCAGAAGATGGTGGAGAAACCCGAGCCCAGACCGAAGCCCGGCAGCGTCGTCGACATCGTCGATCGCAATGGCGATTTCGGTGGACGCGGTTTCTACAACGGCCATTCGCGCATCGCCCTGCGCGTGCTTACGCAGAATCCCGACGAAGCGGTCGATGAGGATTTTTTCGCCCGCAAGATCGCAGACGCCGCGCGCTTGCGCCGCGAGATTCTCAAGCTCGACGTGGTCACCGATGCCTATCGCCTCATCCATTCCGAAGGTGACGGACTTTCGGGCCTGGTCGTCGACCGCTTCGCGAATACGCTGGTCGTGGAATATTTTTCTGCCGGGTTCTTCAAGCAGCGCGACCTGATCAAGCGCTGCCTGCTGCAACATTTTCCGGACGCGGAGATCTACGCCTTCGCCGAAGATCACGTGCAGAAGCAGGAAAGTTTCGACCTCGCACATCCGCCCGCGCCGAAGCCTACCGTGATCCACGAGCATGGCGTGCAGTTCCACGCCGCCCCCGGCAGCAAGCACAAGACCGGATTCTTCGCCGACCAGCGCGACAACCGTCTGCTGCTATCGGAATTCTGCAAAGGTGCGCGTGTGCTCGATCTGTGCTGCAACTCCGGCGGCTTCGGCATCTATGCGAAAGCGCGCGGCGGTGCCGAAGAAGTCACCGGCATCGATCTCGACGAGGAGATTCTGGAAATCGCCGAATCGAACGCGCGCCTGAACAAGGCCAAGATCAAGTTCATCCAGGCCGACATCTTCGCCTGGCTGCGCGATACGGCGAGCAATCCGCAGAAGAAATTCGACGTCGTCGTGCTCGATCCCGCCAAGATGACGCGCGACCGCGAGCAGGTGATTCCGGCGCTGAAGAAATACCTGGACATGAACAAGCTCGCGCTCGGCGCGGTCAAGCCCGGCGGGATTTTCCTGTCGTGTTCCTGCACGGGCCTGATCAGCGAGGAGCAATTCCTCGACATGCTGCGGCGCGCGGCGTTCTACGCGAATCGCACTGTACAGGTCATCAAGGTATCCGGCGCGGGGCCGGATCATCCCTGGCTCGCGCACGTGCCCGAATCGCGTTACCTGAAAGCGGCGTTCTGCCGCGTGGAATAGCCTCCGCGCGTCAACCGATCGCGGTTAGGCGCGTTCCGAGGTAAGTCTATTCGTGGGGGAAAGGCGTGCGCGCGCTGTCGTTATATTTGGGGTTGCTCGTTGCCGCGGCATCGTGCCGCGCCGCCGTGGTCTACGATTTCACGCCGGTCACGCAGCAGATCGACGGGATGATGCAAACCTATTCGCTCAACGGCGCTTCCCTGATCGTCATCCGCAACGGCGCGGTCATCTATGAACAGTATTTCGGCAGCTACACGCCCACGACGCGAATTCCCATCG
>JAJXWU010000230.1 GCA_021781425.1 Pseudomonadota bacterium
CAAACAACGCCAGCTCGTGGCGGCAAACGTCAGGAATCAGCTGCTCCTCCTGCAGCAACAGGTCGAAGCACAGACGGCGCGCACGCGCTTGCTCTACATCCTGCTCCTGCTCAGCGGCCTGCTCATCGTCGGCGGCTGGGCGTACCGCACCAAGCGCTCGCTGATGAAATTCCAGAAGCTGGCGCGGAGCGACGGCCTGACCGGCATCTTCAACCGCCAGCATTTCCTCGAATCCGCGCAGGACGCGCTGCGCGACTGCGCTCGCCACGCGCGCGAGGCCTGCCTGATGGTGATGGACCTGGATCACTTCAAGTCGGTCAACGATATGCACGGCCATGCCGCCGGCGACGATGCGCTCAAGCGGACGGTCGCGACCTGCCAGGTGCTGTTGCGCCCGAACGACGTATTCGGGCGCCTTGGCGGCGAGGAGTTCGCCATCCTGGTGCCCGACTGTCCTGCCGACGTCGCCCGCCGGCGCGCCGAAGCGATGCGCGAATCCGTCGTCGCCTCGCGGCGTGAGGGCGACGCCGCCGCCGACGTGCCGGTGACCGCCAGCTTCGGCGTGGCCAGCACGAGGGACTGCGGCTACAACCTCGCCACCCTGCTCGCCGCCGCCGACAACGCGATGTACGCCGCCAAGCGCGCCGGCGCCGCAACCGCGTCGAATCGCACCGCGCCACGACCGCCTGAAGTCCACTGCGCGGCCGGATGCCGCTATCCTAGGCACCCGCACGCTTCCCACACCGCGCATGAAACCGCTGCGTCCGCAACTGCGCGGACTGATCTTCAAGCTGACCGTCTT
Organism: Pseudomonadota bacterium; assembly: GCA_021781425.1. Taxonomy (GTDB): domain Bacteria; phylum Pseudomonadota; class Gammaproteobacteria; order Xanthomonadales; family Rhodanobacteraceae; genus Rudaea. The sequence goes on from JAJXWU010000230.1 coordinate 803, forward strand.
TTACGTGCTGCTGTCGCTGCCATGCCTGGTGCTGGTGGAGACAGGCCTGCTCACGTTCGAGTTCGACCGCTTCATGGCCGGCGTGGAATCCGGCGCACTGACACGGGCCGCGCAATCCGCCGCCGCCGATCTCGCGCGGCAATGGCCCGACACCGACACGCCCGCCAACCTGGACCTGTGGACCGATGCGCTGGTGCTGCGCATGCAGCGCCCGCACGGCGGTCCGCTCGCGCAGGATTCGTTCATCCTCACCGAGTTGTCGGCCACGCCGCTCGCCGCCGCCGTCCTCGCCGCGGACGGACGCCTGCTCGCCGCCGCGCCGGCCAATGCGCAGTGGCAGCCGCCGCTGCCGGCGCCGGATTCCGATGCCTGGCGCACCGCCGCGGCGCAGGCCGGCCAGCTCGCGCGCATCGCCGACAGCCCGTGGCGCGTGCGCCGCACGCTGGCGCCGATCCGGTCGAATGATGGACATCTGGACGGCTATCTTCTGGTGGAACTGCGCCTGCCGGTACCCTGGCACCGCCTGCTGCTCGACGCCAGCCTGGAATGGCCGATCGTGCTCGGTTACCTGATCCTGTTCGGCATCGCCTCGTCGTTCTTCCTCGCCACCTGGGTCACGCGCCGGCTCAACCGCGTCGCGCGCGCGGCGACGGCCTGGAGTCGCGGCGATTTCTCCGATCGCATCGGCGACACCTCGCGCGACGAACTCGGACGCCTGTCCGCACTGCTCGACGACATGGCCCTGCAACTGAAGGATCTGCTGCGCTCGCGCGCGCAACTGGCGACGCTCGCCGAACGCCAGCGTCTGGCGCGCGATCTGCACGACACGGTCAAGCAGCAGGCGTTCGCGCTGAACCTGCAACTGGCCACGCTGCGCCGGCAGCTCGGCGAGCATGTGCTGGCCGGGCATCTGACACAGGCCGAGGCGCTGAGCGGGCAGATTCAGCGCGAACTCGCGCAACTGCTCGACGAACTGCGCGCCGGCGACGCCGAACTGCCTTTCACCGAGCGCCTGCGTGCACGCGCGCAGACCTGGGCACAGACCAGCGGCATGCGTCTTGAACTGGAACTTGAAGATGTACCCGCTCCGCCGACCGCGGCGGCGGAAAACCTCTTGCGCATCCTTGACGAAGCGCTGGCGAACGTTCTGCGCCACAGCGGCGCCGCGAACGTGCGCGTGAGCCTGCGCCGGGACGACGGCCACGCCGTGTTTTCCGTCGCCGACGACGGCCGCGGCGCGGACGCGCCGTTGCGCTCCGGCATGGGCCTTGCGAACATGCGCGAGCGCGCGCAGTCGCTGCCACACGGGCGCTTCGAATTCGACAGCGTGCCCGGGCGCGGCACGCAGGTGATCGTTCAATTCCAAGTCCGTTCGCCCTGAGCGAAGCGCCAAAGGGCGCAACGTCGAAGGGCACGGCGTTTCGACTTCGCTCGCTGCGCGAGCTACGCTCAACGCGAACGGTCTGAAATTCAGTTTCGCCAGTATCAAAAATCATCTTGCAGGCGTTGTCGCATGAACAGCAAACCGATCCGCGTCGTCATCGCCGACGATCACGTCCTGGTCCGCCAGGGCATCCGCGCTTTCCTCGACACGCAGACCGACCTCGCCATCGTCGCCGAGGCCGGCGATGCGGACGGCGCTGCAGCGGCCTGCGCCGAATACAAGCCCGATGTCGCCCTGATCGACTTGGCGATGCCCGGCGGCGGTATCGCCGCGATACGCACGATCCGCGCGACCAGTCCGGCAACACAGGCGATCTTGCTCACCTCGTTCGACGACGCACGCGACATCCTCGCCGCGGTGCAGGCCGGCGCGCTGTCGTGTCTGCTCAAGGACATCGACGCCGATGGCCTCGCCGAGGCGATCCGCAAGGCCGCGCGTGGCGAGGCGGTACTGCATCCACGCGTGGCGGGCTATCTCGTGGATGCCGTGCGCCATGGCAGATCCGCCTCGGGCGCGGATGCTCCGGCCGCGCTGAGCGAGCGCGAACGCGAAGTGCTGGCGCTGATCGCCGAAGGCGTCAGCAACCAGCGCATCGCCGTGCAACTGGCGATTTCCGAGAAGACCGTCAAGTCGCATGTCGGCAATATCCTAGCCAAGCTCGGCCTCAGCGACCGCACCCAGGCCGCGGTGTATGCGTGGAAGAGCGGATTGAAGAAATAAGCGTCCTGGTGTCGAATCGCCGCCGAAGCCGAGGCTGAATAGCGCCTCTCCCGCTGGCGGGAGAGGCCGCGCCGCAGGCGCGGGTGAAAAATACCCTGTGAGTGGACAAACAATTTCAAAACGGGGGCCACCCTCACCCCGACCCTCTCCCGCCGGTGGGAGAGGGGAAAACAACGCTGAGGACGAGTATCGATCAGGAAATACTGTGGCTTGTTCGTTGCTTTTATATTGCCGCACCGGCTTCGAGAGCGAGTGCGCACAGGAAGCCGCCGCGCTTGGCGCGGGAGAAACCGGATTCGCACGCGATTCCGGCTTCGTCGTCTGTCGCTCTGCCATTCATGCCAAGGCCCCGGACTGGCGCGATCTGATCTTCGCGCGCCAGGCGCTGCCCGTGTTCGCGCACCTGCGCGAATTGCCGCGCGGCGACCGACTCACGCCGATTCTCGCCGCGCTCGCGCCACGCGGCGAGCCGTTCAACGACGTCTGGGTCGAAGCGCCCGACACCGACGCCGGCAAACAGCTCGCGGCGTTCTGCAAGAGTTTCAACAACGCGATGTTCGGCGCGATGAAAAAAGCGCAACTGCTCGATGCGGCCGCGCCGCGCCGTCTGCATGCGTTTTTTCCACAAAGCGATGAAGTATACTTGTGCGCAGCCGATCCGGACGCCTGCGCGCCCTGGCCGCAGGGCATTCCCCGGCTGAAATTCCCGCGCGCGGCGCCGAGCCGCTCCACGCTCAAGCTCGAGGAAGCGTTGCTGACCCTGCTTGACGACGTTGAACGCACGCGCTGGCTCAAGCCGGGCATGAGCGCGGTCGACCTCGGCGCCGCGCCGGGCGGCTGGACGTACCAGCTCGTGCGCCGCTCGCTGCGCGTGACCGCGATCGACAACGGCCCGATGGATCGCGCCCTACTCGATTCGGGTTTGGTGACGCACCGGCGCGAGGACGGCTTCCGCTACCGCCCGCCCAAGCCGGTGGACTGGCTGGTCTGCGACATGGTCGAGCAGCCGCGGCGCGTGGCCGATCTCGCCGCGCGCTGGCTGGAACAGGGCTGGTGCCGGCACGCGCTGTTCAATCTCAAGCTGCCGATGAAAAAACGTTTTGACGAGGCGCAGCAATGTCTCGCGCGCGTTCGCACGGCCGCGCGCGAGGTGCGCGCGAAGCAGCTGTATCACGACCGCGAGGAAATAACGGTTTTCGCGCAAGATCGGCGCTGACGTGTATCCTTGCGCCCGTTTGCCCTTGTTCGAATCCCGCGCATGCCACGCTTCCGACCCTTCCTGCCTCTGCTCGTTTTGATCCTGCTCGGCATCGCCCTGTTGTCGACCGGCGCGCTGAACCGCTTCCGCCCGGCAACACTGGCCAGCGAACAAACCCGGTTGCAGGCGCAGATCGCCGCACATCCGTTGCGAGCGAGCGGGTTGCAAGTCGGCGTGACCGCTCTTGCCATCGCCACCGGCGTGCCCGGCGTGCTCGTGGTGATCCTCGCGGGTGGCATGCTGTTCGGCGTCGTCATGGGAACGCTCCTGTCGAGCGTCGGCTTGATTTTAGGCGCGATGATCCTGTTTCTGGCGAGCCGCCACGCCTTCGGCACGCAACCCGGCACGCGCGCGCCGGTGCTGGTCGAAAAACTGCGCGACGGCTATCTCGCGCATCCGGTGAGCTATACCTGTTTCCTGCGCCTGGTGCCGTTTTTCCCGTTTGGCGGCGTCACCATCGCGCTGGCCTGGCTGCGCTGTCCGCTCTGGCTGTTCGCCGCCGCCACCGCCGCCGGCGGTTCAGTCATTACGGCGATCGAAACCGTGCTCGGCGCTGGTCTGGCCAGGAACATCGCCGCCAACCGCGCCGTGAGCCTGAGCCTGTTCTCCGACCCGGTCGTGATCGTGCCGCTGCTGGCGATGGGCCTGCTGGCGCTGACGCCGGTCGCCATCGGCAAGTGGCGCGCGCGGCGTAATTGAGCCCGAACGCAGCCTTCGGCTATTCTGCGCCGGTTTGCGCGCCGCCGAACCCGATCCGGAAATCCCCTTGAACCCAGCAACCGCCACAGCCACACGACCTTCGTTCTGGCGGGCGCTGTTGCTCGCACTGCTCGTGGCCGGCCTCAATTTTGCGCTGTGGGCCGCATTGAACCGTCCAGCGCATCCGGCCGACTGGACCGGCAAGATCGGCGGCTTGGCCTACGATCCGTACCAGCGCTACCAGAGTCCGATCAAGCAGATCTTCCCAAGCGTCGAGCAAGTCGAAGCCGACATCAAGCTGTTGTCGCAATACACCAATCGGCTGCGCACGTACGACGCGCTGAACAATCCGGCGATTCCGGCCATCGCGAAAAAATACGGCATGACCGTAACGGCCGGCGCTTACCTGGACAGCCGCTGGCAGCACGACGAGAACGAGATCGCCGCGCTGATCGACTCGGTGCGCGCCAACGACAACATCACCCGCGTCATCGTCGGCAACGAAACCCTGCTGCGCAATGACATGGGCGTGGACACGCTCATTTCCTACATCGACCGCGTGCGCGCGCAGGTCAAGGTTCCGGTATCGACCGCGGAGCCGTGGCACATCTGGCTGAAGTATCCGCAGCTCGCCAAACACGTGGATTTCATCACCGTGCACCTGTTGCCGTACTGGGAAGGCTATCCGCGCAAGGACGCCATCGGCCTGCAGGTGCTGATGCGCTACTACCAGTTGCAGAGCGCGTTCCCGGGCAAGCACATCGTCATCGGCGAAGTCGGCTGGCCCTCGTCCGGCGACCGCATCAAGGGCGCGACCGCCTCGATTGCGAACGAAAGCCTGTTCATCCGCCAGTGGCTCAACGTCGCGCGCGAACGCGGCTTCGACTACTACATCATGGAGTCTATCGACCAGCCCTGGAAGGAGCCGTTCGAGGGCCGTGTCGGTGCGTACTGGGGCATGTGGGGTGCCGACCGCCAGCCGAAATTCGCGCTCACCGGCAGCGTGATCGAAGACCCCGCCTGGCCGTGGAAGGCCGCCATCGCCTGCCTGCTCGCGCTGATCCCCATGTTCTGGTTCGCGCGCCATTTCATGCGTTTCAAGGCGGTCGGACTGATCTTCTTCTGCGTGCTGATCCAGTTGTCCGTATCGCTGCTGGTGTGGTCGGCGACCCTGCCCTACGCGTTCTATCTCGATCCTCTCGACTGGACGATGCTGAGCATCCTCGCGCCGGCGCAGGTGGCGATCATCCTGATTCTGCTGATCAACGGTTTCGAGTTCACCGAGGTGCTCTGGCACGGTAAGTGGCTGCGCCATTTCGGCCTGCTCGAGACTGCATCGGGCGAAGCGCAGCCGTTCGTTTCGATCCACCTCGCCTGCTGCAACGAACCACCGGAGATGGTGATCCTGACGCTGGATTCGCTGGCCGCGCTCGACTACGAAAATTTCGAGGTGCTGGTGATCGACAACAACACCAGGCACGACGAGGTCTGGCAACCGGTCGAGGAATACTGCAGGAAACTCGGCCGGAAATTCCGCTTCTTCCACTTGAATCCCTGGCCCGGCTTCAAGGCCGGCGCGCTCAATTTCGGCCTGCGTGAAACCGATGCGCGCGCCGAAATAGTGGCTGTCATCGACGCCGACTACGCCGTGCGCGCCGACTGGCTGCGCGCGCTCGCCGGCCATTTCGCCGATCCGAAAGTCGCCGTCGTGCAATGCCCGCAGGCACACCGCGACTACGAGCACAACGCGTTCCGGCGCATGACCAACTGGGAGTACGACGGCTTCTTCCGCATCGGCATGCACCATCGCAACGAGCGCAACGCGATCATCCAGCACGGCACCATGACGATGGTGCGGCGCGGCGCGCTCGAAGCCACCGGCGGCTGGAGCGAATGGACGATCTGCGAGGACGCGGAACTGGGTCTGCGCCTGATGCATTCGGGCTACGATCTGGTCTACGTCGACGAAGTCATGGGCCGCGGACTCACGCCCGCCGACTTCACCGCCTACAAGTCGCAGCGCTACCGCTGGGCTTTCGGCGCGATGCAGATCCTGAAGGCGCGCTGGCACTGGCTGGCCGAACGCGGTCCGCTCACCTGGGGCCAGCGCTTCCACTTCCTCACCGGCTGGTTCTCGTGGTTCGCCGACGCGCTGCACCTGGCTTTCACCCTGCTGGCGCTGGCCTGGACCGCGGGGATGATCGGTCTGCCGGAATATTTCAACCTGCCGCTGGATTTGTTCATCTACCCGATCCTCGGCTTCTTCGTATTCAAGGCCGTGATCGGTATCTGGCTCTACCGCGTGCGCGTGCCGTGCTCGTGGAAGGACACGCTCGCTGCCTCCATCGCCAGCATGGGCCTGTCGCACGCCATCGCGCGCGGCATTTATCTCGGCCTGTGGAAGAAACAGGGCGAATTCGTGCGCACCGCCAAGAGCCGGCGCATCGGCAAGCGCCCGAATCCCTTCGCCGCGGTGCAGGAAGAGTTGCTCATGTTGATCGCCATCGCACTCGGTATCTTCGGCATGCTGCACGCGGTCGGCATCAACTACCTGGAAGGCAAATTGTGGATCGCGATTCTCTGCGCGCAGGCCATCCCGTATTTATCGGCATTGATCGGCGCGTGGGTGGCGTGGCGGGCGGGGGAGCAAGCCGGCTGATACCGTTCGCCCTGAGCGTAATCGCCGAGCTGCAACACCTGCGCGAGGCCGCGCGAGCAAGCCGGCTGATACCGTTCGCCCTGAGCGTAGCCGCGCAGCGGCGAAGTCGAAGGGCAGCGGCTTCGACTCCGCGCCTACGGCGCTACGCTCAGCCCGAACGGGCTTTGTAGCAGCCTAACGACCCTCCGCGTGTCGCGCGAACACCCGCTTCAGCGGTTCGATCTTGTTCACCAGCGCGAGTCCTGCACCGCGCAGCGCAGCAACCGGCATTACCTCGCTGCCGAACACGCGCTGGATCGCGTCGAAGGCGTGCGCGGACAAGACATTGTCGCTGCGCCGGCGGCGTTCGTAGCGGCGCAACACGGACTCGGCGGCGAAGTCGCGCTTCGCATCACGTGCTTCGATCAGGACTGCGCCAAGTTCATCGACATCGCGCAGACCCAGATTCACGCCCTGCCCGGCGAGCGGATGTACCGCATGCGCAGCGTCGCCGATCAGGACCAAGCGCGGCGCGAGATAGCGGTCGGCGAGTTTCATACGCAACGGGAACACTGCGCGCGACGTCGCCGCGGTCACGCGACCGAGACGGAAATCGAACGCGGCGCCGAGTTCTGCGCAGAACGCGGCATCGTCCAGCGCAAGCAGGCGCTGGCTTTCCGCTTCCGGCACCGACCAGACGATGGAACTGCGGCCATCGGCCAGCGGCAGGAACGCAAGCGTCGCACCGGGCAGGAAGCGCTGCCAGGCGGTGGATTCGTGTGCCCGTTCCGTTGCCACATGCGCCACGATGGCGCACTGGCCGTAGTCGCGGTCGTGCACGGCGATGCCGGCCATCTCCCGCAGTGCGGAGTCCACGCCATCGGCAGCAACCACGAGTTTTGCGGCGATGATCGTGCCGTCGTCGAACGTCAGCGTGCGACGTTCCGGCGTCGCTTCCGTCGCGGCAACCTTGCTTGGACAGTGCAGCGTAATCCGCGATTCGCGCCCTAAAGCGTTCCACAATACGGATTGGATCAGACGATTCTCGACGATGTGACCGAGCGCTGACCGGCCTTCGGCGGCGGCATCGAAATTCAATTCGCCCGGCGCGAGCGCATCCCAGACGTGCATCGCGCGATAAGCACACACGCGCGATTCTCGAATGGACTTCCAGACGTCCAGACGTCCAAGCAACTCGATCGACGAAGGCGCCAGCGCGACCACACGCAGGTCGATGTCGTCCCGCGCGTTCCATGGTTTGGGTGCGCGCGGCTCGATCACCGCCACATCGAATCCTGCCCTGGCCAGCGCAAGCGCAAGCGCTGCGCCTACCATGCCGGCGCCGACAACGATGACATCGTGAATCCCGCGAGCGCTCATGGTCGATCACTCAGCGCCAACCGCGGCACACTGCCACGGAATCCCATACCACGGCGCACCAGTGCGGCTTGCAACGGCGCGATGCGGTCGAGCGCAAGCAAACTGAACGTGCGCAACAGTTTCAGCGGCGGCGCTTCGTTCGCGGTCCAGCGCGCCAGCGCATCGCTCGCCGCGGCCGTGCCTTCGCGATCCTCGCGCCGACGTTGCGCATAGTCGGCCAACAGCGTCGGATCGCCGGGATCGCCATTGGCTTCGATCAGCATTTCGGCCAGTGTCAGCGCATCGCGCAGGCCGAGATTGAAACCCTGCGCGCCGATCGGATGCAAGGTCTGCGCGGCATTGCCGACCAGGACGGCGCGCGGCGCCACAATCCGCTGCGCGTATAGCCGATGCAATGGATACGAAACGCGCCGTCCGGGGCGCACGAGTTTTCCCAGACGCCAGCCGAAGCGTTCGTGCAGCAGGGCGATGAATCCGGCGTCGTCGAGTGCTGCGACACGTGCAGCGTCAGTCGTCGGCACGGTCAGCACCACACCGGCGCGGCCTTGTGCCAGCGGCAGAAGCGCAATCGGACCCGTTGCGGTGAAACGTTCGTAGGCACAATCCGGCGCGCGCTCGGGCGTGACCGTGGCGACAATGGCGGTCTGTGCGTAGTCAGTGGATTCGCTTTCAATGCCGAGCGCAGAACGCACAAACGAATTCGTTCCATCCGCACCGATCAGCAGGCGCGTACGCAACCGGCGCTCGCCATCGGCGGTCGCGAGCGTCGCGGCGATTGCACCATCCGTGTGCGCTATCGCGGTCAATTTCGCCGGCGCGCAACGGATGAGATCGCGGCAAGTATCCAGCCGCGCAAGCAGGCCGTTGCCGAGTTCACGCGCCGGCAGGGTCGCGCCAAAGGCATCCACGCCGTGGCGCGCCGCGTCGAGCCGCACCACGCCGAATTCGCCCTGACGGCTGACGTGGATCTTGCGGATTGGCGTCGCGCGCGCGCCGCAATGCACCCACACGCCGAGCACTTCCAGCGCGTTCACGGTCGCGCGCGCCAGCGCGAGATTGCGTTCGTCGTAACTCGGCTGCAGGTCGACCTTCGGCGGTGCCGCCTCGGCCAGCGCCACGCGCAATCCGGAGCCGTCGAGGGCGATGGCCAGACTGGCGCCGACCAGCCCGCCGCCGGCGATGAGTACGTCCACGTTTTGCATGCGACGATGATAGCGGCTTTTGCCCCCTCTCCCGCCAGCGGGAGAGGCGAACGCCGTGCTACGCTGGCAACTCATGGATCTCATCCTCGTCCGTCACGGCGATGTCGATGCCGCGCCCGGTCTGTGCCTGGGCCAGACCGATGTACCGCTGTCGGCGTCGGGTTTCGGCGCCGTGCAACAACTCGCGGCGAGCTGGACGGAAAGCGCGCCGCGCTTCCTGTTTTCCAGCGACCTCAAACGCGCACAGCAAGCCGCGCAGATTTTTGCCGCGCGTTTCGCCATCGAACCACTGTTCGACGCGCGCCTGCGCGAAGTGGACCTCGGCGACTGGGACGGCAAGCGCTGGGACGAGGTGATGCGCAGCGACGCCGCGCGCTACGAACACTGGTCGGCCAACTGGGTGATCCAGGAGGCCCCCGGCGGCGAGAGTTTCGCCGATGTCATCCGTCGCACGGGTGCGTGGCTTGCTTCGGTACTGGCTTCCACGCGCGACGAGGACACGGTGCTGGCGGTGGCACACGCCGGATCGATCCGCGCCCTGCTCTGCCACGCGCTCGGCCTGCCCGCGCAACGCGCGTACGCGCTGCGCATCGACCACGCGCATGCCGCGCACATCCGTACCCGCGCCGGCCAGTTTGAAGTATCCTACGTCAATGCGTCCCGGTTCGAATCCGGGTGATGCGCACGAACTCCGGAGAGATCCACAATGCCGCAATTTCCACAAAACCGCACCGTTTCGCCGCGCACCGGGATCCTGGCCGCGATGATCGTCTTCGCCGTGACAGTTCGCCTCATCATCAACTTCCTGCCGGGCCTGTTGCCGTATAACTTCACGCCAGTCGAAGCCATCGCCTTGTTCGGCGGCGCCTACTTTGCCAACCGGCGCCTCGCCTTCGCCGTGCCGTTGATCGCGATGCTGTGCGCCGATCTGATCATCGCCACCAGCCTGCCGCGCGCATGGATCGGCGACTGGCTCGGCACCCTGCCGGCCGTCTATGGTTGCATCGCGCTTACCGTCGCCGGCGGCTTTAGTCTGTCGCGGCGCATCAGCGCGTTTCGAGTAACCGGCTATGCCTTCGCCAGCGCTGTGCTGTTCTTCCTCATCACCAATTTCGCCACATGGCTTTCGGCTCACGCGGGCGCGGGCGCGGCATGCACGCAAAGCCTCGCTTCGTGCTACGTCGCCGGCATTCCGTTCTTTCGCGGAACTCTGGTCGGCACCTTGCTGTGGAGTGCGATCCTGTTCGGCGGGTTTGAGCTGATGCGCGTCCGTTGGCCCGCATTCGTGCGGGCATAAAGTCGCTGGATTTCCGCCTTCGCGGGATTGACAGATCGCGTGGGAAACCGTCTCTCGAAAATCTATACGAAGACCGGGGATGATGGCACCACCGGTCTCGGCGACGGCACGCGCACAAGCAAGGACTCGCCGCGCGTAAGCGCCTACGGCACGGTCGACGAACTCAACAGTGTGATCGGCATGGTGCTCGCTCAGAAAATTCCCGCCGATTTGGCGGAGACATTGACGCAAATCCAGCACGACCTCTTCGATCTCGGCGGCGAACTGTGCATTCCGGGCATGGCGATGGTTCACGCGGCCGACGTGACGCGGCTGGAATCCACGCTCGATGGCTTCAACGCCAATCTGCCCGTGCTCAAGGAATTCATCCTGCCCGGCGGCGGCATGGCAGCGGCATGCTGTCATCTTGCGCGCACCGTATGCCGGCGCGCCGAACGCGAGACGGTCGCGCTGGCACGCAGCGAAACCGTGCGCCCCGAAGCGATCCATTACCTGAATCGGCTATCCGACCTGCTATTCGTGCTGGCGCGCGTGCTCGCCCGCGCTTCCGGGCATGGCGAAGTGCTCTGGCAGCACGAGCGTCGCAAGAAACCAAAAACCTGAGTGCTGATCTACACCCATCCCGCCTGTCTCGCCCACGATCCCGGCCCGGGCCATCCGGAAGCGCCGGCGCGTCTGCGCGCGGTTCTCGACGCACTCGATGATTCGCGTTTTGTCATGCTCGAGCGGGTGCAGGCACCGCGCGCGACGCGTGCGCAACTCGAACGCACACACGATGCCACCCTGATCGACCGCGTGTTCGCGAGTGCACCGAGCGAAGGCTATGCGCAACTCGACGCCGACACCGTCATGTCGCCGCACTCGCTCGAAGCGGCCTTGCGCGCGGCCGGCGCGGTCTGCGCGGCCGTGGACGCGCTGATCGAGGGCAGCGACACGCGCGCGTTTTGCGCGGTGCGTCCGCCGGGCCATCACGCCACATACGATACGGCGATGGGATTCTGCCTGTTCAACAACGTCGCCATCGGTGCCGCGCAGGCGCTCGCGCGCGGGATCGGACGCATGGCCATCGTCGATTTCGACGTGCACCACGGCAACGGCACGCAGGACATTTTCTGCAACGAGCCGCGCGTGCTGTATGCCTCAACGCACCAGTGGCCGCTGTATCCGGGCACCGGTGCGCGTGGCGAAACCGGCTCGGGCAACATCGTCAACGCGCCGCTGCCTGCCGGAGCCGGATCGGCGCAATTTCGCACGGCAATGCAGGAAATCGTGCTGCCGCGATTGCACGAATTCCGACCGCAACTGCTGATGATCTCGGCCGGCTTCGACGCGCACCGGCTCGATCCGCTGGCCAGCCTGAATTTGGACGCGGACGACTATGCCTGGGTTACGCGCGAACTCGTTGCCGTGGCGGACGCGCACGCACAGGGAAGGGTGGTTTCGAGCCTCGAGGGAGGCTACAGCCTGAGCGCGCTGCGCGAATCGACGGCGGCACACGTGGCCGCGCTGATGCAATGAAAATCCTTCCCGGCCTCCGTTCGCCCTGAGCGTAACACCACAGGCGCGAAGTCGAAGGACTGCGAACCTTGGTACGTCGGCGTTTCGACTTCGCGGAGCTTTGCTCCGCTACGCTCAACACGAACGGATTCAATTTCAGGATCGTTCCGGTTCTGGTCTGACAAAGTCCAGCGCCGCCGAATTGATGCAGTAACGCAGTCCGGTCGGACGCGGACCGTCGGGAAAAACGTGGCCCAGGTGCGAATCGCAGCGCGCGCAGCGCACCTCGACGCGGCGCATGCCGCGGGATTCGTCGGCGTGTTCGCTCACGGCGCCGGCGGCCAGCGGCTGAAAGTAGCTCGGCCAGCCGCTGCCGGAATCGAATTTGCTGGCCGAAGAGAACAGCTCCGCCCCGCAAGCCGCGCAGCGGTAGATGCCGGCTGCGTGGTGATCCCAATATTTGCCGGTGAACGGTGGCTCGGTCGCCGAACAGCGGCACACGGCATACTGTTCCGGATCAAGTTCATCGCGCCATTGCGCGTCGGACTTTTCGATTTTCGCGTTCATCACACACTCCGTATATCGGTGATCAGACCGGCGATCCGGCGCGCCAATTGCATCCGAGAATTGCCCATGCACGACGAATCAGGCAAGCTTTGCCTCCTTGCGCATCCCTATCGGATCATCCGTGTCTGACGCCCTTGGATCAAGAACACCGCGTTTGAAATGGCTGGCCGTTGCGCTGGCGCTTGCCATGGTCCAACCAGCCGCGGCCCAGGACGCGGCGCCCGCCTGCCCGGTCGGCGTGCTGATCTGTCCGCAGCCCGCGCGCGCGCGCCTGTTCGCCATGTGCAGGCGCAACGCGTTGCTGGATGCCTACACGCCGGGCCTGCCCACGCAAGGCGACCGCACCAAGGTCGCGGCCGATGTCAGCGCACGCAAGGTCGTCTCCACGGACAGCGCGCACTACCGTCTCCAGGACGACGTGCGCATGCAGCGTCTGGATCAGCTGCTGCGCGCGGATTTTCTCACCTACGATACCGATACCACGGCTTATACCGCCGGCGGCCACGTGATCATGCAGGATCGCAGCATGCTGCTTGCGGCCGACTCGGCCAGCGGCGTCGAATCGGCGCATTCCACACGCCTCGACCACGTGCGCTATCAACTGCTTGCCGAGCGCGGCAACGGCAGCGCGGCCAGCGCCGACATGAGCGACGCCGACCACGGCAAGCTGTTCGACGGCACCTATTCCACCTGCGATCCGGACGATGTGCGCTGGCATCTGCATGCCGGCGAACTGGACATGGACAAGGTGGCCGACAGAGGCTACGCACACGGCGTCACCGTGTACTACGCCGATGTGCCGTTCTTCTGGTTTCCCTACCTGAGTTTCCCGCTGAGCAACGATCGCCAGTCCGGATTCCTCGCGCCGCACATCGCCTATTCCAGCCATCGCGGTCTGGTGCTCGGCGCGCCGTATTACCTGAATCTGGCGCCGAACTACGACGCCACGCTGGAGCCGCGTGTGTCGACCGAGCGCGGCGCCATGCTGCAAGGCCAGTTCCGCTATCTCGACGCCGCCGACAAGGCCCAGATCGATTTCAATTTCGTTCCGCACGACAATCAGGCCGCCGACGAACGCGCGCAATACGCCGCCACGCCACCGGTATTCCAGGGTCCGGCTTCGCCGGTGGATGTGCCGGATCAGCGCTACGCTTTTCGGATCAAGGATTGGAGCCGGATTTCGGACAATTGGGGCGCGGCGGTCGATATCGAACGCGTTTCCGACAAGCAGTACTTCCAGGATTACGGCGATTCGCTGACGACGAGCGCGACCGCCCTGCTCGGTTCCAGCGCCTACCTCAACGGCCGTGGTACCTGGTGGAACGCGAGCTTCGGCGCGGATGCGCTGCAAATCACGCAGACCACGCTGTCCAACGCCGCCCAGCCCTACATGCGCCTGCCGCGCGCGACTTTCCAGGGCGAGCATGCGCTCGCCGGCGGCCTGGTCTGGGGCGTGAATTCCGAATACGTGGATTTCCGCCGCGGTCCGTTTGAACTGGTCGGCCCGACGCCGGGCAGCGTGCAAAGCCAGGCTTCGCTCGAGGGCCAGCGCGTGGATCTGTATCCGTACCTGGCCTATCCGATCGAAACCGCCGGTTATTTCATCCGCCCGGAACTCGGACTGCGCTACACCACCTACGACCTGAACGATCTTGCTGCCTACAACGCCGTGCACCCGGGCACGCCGGCTTTCCCCCAAACATCGCCGTCGCGCAGCACGCCGATCTTCGACCTCGATGCGGGCATGGTCTTCGAGCGTCCGCTGACCCTGTTCGGCACGGCGCTGACGCAGACTCTTGAGCCGCGTCTTTACTACCTGCGCGTGCCGTATCGGAATCAGGCCGATCTGCCGATCTTCGACACGCAGTTGCCGAGCTTCGATTTCCCGAGCCTGTTCCGCAGCAACAGTTTCGTCGGCGCCGATCGCCAGAGCAATGCCGATAACCTGACCCTGGCGCTGACCTCGCGCCTGATCGACGCCGGCAACGGCGACGAACTGCTCAGCGCCAGCATCGGCCAGATCCATTATTTCTCGCCCCAGCGCGTGCAATTGCCGGGCATGCCGGAAGTCGATTATTCCGGCTCGGACATCGTCGGCGAACTCGACCTGCGCCTGAACGACAACTGGGAACTGAAGTGGGACCAGCAGTACAACCCGAACTCGCGCATTCTCGATCCGCAGACGCAGCTGCTGGTCGAGAACCTGCAC
>JAJXWU010000172.1 GCA_021781425.1 Pseudomonadota bacterium
GGCAGTGGTGCGAGGCGCTGCTATACTCGCGCCCCCGGAAATTCCGCTATCGCCATGTTCGAATCCCTGAGCCAACGCCTGTCGTCCACCATTGAGCGTCTGCGCGGGCGCGCGCGTCTGACCGAAGCCAACATCCGCGAATCCCTGCGTGAAGTGCGCATCGCCCTGCTCGAAGCGGACGTGGCCTTGCCGGTAGTGCAGGCGCTGATCCAGCGCGTGCAGGTGCGCGCAGTCGGACAGGAAGTGCTCAAGAGCCTCACGCCCGGCCAGGCGCTGGTCAAAGTCGTGCGCGACGAGTTGACCGCGGTGATGGGTACCGCGAATGCGGACCTGAATCTGAACTGCCCGCCGCCGGCCGTGGTGCTGATGGCCGGTCTGCAGGGCGCGGGCAAGACGACGACCGTCGCCAAGCTCGCGAAATTCCTCAAGGATCGCAAGAAGAAAAAAGTGATGGTCGTGAGCTGCGACGTGTATCGTCCGGCGGCGATCGAGCAACTGCGCCTGCTCGCTGAACAGGTCGATGTGCTGTTCCATCCGAGCGCAGACTCGCAGGATCCCGTCGCCATCGCGCGCGCTGCGGTGGATGCGGCACGCAAGAATTTCGCCGACGTGCTGCTGGTCGATACCGCCGGGCGCTTGGCCATCGACGCGCAGATGATGGCCGAGATCAAGGCCCTGCACGCGGCACTCGATCCGATCGAAACCTTGTTCGTGGTCGATGCCATGACCGGTCAGGACGCGGCCAACACGGCCAAGGCGTTTGCCGAAGCGTTACCGCTGACCGGCGTCGTATTGACCAAGACCGATGGCGATGCACGCGGCGGCGCGGCGCTGTCGGTGCGCTACGTCACCGGCCGGCCGATCAAGTTTCTCGGGGTCAGCGAAAAACCCGACGGACTGGAAGCCTTCCATCCGGATCGCCTCGCCCAGCGCATCCTCGGCATGGGCGATGTGCTCTCGCTGGTCGAGCAGGTCGAGCAGAACGTCGACAAGGAAAAGGCGCAAAAGCTCGCCGAGAAGGTGATCAAGGGCAAGCGCTTTGACATGAACGACATGCGCGACCAGCTTTCCCAGATGCTCAATATGGGCGGCCTCGCTTCGCTCATGGACAAGCTGCCGGGCATTGGCAGTTTGCCGGACAGCGTGAAGTCCAAGGTCAACGACCGCGAAGTGCACCGCATGGTGGCGATCATCAATTCGATGACGAAGAAGGAACGCCGCCATCCCGATCTGCTCAACGGCTCGCGCAAGGCGCGCGTGGCGCGCGGTTCCGGCACTCAGCCGGCCGACGTCAATCGACTGCTCAAGCAGTACATGCAGATGGAAAAGATGATGTCGAAGTTATCCGGAGGCGGCATCAAGGGTTTGATGCGGCAAATGGGTGGAGCGCTGAAGGGGATGGGGCGACCCGGGATTTGACGCGAGATGCGTTGAAGCGCATCTCGCGCCCGGGGCGCGCCGAAGGCAGGATGCCGAAGGCCGGGTTGCTTGGCGAGCGATGGATCGCGAGCATAGCAACGGCAAGCCCCGCGGCGGCATGCCCAGTCGGTGATTGGGCCAGTCGCGCGCATCCCAGCGAAGCCGCCTTTGTAAAATTGTGTCAACGGCCGTCGTGCCTGCGCGTTCGCTATGTCCGAACTGCCGCAGTCACGAGGGCCGGACCATGCAAATCTGCGTCAAGACGATGTCGTGTGCGCTCGCGCTCTGCTTCGCGCCGTTGGCCGGCGCGACCGTGCACGATCAGCTTTTCAGGGGCAGCTTCGACATCCCCGCCGACCAGCCGGCGAGCACCGCCGCGGCGGCGCGCTTTCTCACCCAGGCCACGTTCGGGCCGACCCAGGGTGACGTCGCCTACCTGATGGCACAGGGCTATGGCGAGTGGATAGCCGAGCAGTTGGCCAAGCCCGCCACACTGGGTGAGCCGACGATCGAGGCGATCGCGAACGCGCGCACCGTGGGCGGACAAAGCGTCACCAACACAATCCGTCTGAACCGCTTCTTCTGGCAGGCGGTGTACGCGCCGGACCAGTTGCGCGAGCGCATGGCCTATGAACTGAGCCAGATTTTCGTCGTCTCCGATCAGGCCAGTGACATCGGCAACAACTACATGGTGCCGCTGTCGCAGTACCAGGACATGCTCGCCGAATCGGCATTCCTGCCGTATGCGCAGCTGCTGCTCAACGTGACGGATCACCCGATGATGGGGCGATATCTGAACGCGTTCCGCAACGTCAAGGCGACGTTTGTCGGCGGCGTGCAGACCACCAGCCCCGACGAGAACTACGCGCGTGAAGTGATGCAGTTGTTCTCGATCGGCCTGATCATGCGCAATCAGGATTTTTCGCCGGTCATCCAGAACGGCACGACGGTGCCGACCTACGATCAGAACGTCATCACGCAGACGGCCAAGGTGTTCACCGGGTTCACCTGGAACGATGCGCCGACCAATCCGCCGAATTTCAACGGCGGTGGCTTGACCTTCGCCGCACAATACGCGCCGATGGCTTGCTGGGGGACGGAGTTGTTTCCGGCAAGCAGCAACCAGATGCGTCACGACATTTCGGTCAAGACCGTGCTCGGTGATGGCGGCGTCTCGACCACGAGTTCGATCGCGGCCAACCAGACCTGCGCGCAGGACGTGACCGACGAACTCGCGATCATCGCCACGCATCCGAACGTGGCGCCGTTCATCTCGCGGCAACTGATCCAGCGTTTTGTCGAGAGCAATCCGTCGCCGGCCTATATCCAGCGCATCGCGACAGTGTTCGATACTCCGGGCAATGATCTGGGCGACGTGATCGAGGCGATCCTGACCGATCCGGAAGCGGAAAATCCGCCGCCGTCATGCGGCAGCGCCAATTGCGACAGCTATGGCAAGCTGCGCGAGCCGGTGTTGCGCCTGACCGAGATGTGGCGCGCGTTCAATGCGCAGGCGCCGGCGCCGGATCAGTACGGCCAGATCGCGATGATCGGCGGTGGCGGCTTCCTCGGCAGCTTCGGTCAGGCGCCACTGGAATCACCGACCGTATTCAATTTCTATCTACCCGACTACCAGCAGCCCGGCGTGTTCGCCGACAACGGTCTGTATTCGCCTGAATTGCAGATCACCAACGAATCGACGACCTACAGCACGGCCGATACCTACTACGGATTCACCGCCAAGGCGTATCAGGGCATGGCTTCGCCGCCGACGGATCGTCCGCTGATTGATCTGTCTTCGCTCACCGCGAATGCGAACAACCCGGCAGCAATGGTCACGACGCTCGACGCCGATCTGTTCTACGGCGGCATGTCCGCCGCGATGCAATCGACCCTGACCGGCATGTTGACCAATCTGAGCGGCGCATCGGCGCAGGAGAAAGCCTGGTCGGCAATCTACGTTGCCATGCTCTCGCCCGAATTCGCCACGCAGCGCTGAAGGAGATGGCCATGAATTTCTCACGCAATTCCCGCCGCGAATTCCTGCGCAGCCTTGGTTGCATCGCCTGCGGTGGCACGGCAGCGGCGCTGCTGCCGCAACTGCGCATGATGAGTACGGCGCTTGCCAGCACCAGCATTTCGTCGACGTACCAGGCCCTGGTATGCGTGTATCTGTACGGCGGCAACGATGCCTGGAACATGCTCGTGCCGTTCGACAGCGCGCGCTACAACACCTACACGGCCTCGCGCAGTGGCGTCTACGATCCGGTCAACAATCCCGGCGGTCTGGGGTTGGCGCTGCCGACCGGCTCGCAGGTGACGCTGCAGAAGATCGTCGACGGCAATGATTCGAACTCTGCCACCAACCAGTATTTCCTGCATCCTTCCATGCCGGAAATGACCTCGCTGTTCAATCAGGGTCACCTTGCTTTCGTCGTCAATGCCGGATCGCTGGTCAAGCCGATAACGATGAGCGATTACAACTCAAGTTCCGCCAATTATCCGTCACAATTGTTCTCGCACGCCGATCAGACCAACCAATGGCAACAGGCCTATGCGGCGGAAGCTTCGACGCTCGGCTGGGGCGGGCAGTGCGGCGACGCGCTCAATTCTGGCAACAGCTACCAGACGCTGTCGCCGTGCATCTCCGTAGCGGGCGCCAACCGGTTCGAAGTTGGCGTAAGCACGATTCCCTATCAGATCGGTTCTGGTGGCCTGACCAATCTGGCGGGCGTTTGCAATCCGACACCCTGCAGTGGCGTCTCTTCTACCAGTGTGCGCGACAACGCGCTCAACACCCTGCTCGCTGAAACCTATGCGAACGATTTCGCGGGCAATTATTCCTCGACGTTCCAACTCGGCCGCGAGCTTTTCAACGTGCTCAGTCCCGGGCTGGCGGGGATCACGCTGAACACCGCATTTCCGGCCGGCAATTCGCTGGGCGCGCAACTGCAGATCGTGGCCAAGATGATCAAGCTGTCGATGGCGCAAAACTACGCCACGCGGCAAATTTATTTCGTGAATCTCGGCAGCTTCGACCTGCATGCGGGCATGATGACCGGTAACAACGATCACGCGGCCCTGCTGACCACGCTGTCGCAAGCGCTGAACGCGTTCTGGAACTGCATGGGCCCCAGCGACGTCAATGCGCAGAACAACGTGACCTTGTTCACGATGTCGGAATTCGCGCGCACGCTGCAATCCAACGGCTCCGGTTCCGATCACGGCTGGGGCACGGTGCAGATGGCGCTCGGCGGTGCGGTCCAGGGCGGCAAGCTGTACAGCAACGGCGGCGGGCCGATCACGGGATTCCCGAACCAGGCCCTGAACGCGCCGAACAATTTCCCGCGCGGACAGATGATCCCGGGAATCGGGGTGGAGCAGTACGCCGCGACCCTGGCGCAGTGGATGGGGATCACCTCGCCGACGGATCTGGCGACGATCTTCCCGAATCTGGGTCAGTTCGGCACGAACAATCTCGGGTTCGTCTGATATGCGGGCTGCTACAGCGCGCGGCGCCATCGTCGCGGCGCTCGCCGCGTGCGGCGCATTGGCGAGCAGCCTCGTGGCGAATGCGCAGACGCCGCCGAGCGGCTGCACCTCCATCGCCGGCGTGCCACCGATCTATAGCGGCATCGAGTTCGGCGCGGCGATCGAAGGCATCTTCACCAACTACAACGGCATGGGCAACGGCTGCGCGGATTGCCACACAACGAATGGCGGTAGCACCATGCCGACCGGCGAGCTTGATCTGGATCCAGCCGATACGCCATCGCCGTACGTTAACTTGCTGGGCATGAACCGCGATGGCGTGGACAGCCCGCTGTATGCGGGTTACGTATATGTGGTACCGAACCATCCCGAGCAAAGCCTGCTGTTCATGAAGGTGGATTGCGACAATCCCGGCGCCGGCGCGCGCATGCCGCTCAACAACTACATGGGCGGTTTGAGCGTGCAGCAGATTGCGCTGATCTACGACTGGATCGCCGATGGTGCGCCGGCCGGTACTACCGACGGCATCTTCCGCAACGGTTTCGACATCCGCGGATTCAACCAATAGCTTTTGGTCATTCGCAGGACGCGGCGTATCCATGTTTCATCACTATGTCGCCACATTCTGACGGATATACTGGCTGGCACATCCAGCCGGGGGATCGTCAATGATGCGTTCGACCGATGCGTTGCGTCATGCGGCGCTAGCCGTTGCTGCAGTTGCCGTTTTGCTGGCCGGTTGTAGCAAGCAGAAATCCGCTGTCCCATTGGTACAAGGCAAGGCACCCATCGCGGCGGCGGCGAAACCGGCAGCGCCGCAGGCATTCGCCGTGACCTCGGCGCATCCGGAACAGTATCAGGGCCAGCTCGCGATCGCGCTCGAATTCGCGTACCGCCTCGCCGGCGCGCAGGCCTTCGATACCTTGATCGAAGTCAAGGACGCGAAGGGCGCCGTCGTCAATGGCAGTTGGGCGCTGGACGAGGACGGCAAGACGCTACGCTTTCCCTACATCAAGGCCGATGCGACCTATCGCATCGCGATCAAGGGCGCGCTCGCCGCGGCCGACGGCAAGACGCTTGGGAAGCCTGTCGAGCGCGACGTCTACACCGGGCCCATGCAACCCGCGGCCGGTTTCGCCTCGCAGGGCAGCGTGCTGCCGGCGCGCGATTCGCGCGGCTTGCCGGTGGTGTCGGTCAATGTCAAGGAGGTCGACGTCGAGTTCTTTCGCGTGCGCGACGGCGAGCTGTCGAATTTCTTCGCAGCCTACCAGCGCAGCGGCAAGCGTTCGGGCTGGGATCTTGACCCCCAATACGGCTGGTACGGACGCAAGGGCAAACCGCTCGCTTCGATCGCCGACTCGGTGTACGCGAACCGGTTCGCACTCGACGGCAAGCAGAACGAGCGCGTGCTGTCGTATCTGCCGATCCAGAACATCGCCGAACTGTCCAAACCCGGACTGTATTTCGCCGCGATGCGCCGCGCCGGCAGCCTGCGCGACCAGTATGACACCAGCTTTTTCTTCGTCAGCGACATCGGCCTGCACACGCGCGTGTACAAGGACACGTTGTTCGTGCATACGGCCTCGCTCAAGTCCGGCGCGCCACTGACAAACGTCGAGTTGACCATCCTCGACGCCAAGGGTGAAACCGTGATCGCCGGCAAGACCGACGCGGACGGCAATGCGTTGCTCGCTTACACGCTCAAGGCCGAGCAGGTGCTGACCGCCAAGAGCGGCAAGGACGTGTCGATCCTGCCGTTCAACCAACCGGCGCTGGATCTGTCCGACTTCGCCGTGGCCGGACGCAAGCAGGAATGGTTCGATGTGTTCGCCTGGTCAGGGCGTGATCTGTACCGGCCCGGCGAGACCATCCGCCTGTCTGCGCTGCTGCGCGACTACGACGGCAATCCGATCAAGCCGCAGCCGTTGTTCGTGACCTTGAAACAGCCGGATGGCCGTCCTTACGCGCAGGCCAAACTCGAACCGAAGGAACTCGATTACTTCGACTGGTCGCGGCAGATTCCGGTCGACGCGCCGACCGGCAAGTGGCAGGTCGAGTTTCGCCTGGATCCGGCGAGCAAGGAGGCCACGCAAAGCATCGCGTTCCGCATCGAGGAATTCCTGCCCGAGCGCCTGAAGCTCGATCTCGCCAGCGTTGCGCCGACGATCGCGCCCGGCGCGCCGCTGAAACTGGATGTGCAATCCGATTACCTCTACGGCGCGCCCGCCGCCGGCAACCGTTTCACCGCGCGCTTGACCCTGGCGCCGGACGTGCATCCGGTGGAGGCGCACGCGGATTATTTCTTCGGCGATCCGACGCTCGACTTGCCCAAGGAAGCCAAGGACGTGGTCGACGCCAAGCTTGATGTGCAGGGCAAGTTGAGCACCGACATTGCGATCCTGGACGACAAGAAACCTGCGGCACCGGTCGCGGCCATCGTTTCCGGCAGCGTCTACGAAACTGGCGGGCGCACCGTCACGCGCACGCTCAAACGCACCGTGTGGCCTGCCGAGGCCCTGGTCGGCGTGCGCCCGCTGTTCGATCCCAAGGATGGTTCGAACGCGAACGCTCGCGCCGGATTCGAATTGATCCGCAGCGATGCGCAAGGCAATCTGCTCGCGGCGAGCAAACTCGCCGTCAAAGTGGTGCGCGAGAATCGTGCCTATCACTGGACCTACGACAACGACAACGGTTGGCACTTCGACTACAACGTCAGCTACGAGAACACGCTGTCGCAAGCCGTCGACATTCCCGCCGGCGGCACCGCGAAATTCGACGCGCCGGTGGAGTGGGGCAATTACCGGATCGAGGTGACGGATCCTGCGACCGGCCTCACCATGCGCTTTCCGTTCTTCGCCGGCTGGAGCTGGAACGACGACAACCGCGGCAAGGAAGCGCGCCCGGACAAGATCAAGCTCGCGCTGGACAAGACCAGCTATCGCGCCGGCGACACGCTCAAGGTCACAGTCACGCCGCCGCATCCCGGACCGGGCGTACTGCTGGTCGAATCCGATCATCTGCTGTACACGCACAACATCGACGCGAAGGACGGCGCGACGTTCGAGATTCCGGTGACCCGCGATTGGGAACGCCATGACGTGTATCTCACGGCGCTGGTGTTCCGCGGCGGCTCGGCGGCGGACAAGATCACGCCGGCACGTGCGGTCGGCGAGGCCTTCGTGCCGATGGATCGCAGCGCACGCAAGGTCGACGTGGCGATCGACGCGCCGAAGATGATGAAACCCGAGATCGACTTGCCGGTGACGGTCAAAGCGCCTGCGCTGGCCGGCAAGAAGGCGTACGTCACCGTGTCGGCGGTCGATGTGGGTATCCTCAACATCACGCGCTTTCCGCGGCCGGATCCCACCGGCTGGTTCTTCGGCCAGCGCCGTCTCGGCGTTGACGCCTATGATCTTTATGGCCGCGTCATCGAGAGTTTCGACGGCAACATGGCCAAGCTGCGCTACGGCGGCGATATGGCACTGGCGGCGCTGCCGCAAGCGCGGCGCCCGACCGCGCACGTGCAGACCGTGGACCTGTTCAGCGGCGTGGTGGCGTTGGATGGGCAGGGCAACGCGACGGTTGCGCTGAAGATGCCGGACTTCAATGGCACCGTGCGCGTGACTGCGCTCGTGTTCGGCGAAGACGAGTACGGCGCGAACGACGCCGAAACCGTGGTGCGTGCGCCATTGGTCGCCGAAATCTCCACACCGCGGGTGCTCGCACCCGGCGACAAGGCCGAAGTTACGCTGGATCTGCAGAACTTCTCCGGCACCGAACGCGAGTTCGCGGTGAAGGTGAGCGCCGACAAGCTGCTCGCGATCGCGCAGGGTGAGCGCAGGATCAAGTTGGCCGATCAGGCCAAGACCACGCTCAACTTCCCGTTGACCGCGCAGCAAGGCTATGGTGTGGGCAAGATCGAAGTCAGTGCCAGTGGAGGCGGCATCAGCATTGATCGGCATTTCGATCTGCCCGTGCGCGCCGCCTGGCCGGCGGTGTTGCGCAGCAGCGCCCGCTCACTCGACAAGCTCGCACCGATAACGCTCGGCGCCGATACGTTGGACGGCTTGCTGCCGGACTCGGTGACCGCGCGGCTGACCGTATCGAGCCTGCCGCCCTTGCCCTTTGCGAGCGCGCTCACCGGTCTGCTCCAGTATCCCTACGGCTGCATCGAGCAGACCACGAGCAAGGCCTGGGGCAATCTGCTGCTGGACGAGAAGACCGCCGACAATCTGCATGTCGCCGGCCTGACGCCGGAGCAGCGCAAGCAGCGCGTCGATGCGGCGATCGGACGCATCGCCTCGATGCAGATTCCATCCGGTCTGTTTTCGATGTGGGGTGGCGACAGCTATGTACCCACGTTCCTCACGCCGTATGTGGTCGACTTCCTGGAGAGCGCGCGCGACGAGGGTTTTGTCGTTCCCGACGAGGTTTTGCAGAAAGCGCTCAAGCGCCTCAACGACGACCTGCTCGCCGGCGGCCATCCGTACTACGACTACGAACACAGCGATGCGATGCGTTTCGCCGACGAGGCGTATTCCGGTTACGTGCTCGCGCGCGTCAACCGTGCGCCGCTCGGCACCCTGCGTGCGCTGTTCGACAACGAGCGCGCCAAGTCGATCACGGCGCTGCCGCTGGTGCATCTTGGCATCGCCCTGAAACTGATGGGCGATCAACCGCGCGCGGAAAAGGCCATTGCCGAAGCGTTTGCCAAGAAGGTCGACCGGCCCTGGTATCTGGGCGATTACGGCTCGGATCTGCGCGACACCGCGCTGATGGTCGCGCTGACGCACAAATACGACCTGGCCAAACCCGAGTACGACGCGCGCGTGTTTGAACTGGCGCGCTCGCTGACTTCGCAGCAGCGCGACGCCGACGCCGAGCAGCGGCGCTACGGCTTCCACTGGAGCTGGCTGAGCACGCAGGAGCAGATCGCCATCGCGCGGCTGGGCCGCGAGCTGATCGGCAACGGCGACACCGTGGTTGCGGGGACGCTCGCGATCGGCGCGAAATCCACGGAACTTTCGCCCGACCGGATCTGGAGCCGCGCCTTCGCCGCCGCCGATCTGCATGCCGGCGTGCGTCTGAATCCGAGCGGTGACCTGCCGATGTACGTGAGCACCGACATCGCCGGCGTGCCGACGGCCGCACCGGCGCCGGACGATCACTATGTCTCCATCCGCCGCGGCTTCTACACGCTCGACGGCAAGCCATGGACGCCTGCGCCGCTCAAGGAGGGCGATGCGCTGATCGTGGGCCTGACCATCGAGGCGCGCCAGCAGATGCCCGATGCGCTGCTCACGGACCTGCTGCCCGGCGGACTGGAGATCGAGAATTTCAACCTCACCGACGCCAAGCAATGGGCCGGCGTGGTCATCAACGGCATCACGCTCTCGGATCGTGCGCAAGCCGCCGAGGTGCGCCACGAGGAATTCCGCGATGACCGCTACGTGGCTGCGCTCAAGCTCGATCAGGGCCAGGCTGCACATGTGTTTTACCTCGTGCGCGCGGTGTCGCCGGGCACCTACCTCGTGCCGCCGCCCCTGGTCGAGGACATGTACCTGGCGCAGATGCGCGGCATCGGCAAAAGCGAGCCGGCGACGATCAAGGTGGTCGAGCCGTAATCTCTGACGCCTGCCAATGCCGAACTTCAGCAACGTTGTCATAGTTTGCACCTCTCCCGCGGGCGGCAGAGGCCGGCGCGCGCAGCGCGACGGGTGAGGGTGGAATTGCTCCATGCGATGCGACCACTCTGCGCGATCGGGCCACCCTCACCCCGTCCCTCTCCCGCCAGCAGGAGAGGGGGATAACGGCGCGGATTGTGCTGAGGAGCAATGGAATTGGCGTGCTCGCGCACGACGCTGGGCGAAGCGCGTCGGATTTTCCATCGCGGCGATTCTCGCGCTCGCCATCGTGCTCGATCGAGTCTTCCCCCTGCCTTTGCCGGACGCGAATGGTGGCAGCACGGTGGTGCTGGCGCGCGACGGCACGCCCTTACGCGCGTTTGCCGATGCCGATGGCGCGTGGCGCTATCCGGTGACGCCCGACGAAGTCTCGCCGCTGTATCTGCAAGCGCTGCTCACCTACGAGGATCGCTGGTTCTGGTGGCATCCGGGCGTCAATCCCATCGCATTGGCACGGGCGTTTGCGCAGTTGCTGCGCCATGGGCATATCGTTTCGGGCGGCTCGACCCTGACCATGCAGGTCGCGCGCATCATCGATCCGCAGCCGCGCAGCGTCGGCGGCAAGCTGCGCCAGATCCTGCGCGCGTTGCAGCTCGAAGCGCATTTATCCAAGCGCGACATCCTCACGCTGTATCTGAACCACGCGCCGTTCGGCGGCACCATCGAAGGTGTGGAGGCCGCCTCGTGGGCGTACCTGGGCAAACCGGCTTCGCGCCTGTCGCACGCCGAGGCCGCCTTGCTCGCCGTGCTGCCGCAGTCGCCGACACGGTTGCGTCCGGACCGCAACCCGAAAGCGGCACGCGTCGCGCGCGACAAGGTGCTGGCACGCATGGCAGCTCAGCATGTGTGGAGCGCCGCCAGTGTGCGCGACGCGCGCATCGAATCCGTGGCCGCGCGTGAACTGGAATCTCCATTGCACGCGGCTCTGCTCGCCGAGCGCCTGCACGAAGCGCAGCCGCAGGTGCGCCGCATCACGACGACCATCGACGCGAACCTGCAGCGCGCGCTGGAAGCGCGCGTCGCCGACTATCTCGGGCGATTGCCCGAACGTACCTCGGCGGCCTTGCTGGTGGTCGACAACGCCACGCTCGAAGCGCGCGCCTACGTCGGTTCCGGCGCATTCGGCGACGAAGCGCGCCTGGGTCACGTGGACATGGTGCGCGCCTGGCGATCGCCCGGTTCCACGCTCAAGCCGTTCCTTTACGGGCTCGCGCTGGACGACGGACTGATCGATTCGGAAAGCCTGCTCGTCGACGCGCCGCAGTCATTCGGCACCTATCGGCCGGGCAATTTCGACATGGCTTTCGCCGGTCCGGTTGCCGCCGCCGATGCCCTGCGCCAGTCACTCAATGTGCCCGCAGTCGATCTGCTCGACCGCGTCGGGCCGGCGCGTTTCATGGCGCGATTGTCCAATGCCGGATTGAATATCCGCTTGCCGCGTGGTGTCGAGCCGAACCTTTCCATCATCCTCGGCGGTGGTGGCGCGCGTTTGCAGGATCTTGCCGGTGCCTACACCGCGCTCAATCGCGGCGGCATCGCAGGACATGTGCGCTTTACGCCGACCGATCCCGAAATCGATCGCCGCGTTCTTTCCGATGGTGCGGCGTGGATTGTGCGCGCGATTCTCGAAGCCAATCCGCGTCCCGGTTACCGGCTCGACACGTTCGATCCCGGTTCGCATCCGCGCGTGGCCTGGAAAACCGGCACCAGTTACGGTTATCGCGACGCCTGGGCCGTGGGCACGACGCCGCGCTACACCGTGGCCGTTTGGGTGGGACGCCCGGATGGCACGCCGCTGCCCGGGCAGTACGGCGCGGTCACCGCGCTGCCGCTGATGTTCGAGGCAATCGACGGCCTGCCAATCGCGGCGCTGGCGGCAACGCCGCAACCGCCGCCGGCGAGCGTGAAGCAGGCGGAGATCTGCTGGCCGCTGGGTCTCGCCTTCGATCCGAAGCATCCGGAGCTGTGCCAGCAGAAACGCACGGCGTGGATTCTCAACGGCGTGATTCCTCCGACCCTGCCCGAGCGCGACGCACGGATTTGGAGCGCGGGGCTGGTGCAGGTGCGCGTCGACGCCGGCAGCGGTCGGCGCCTGAGTCCGGGCTGCGACACGGCGGCTGCGAAAACCGTGGACATCGCGCGTTGGCCTGCGCTGGCCTATCCGTGGCTGGCGCAGGACTTGCGCCGGCGCAGCAGCGTGCCGGCGCTGCAAGCCGGCTGTGCTACCGATGGTCTGGACGCAACGCAATCCATTCGCATCGACGGCGTCGCCGATGGCGCGGCGATCGCGCGCGCGCCCAACAGCGACAAGCCGGCGGTCCTGCGCCTGCGCGCGCTCGGCGCCGATCGCGAGCGCATACTGTGGCTGGTCAACGGTCGACTGGAAGGGCAGACCCGCGCCGCGCAGCCGTTCGAGCATGCTTTCACCCGGTCCGGCGAGCAAACCATCACCGCGCTGGCCGCAAGCGGGGCGTATGCGCAGTTGCGCATTCGGGTACTGCGCTAGCCCCAAGTCCTTGTGGGGGCTTTATTTTCCCGAATTTCCGGCTAGAATATGCGGCTCCCAAACCGCAGTTCGCCCGTTTCGAGGGCGCCGATGCGCCTGCATCCGCGGCTGGGACACAACAGTACCCGATAAATTCAACGGTAAACAAACATGGTCAAGATTCGTCTTTCCCGCGGCGGCGCCAAGGGCCGTCCGTTCTATCACATCATCGTGGCCGACGAGCGCAAGGCGCGCGACGGCCGCAACATCGAGCGCCTGGGTTTCTACAATCCGGTCGCCGCCGGCAAGGAAGTGCGCTTGCAGCTCGATGCTGAGAAGGTCAAGGCTTGGGTCGCCAAGGGCGCGCAACTGTCCGACAAGGTGCGCTGGCTGATGAAGGAAGCGGGCAAGCAGGCGAAAGCCGCCTGATTCGGCCGTCGTGTCCGCCGATCGACTGTTGACGGTCGGCAAGATCGTCGGCCTGCACGGCGTCGATGGCTGGCTCAAGATCGAGTCCTACACCGAGCCACGCCTGCGCATCTTTGCCTATCGGCCTTGGCGCCTGGTGCTGGCGGGCTCGGAGACCGAAGTCCCTTCCGCGCAGGGTCACGAACAGGGCAAGGGTATTGTGGCCAAATTGCCCGGCTGCGACGACCGCGACGCGGCGGCGAAGCTGATCGGCGCGGCGATCCACGTCCCACGCTCGGCGCTGCCGAAACCCGGTCGCGGCGAGTATTACTGGACGGACCTGGAAGGACTGGATGTCGTCACCGTCGACTGTGTAGCGCTGGGCAAGGTGAGCCATCTGTTCGCGACCGGCGCGAACGACGTGCTGGTGGTACGCGACGGCATTCGCGAACGCCTGATCCCGTTCGTGACCGGGCAGTTCGTGAAAGCGGTGGATCTGAAAGAGGGGCGGATCACGGTGGATTGGGATCCGGATTTTTGAGATTCCGGATTAGGGCTGAAACGCAGAAAGGTTCCCCTCTCCCGCTGGCGGGGGAGGCGAATGTGGTGAAGGCCGGGTTGGAGTTGAATACCAATCTGGCAGAGGTTTTAGATGCGTATCGATGTGATCACGCTGTTTCCCGATTTTGTTGCGCAGTGCGCAGGGATCGGCGTGATCGGCAGGGCGCAGGCGCGCGGGTTGCTGGCGGTGCACGCATGGAATCCGCGCGATTACGCCACCGATGCCTACCGCCGCGTGGATGAGCGGCCGTTCGGCGGCGGGCCGGGCATGGTGATGCTGATCGATCCGCTGCGTGCGGCATTGAACGCGGCGCGGGCGGCGGCACCGGAACCGGCGCGCACGATTTATCTCAGTCCGCAGGGAGCGCGGCTGGATCAGGCCAGGGTGGCCGAGCTCGCCGGACGCGAGCGCGTGATCCTGCTGTGTGGGCGCTATGAAGGAGTCGACGAGCGGTTGTTGCGGCACGAAGTGGACGAAGAGCTTTCCATCGGTGACTACGTGCTGTCGGGCGGTGAGCTGCCGGCAGCAGTGCTGATCGATGCGATCGGCCGCCTGCAGGACGGCGCGTTGAACGATGCCGAATCGGCCCGGCAGGACTCGTTTTCGGATGGCCTGCTGGATTGCCCGCACTACACCCGGCCGGAGCGGCACGAACTGGGTTCGGTACCCGAAATTCTGCTCTCGGGCGACCATGCTGCGATCGCTCGCTGGCGTCGGAAACAGGCCTTGGGATTTACCTGGCGGCGCCGACCAGATTTGTTGGCTCAGTTGAAGCTGAATCGAGAAGATGAAAAACTTTTGCTTGAATTTCAAAAAGATACGAAATTTTAATCAAATCGGCCGCAAATCGGCCGCAATATCGGCATATAATCCTGCCCAACAAGTGGTGAAGACATGAACATCCTGCAGCAATTCGAATCCCGGCAAATTTCGCGCAAGCTGCCCGACTTCGGGCCGGGCGACACGGTCGTCGTCAACGTCAAGGTGAAGGAAGGCAATCGCGAGCGTGTACAGGCTTACGAAGGTGTGTGCATCGCGAAGAAAAACGCCGGCTTGAACTCGGCGTTCACGGTGCGCAAGATTTCGCACGGTACCGGTGTGGAGCGCGTGTTCCAGACGCACTCGCCGGCGATCGATTCGGTTGCGGTCAAGCGCCGCGGCAAGGTGCGCGGCGCCAAGCTGTATTACCTGCGCGGACTGGAAGGCAAGGCCGCACGCATCCAGGAAGATCTGGCCAAGCACGCAGCGGCCGAATAATCCGCAACATCCCTCTTGGGGCATTGAGTCGCGTCTGTGCTCCTCGTCCAAGGCGACCGTCAGCAATGGCGGTCGCTTTGTCTTTTTGGAACTATCGACGAATCGGGCATCCTGCCGCGATCGTCGAACAAGCGGTCGCGGCAAAGCCGCGCCACGCTTGTCGCATCGACTCCAGAGCAAGCCGATGCGCGGCACCTCCTGTGCCGGATGCGGGTTGCTTTGAACACACCTGGACTATCGACGAATCGGGCTTCCTGCCGCGATCGTCGAACAAGCGGTCGCGGCAAAGCCGCGCCACGCTTGTCGCATCGACTCCAGAGCAAGCCGATGCGCGGCACCTCCTGTGCCGGA
>JAJXWU010000186.1 GCA_021781425.1 Pseudomonadota bacterium
GTTCAAGAACCACATCCTGCCGGACAAGGTGCACATGCTCAATGTCGCCTTTCTGGTGCCGCGCATGCGCCGCGAGTTTGGCGGCTGCGCCGGCAACATCAGCTATAACCTGAAATTGCTCGGCGGTCACCCGCTGCCGATGGGCACGGTGGGGCAGGATTTCGGTCCATACCGCGAGCACTTCACGCGTTGTGGCATCGATCTGTCGCAGGTGAAGACGATCGAGGATCTGTTCACCGCGCAGGCTTTCATCACCACGGATCTGGACGACAACCAGATCACCGCGTTTCATCCGGGCGCGATGATGCGCAGCTTCGAGAACCACGTGCGCGACGTGCCCGACATCAAGTTCGGAATTGTCGGTCCGGACGGCCGCGAGGCGATGCTGCAGCACGCCGCCGAGTTCGCCGAGCGCGGCATCCCTTTCATTTTCGATCCCGGTCAGGCCATGCCGCTGTTCAACGGCGAGGAATTCCGCGCCTTTATCGACAAGGCGCAGTACGTCACCGTCAATGATTACGAATCGAACCTGCTGCAACGCGCGACGGACTGGAACGAGAAACAGATCGCCGAACGCGTGAATGCCTACATCGTTACACGCGGTCCGAAAGGCTCGTTGATCCACTCGAACAAGGAAACTATCGACATCCCGCCCGCGCACGAGCGTCGCGTGTCCGATCCCACCGGCTGCGGCGACGCCTACCGCGCGGGCCTCATCTTCGGCCTGATGCGCGGCATGGATCTGGCAACCTGCGGGCGCATGGCTTCGCTGATGGGCGCGCTCAAAGTGGAGCATCCCGGCACGCAGAACCAGCGCTTCACCTACGCCGAATTCGCCGACCAGTTTCGCCAGCAGTTCAGTTACGCATTGGATTGAGCGCGCACGCCATGGTCCACGGCGGGTGCCAGATTCGCGGATGTTGCGATAGAACCGCCTCGGCGTGATGGCCCGGGACGATGCACGCCTCGGCTTGTGTTACAGACTCTCGCCGGCGCTTTCCGGCCTTCTCGGCACATCGGATTCGCGCTGTGCCGTTTGTTTATGGTGCAGGATTCGCGAATACGGCGATATTCGAGATCTGTTCGGCGAAGGCCGAAGGATCGATCGGTTTCTCGATGTAGCCGGTGCAGCCCGCGTTCAGCGCCTTTTCCCGATCGCCTACCATCGCATACGAAGTTACGGCGATGATCGGAATGTCGCGCAGTACCTCGATCAAGCGCAAGGCGCTGGCCACGGCATACCCGTCCATCCCCGGCAACTGGATATCGAGCAGGATGACGTCCGGCTTGAGTTCGGTGGCCAATTCGATGCCGCGGATGCCGTCTTCGGCGGGCACGACGCGATAGCCGTGGTGTTCGAGCAGGAATGTCGCCAGATAGCGGTTTTGCTCGTTGTCTTCGATAAGCAATGCGGTTTTGTTCATGTTGGGTCGGGTGCGGAGTGGCTGGGAAGGCAAACGGTGAACCGGCTGCCCCGGCCCCATTGGCTGCTGACGGTGATTTCGCCGCCGAGAAGATGTGCCAGACGCTGCGATATGGCCAGTCCCAGGCCGGTGCCTTCGCTGCGCCGTGGCAGTCCGTCGTCGATCTGCTGGAACGGCTTGAACAGCAAGCCGATCGCTTCGGGTTTGATACCGATGCCGGTATCCGCGACGCTGATGCGCGCGCCGCTTCGGTCCGGCTGCGGCTGTCCGTCGGCGCTCGGCGTCCAGGGTTCGGCGGACACGGTCACGCCACCGGATTCGGTGAATTTGACCGCGTTGCCGAGCAGATTGGTCAGAATCTGTTCCACCCGACGGCGGTCGCCGCGCATTTCGCCGATGCCGGGTACCACCGTGGTGGCGAGCGCGATCCCCTTCTTGTCGGCTGACGGTCTGATCGACTCGACGACTTGTTCGATGACGGCTCCAAGGTCGAAGGGCTCGACACGGATCGTGAACTGGCCGGCTTCGATTTTCGACAGATCGAGCACGTCGTTGATCAACTCGAGCAGTTGTCCGGCGCTGTCTTTCACCATGCCCAATTGCCGGGTCTGCTCCGCGGTCAATGGTCCGGCAAGGCCCATGAGAATGAGCCCGCTGAATCCGATGATGGAATTGAGCGGTGTGCGCAATTCGTGCGACATGGTGGCGAGGAAGGTCGATTTGGCCCTTTCCGCCGCTTCGGCCTGAAGCAGGGCGCAGCGCAACTCGGCCGTGCGCGCGGCAACGCGTTGCTCCAGGCTTTCGTTCAGCTCGCGCAGGGCCAGCTCGGCGTGTTTGCGTTCGCTGATGTCCTCGACCATGTTGATGACGAACCGCGGTTTGCCGTCGGCATCGCGCACCAGAGTAGAGGTGAGCATGCCCCACAACTCACCGCCGTCCTTGCGCCGGTACGTCTTTTCCATCTGGAAACGGTCGATCTCGCCGCGAAACAGACGGGCGCGTTGTTCGATGGAATGTGCGCTCTCCGGCACGCTGATCTGCGCCGCGGTCATTGCCAGCAGTTCGTTCGCGTCGTAGCCGAACATGGTCAAAATGGCGCGATTGACGCGCAGGATGCGACCATCGACGACATCGACGATGCCCATGCCCACGCCAGCCTGTTCGAAGATGACGCGAAAGCGTTCCTCGCTGCGCCGCAATCGTTCTTCTGCTTCGTTGCGCGAGGAAATATCGATGCCGATGCCGACCAGGCACGGCGTCCCATCCAGTTCCACGCGGCGGCCGGTGAAGAAATACGGCAACGTGTGCCCGTCTTTGGTGGCGAACGGCGCCTCCACGGTGGCGCTGCCGCTGGCAAACACTTCGGCGATCTTCGCGCCCAGCAGAGCCTTGTCGGCCGCGGCGAAGAAATCCAGCGGGTGCATGCGTGCGATCTCTTCCGCGGTATAACCTGACACTTTCTCGAACTGCCTGTTCCAGCGCAGGAAACGACCCTTTTCATCGTACAAATACAAAATGCCTGGCGTGCTCTCGACCATGGCGTCCGAGAAACGCCGCTCGCGCTGTACCGCGATTTCCGTCGCGCGCGCGGCCGCGTCGCGAGCCAGGTTGTCCAGGCCGAAGCCGATGTCGCTCGCCGCTTCCTCAAGCAGGGCGATTTCACGTTCCTGGAAAGATCCGGCGTGGTTTGAGTACACGGCCAAAGCGCCCCCGATCCTGCCGTTCTCGCGGATCGGGAATGCCGCGGCCGCGCGCAGGCCATAGCGCGCTTGGGCTTCGCGCCACGGCAGCGTCGCCGGATCTTCCAGCACGTTGTTGCAGATGTAGGGTGTGCCGCTGCGGAACGCCCTGCCGACCGGCCCGCATCCTTCCGGACGTTCGTCCACATAGACGCGTATGCTGCGGACATAGTCTTCACCCGCGCCACTGAGCGCCAGCGGCACGATACGCTGCGTTTCCGGCTCATGCCAACCGATCCAGGCAAGGGTGAAACCGGCGTGTTCGACCAGGATTCGACAGATCTTGTGCAGCAGTTCATCGCGCGAGCGGTTCAAGGCGATGGCCTGGTAGATCTGGCTCAGCGCCTTGTACAGGCGCGACAACTGCGCCACGTCGCGTTCGCGTTGCATTTGCGCCGAGATGTCGCGTGCGATCGTGTAGCAGCCGACGACTGTTCCGTGCGCGTCCTTGATCGCGGACACCGCGATGGAAACCTCGATCAGCCGCCCATCTTTGGCGAGTCGGACCGTTTCGAGCTGGTCGATCCGTTCTCCACGACCAACCGCCTGCAGGATCCGGTGTTCTTCTTGCTGCTGGTCGGCGGGTACGATGAGGCGGATCGAGGCGCCGATCATCTCCTCGCTGCGGTACCCGAACATTTCCTCGGCACCCCGGTTCCAGCTCGTGACGATGCCGTGCAGATCCTTCCCGATGATCGCATCGTGC
>JAJXWU010000103.1 GCA_021781425.1 Pseudomonadota bacterium
GTTCATGCTGATGCAGTTCGTGTGTTCGCCGATCCAGGGCGCGCTGTCGGATCGCTTCGGCCGGCGCACCGTGATCCTGATCTCGAGTTTCGGCTTGGGGATGGATTTCATCGTCATGGCGCTGGCGCCGGTGTTGTGGTTGCTGTTCCTGGGCCGCGCCATATCGGGCATCTGCGCGGCGAGCTTCTCGACGGCAAATGCCTACATCGCCGACATCACGCCGCGCGAAAAGCGCGCGGCCAGCTACGGCATGCTCGGTGCGGCGTTCGGCATCGGCTTCATCATCGGCCCGGCGCTGGGCGGCCTGCTCGGGCACATTTCCATTCGCCTGCCGTTCTGGGCGGCGGCGTTCCTCGCCCTGGTCAATTTCTGCTACGGCTTTTTCGTCCTGCCCGAATCCTTGCCACCGGACCGGCGCAGTACGCGCTTCGACTGGAGCCATGCCAATCCGCTTGGCGCGGTGGTTCTGCTCAAGCGCTATCCACAAGTGTTTTCGCTGGCGACGGTATTCTTCCTGCTTGCGCTGGCGCAGTATTCGATCAATTCGACCTACGTGCTGTACACGGATTTCCGCTTCGGCTGGGGACCACAGGCGGTCGGCTGGACACTGGCCCTGGTCGGCTTGAGCACGGCGATCGTGCAGGCCGGCCTGGTGCGGCGCTTGATGCCCATGCTCGGCGAGCGCCGGATGATCCTCGCCGGACTGTGTTTCTCGGTTGCAGGATATCTGCTGTTCGGTTTGGCGCCGTCGGCATGGGCTTTCGTTGCCGCGATCCCGGTATTCTGCCTGGCTGGACTGGCGGGACCTGCCGCGCAGGCGATGGTCACGCATCTGGTCGATCCGCACGAGCAGGGCCGCTTGCAAGGCGCGCTGACGAGCCTGCAGAGCCTGGCCGGTATCTTCGGTCCGGCGCTGTTCGCGAACCTGTTCGCCTGGTTCATCTCCGATCACGCGCCAATCAGGAATTTGCCGGGCGTCGCATTCGTGCTTGCCGCTGCGCTTGTCTTCGCTGCCCTGTGGGTGACGGCCTACGCGAACCGCCATTTGCGCGCGCCGTCGCCGCCGGCGGCCGGCAAAGCGTGAAGCTGGCGTTCGCCGATATCGAAACGGCGGCGCGGCGCATCGCGCCGCACGCGCAGGTCACGCCGGTGTTGCGCTCGCGTTCGCTGGACGAACTCGCCGGTTGCCGCATCGCGTTCAAGTGCGAGAATTTCCAGCGCGCCGGTGCGTTCAAGTTCCGCGGCGCCTGCAATGCGGTGTGGGCCTTGGCCGATGCGGATGCCGCGCACGGCGTCGTCACGCATTCCTCCGGCAATCACGGCGCGGCGCTGGCGCTGGCGGCGAAGACGCGCGGCATCGCCGCGCACGTCGTGGTGCCCGAAGGCGCGGTCGCGGCGAAAGTCGCTGCGATCCGGGCTTATGGCGCGACGCTGCACGTGTGCGCGCCAACACTCGTCGCGCGTGAGGAGGCCGCCGCGCGTATCGCGCGCGAAACCGGCGCGGTGCTGGTGCATCCGTTCACCAACGAGCAGGTGATCGCCGGGCAAGGCACGGCTGCGCTGGAACTGCTGCGCGAAGCCGGCGAGCTCGATGCGCTGATTGCGCCGATCGGCGGGGGCGGACTGATCGGCGGCAGTGCGATCGCGGCGAAAGGAGTTTTTCCGCCAATCCGGATTCTTGCCGCCGAACCCGAAGGCGCGGCGGATGCGTTCGAGTCGATGCGCCGCGGCGTGCGTGTCACCGACATCGTGCCGGACACGATCTGCGATGGCCTGCGCGCGACGTTCGGGGAAATCAATTTCGCCTTGCTGCGTGAGTATGGCGTCGAGGTCCTACCAGTAAGCGATGCGCAAACCGCCGCCGCGATGCGCCTTGTGTTCGAGCGCCTGAAGATCGTGATCGAGCCCTCTTCGGCGGTGGTGCTCGCGGCGATCCTGCGCCATCGCGAACGCTTTGCCGGCTTGCGCGTCGGCGCGATTCTCAGCGGCGGGAACGTGGATCTGGACCATCTGCCGTGGTGACGGCGACGCGTGGCCGCAGAACTGCGTAAAGCGCGATGATGATGATGGCGATTCCTAGCGCCTCGCTGGCATCCGGGCGTTCGCCGAGGATCGCCCAGGCGAAAGCGACGCCGAGCATGGGCGTGATCAGGCTGGCCAGACCGGCCACGTTCGCGGGCAGGCGCTGCACGACGAACAACCACAGCGCCCACGCAAGTCCCGACGACAACACGCCGTTGTAGACCAGCGCGCCAATCAGTTGCGGCGACCACGCCGTTGCGCGTTCGTGCAGGCTGAGCGCCAGCGCGACGAGGAACACGGTGCCGTACAGCATCTGCCAGGCGGTCAGGCGCAGCGGCGAGAGCGGCGTGGAGAGGAACAGGCGCTTGGCGAGCACGGTGCCGAACGCCCAGCAGACGCCGCCGCCGAGTGCGAGCAAGGCGCTCGCGAAACCGACGCGCACGTTCCACGGTTCGAGCACCAGAACGAGTCCCGCCGCAGCGACCGCGATGTACAACCATTGCCGAGCGCTGGGCCGGTCGCCGAGCATCACCCAGGCCAGCGGGATCACCCAGAACGGCATGGTATAAGCGAGCAGCGCAGTCTTGCCGGCGCCGCCAGCGATCAGGGCGAGCTGCACCGTGGCCTGGAATCCGGTCGTCTGCGCCAGACCGATCAGAAGCGTATCGCGCCACGGGGTCGGCGCGAGATTTTCGCCGCGCAGCGCGAGCACTGCGAACAGCACCACAGTGCCGAACACGTAGCGCATCGCCGAAAACGTGAGCGGACCGACGAAGGCAAGCACCGCCTTCATCACGATCCAGTTGAAGCCCCAGACCAGGCTCAGGATGGCCAGCGCGATCAGCGCGCTGCGGCGGGCGGCGTCGTTGCTCATCGGTCGGGGGAAAGCGGCAGGACGCGTATCATACGCGTCCGCTTCGGCAAATCAGAGGTAACGCGATGGCGAAACAACTCGTGCGCTGCCACTGGGCTGCTGGCGACGATGCGGCGATGCGCGCCTATCACGACACCGAATGGGGCGTGCCGGTGCACGACGACACGCGCCTGTTCGAGTTCCTCGTGCTCGAGGGCGCGCAGGCCGGACTCAGCTGGAGCACGGTGCTGAACAAGCGCGAGGCCTACCGGCGCGCCTTCTGCGGCTTCGACATCGCGCGCGTGGCGCGCCTGCGCGATGCGGCGCTGGAGAAGTTGCTGCTCGACCCCGCGATCATCCGCAACCGCCTGAAAGTCTATTCGGCGCGCAACAACGCGCGCGCGGCGCTGCGCGTCATCGCGGAATTCGGCAGCCTCGACGCCTATTTCTGGTCATTCGTCGACGGAGCAGCGGTCCGCAACCGCTGGCGCAGCCGCGGCGAGGTGCCCGCGCGCACGCCGTTGTCGGACACGCTCAGCCGCGACCTGCAAAAGCGCGGCTTCAACTTCGTCGGTTCGACGATCATTTACTCGCACATGCAGGCGACCGGAATGGTGAACGACCATCTCACGAGGTGCTTTCGCCACGGACAGGTGTGAACTGACAGGACTTTTGCGACGAAACGGTCCACGTTGGCGTCACCAGACATGAACGGCTCGATCGGGGGCGCCGTTGCGACCTGGTTCAGGAGACGGCCATGTATCGGGAAGTCTGCAAAATCGCGTTGACTTGCGTATTCATCATCGTAGCCCGCCAGGGCATTGCGCAGTCCATGACGTTTGCCCCGGCCGCACCGCTCGCCGGTGAAACGGTGGTGATTGTCTTCAGTCAACCGTTCGACTGCGAGGGCATCCAACCCGAATTGACAGCGAGTTCGGCCAACGCCTTCACATCCACTTCGACCTTCGGAAACGGAAT
>JAJXWU010000258.1 GCA_021781425.1 Pseudomonadota bacterium
CGTAATGCCCGTGATCGAGCCGGTCGCGGCACGCGCCCGCGAACTGTTCGCGCTGGCGCCCGATCCTGCGGTCCCCGGCACCAGCGAGCGGCCTTCCTGACTTTGCGGCGCCGCCGGCGCGCGCGCGCATGGCACAATGCGCGTCTTTTCCGGCGCCGAAGAAGCAACGATGGCCGACAATTCCGTCATGCGGTATTTACGTGGCATGGCCGCCGATGGCCGCCTGTGGTGGCTGCTGCTCCTGCTGCCGGTCGTGCTGTTTCTGCCCGCGCTGCCGATCGACGAGACGCGTTACATCGCCGTGGCGTGGGAGATGCGCCTGCACCTGGATTTCCTCGTGCCGCATCTCAACGGCGCGCCGTATTCGGACAAGCCGCCGTTGCTGTTCTGGCTGATCAATCTGGGCTGGCTTTTCGCTGGCCTGCATGTATGGGCGGTGCGCCTGGGCGTACTCGCGGCGTCGTTCGCGTCGCTGCTGTTGTTCGAGCACCTCGTGTTGCGTCTGGAGCCGGATGTCGCGCTGGCGCGTCGTGCCGTAACCGTACTTTTCGGCATCGTCTATTTCGCGATATTTTCCAGCGCGATCATGTTCGACGTGCTGCTGACGACGTTCGCGCTGCTCGCCCTGCATGGCGCTCTGGACTGGGACGCGCAACGCTGGCGGCGCGGTCTCGTCCTGATTGCGTTGGGTTTCGGCCTCGGCATCCTGACCAAGGGGCCGGTCGTGCTGCTGGATGCCGGCTTCGCCCTCTTGCTCGGCCCGTGGTGGAGCGAGACCGCGCGCGCCAACAAGCGGCGCTGGTACGCGATGACCGGCTGGGCCGTGCTCGGCGGCGCGGTCATCGCGCTTGCCTGGGCGATTCCGGCCGCGATCGCGGGCGGCGAAAAATACGCGAATGCGATATTCCTGCGCCAGACCGTCGACCGCATGGCGAACAGTTTCGCCCACCGCCGGCCGCCGTGGTGGTATTTCATGGTACTGCCGGCGATGGTGCTGCCGTGGACGCTGGTCGTGCGCGCGCCGTGGCGCGCCTGGCGCGATTCCTTCCATGTTTCCAAGAGCGTGCGATTCGCCGTGGCCTGGGCCGTGCCCGCATTCCTTGCGTTTTGCCTGGTCAGCGGCAAGCAGCCGCATTACCTGTTGCCCTTGCTGCCCGCGCTGGCGCTGTATCTGGCGAAGGTGCTCGGCGCCAATGACGCGCGCGTGCGCGGACGCCTGTTTGGCGCGCTGCTGCTGATCGAAGGGTCGGTGCTCGCGGCGTTTCCGTATTTCGCCGCGCACGCGCGGGACTTCGCATGGTTTTCTCGCCTCGTCGCTTCCGGACGGTTGACGCCGGAATTCCTGCATGTCGCCGCCGGCATCTGGCCGGTTTGGGGCGCGCTCACCGCCTTGCTCGGCGTGGCGCTCGTGTTTGTGCGCAGGGCGCACGCGTCGCTGCGCGGCTTGGCGCTGGCGAGCACGGCGGCGGCGGCGCTGGGCATGCTCGCGCTCGCGCAGGGCGTGGGTCCCTACGTTGACGTGAGCGTCGCCGCGGCGCGGATCAAGCAGGATCAGGATGCCGGCCGGCCGATCGCGCATCTGGCCTGGCATCACGGTCTGTTCGAGTTTCCCGGCCGCCTGACCCAGCCTCTGCCCAAGGTCGAATTCGGCGAACTGCGCGCCTGGTGCGCCGCGCATCCGGACGGGGAAATCGTCACGTTCTATTCGAGATATCCGATCACGGCGAAACCGGACCTGGAGCTGCCGTACCGTTTCGGATTCATCCGCTTCTGGCGCGCGCAGGATCTGTTGGCGATGCCGTGGCCGGCGCAGGCTCCGGCGCCGGAGGCCGGCGAGACACCCGAGGATTGAACGTCAGAACTTCGGCTTGTCCGGGCTGTGCTGGAAGCGCGCGATGCTTGCCAGGATTTCGCGCTTCGCCGCGGCCGCATCCAGCCAGCCGTCGAGTTTCACCCACTTGCCTTTTTCCAGATCCTTGTAGTGCTCGAAGAAGTGGCCGATGCGGTCCTTCCAGTGCTGGGCCACGTCGCCGACGTCGCGGATGGAATCGTAGTGGCTGAAAATCTTCGCGGCCGGCGCGGCGATGATCTTGGTATCGGCACCGGCTTCGTCGGTCATCGCCAGCATGCCGACCGGGCGGCAGCGGATCACCGCGCCGGGAATCAGCGGCAGGGGCATCAGCACGAGCACATCGACCGGATCGCCGTCGCCGCACAGCGTGTGCGGTACGTAGCCGTAGTTGCACGGATAGCGCATCGGCGTGGACAGCACGCGATCGACGAAGATCGCGCCGGTGGCCTTGTCGACCTCGTACTTGACCGGATCGGCGTCCTTCGGAATTTCGATGACGACGTTGATTTCGTTCGGCACGTCGCGGCCGGCGGAGACGAGGTCCAGGCCCATGTCGGCTTCCAGCGGCATTGCGGGGGCGCGAAGGATAAAGCAAACCCGGCCCGGGCGCACGAAAAAAGCCCCGCGCATGGCGGGGCTCTGGCAATGGGCCTACCGTGCGATTACTTCAGCTCATCCCACAGAAACGTGTAGGCCAGCGCGTGCATGTGCGCCGCCTGCTTGTTGTCCGCGCCGGCACCGTGGCCGCCTTCGGTGTTCTCGTAGAACCACACGCCGGGCAGGCCCATGCCTTGCATCTTCGCCGCCATCTTGCGCGCCTGCTGCGGGCCGACGCGGTCGTCGCTGGTCGTGGTGTAGAACAGCACGGGCGGATACTTTTTACCTTTATCCACATTTTGATACGGCGAAAAGGTCTTGATGAAATTCCAATCCGAGGTATCCGGATCGCCGTATTCGGCAATCCACGACGCACCGGCGTCCAGGTGCGTGTAGCGCTTCATGTCCAGCAGCGGCACCTCGCAGGCGATCGCGCCGAACAGCTGCGGATACTGCGTCAGCATGTTGCCCATGAGCAGACCGCCGTTGCTGCCGCCCTCGGCGCCCAGGTGCGCCGGCGTGGTCACGCCGCGCCGGATCAGGTCTTGCGCCACCGCGGCGAAATCCTCGTACGCGCGCGGGCGGTTCGCCTTGAGCGCGGCCTGGTGCCAGGCCGGTCCGTATTCGCCGCCGCCGCGGATGTTGGCGATCACGAACACGCCGCCGCGTGACAGCCAGGCGCGGCCGATGGAGCCCGAGTAAAACGGCTCCAGCGATACCTCGAATCCGCCGTAGCCGTACAGCAGCGTGCGCTGGCTGCCGTCGAGCCGCATGTCCTTGGGCGCGATCTCGAAATACGGCACGCGCGTGCCGTCCTTGGAGGCAACGAAATGCTGACTGACGACGAACCTCGAGGCATCGAAAAACGCCGGGCTGCGCTTGATGGTACGGGCACGGCCTTGACCGAGGACGCCGCGTTCGAGTGACGGCGGAGTGAGGAATCCGGTGACCGACAGCCAGTATTCGTCGGAGCGGTCCGGATCGGTGTCGACCACGCCGATGGTGCTGAAGGCCGGAGCGCCCGGCAGTGCCGCGCGCTTCCAGGTGCCGCCGCGCGGCGTCAGCACCTCGAGCCGGCTTTTGACGTCGTCGAGCGTGTTCAGGATGAGGTGGTGCCGCGTCCACGCGTAACCCGCCAGCGCGGTGTGCGCGTCGGGCGTGAACAGCGCGGTGAATTCGCGCTGGCCGGCCATGAAGGCCCCGAAATCCGTTGCGAGCAACGCGCCCGTCGGCCAGGT
>JAJXWU010000132.1 GCA_021781425.1 Pseudomonadota bacterium
CGTGCAGCTCATGGTGCGTTCGGACATCGGCGCCTCCGGCGTGCTGTTCACGCTCGACACCGAATCCGGCTTCCGCGACGCGGTGTTTGTGACCGCGAGCTACGGCCTGGGCGAGATGGTGGTGCAGGGCGCGGTGAATCCCGACGAGTTCTACGTCTACAAACCGACCCTGCGCGCCGGCAAGCCGGCGATCCTGCGCCGAGCGCGCGGCGCCAAGCAGCAGCGCATGGTTTATTCGAACAAGCCTGGTGAGCGTGTGCGCATCGAGGAGACCCCGGCCGCGCTGCGCGACAAGTTCTGCATCGGCGACGCCGACGTGCAGGAACTGGCCAAGCAGGCGCTCGTGATCGAACAGCACTACGCCCGGCCGATGGACATCGAATGGGGCAAGGACGGCAACACCGGCAAGATTTACATCTTGCAGGCACGCCCGGAAACGGTGAAGTCGCGTGCACGCGCCACCCAGATCGAGCGCTACCAGTTGAAGCAGCGCGGCCAGGTGCTCGCAGAGGGCCGTGCGATCGGCCAGAAGATAGGCGCCGGCCGCGCGCGCGTGATCCGCTCGCTGGCGGACATGAACCGTGTGCAGGCCGGCGACGTGCTCGTCGCCGACATGACCGATCCCGACTGGGAACCGGTGATGAAGCGCGCCGCGGCCATCGTCACCAATCGCGGCGGCCGCACCTGCCACGCCGCGATTATCGCGCGCGAGCTCGGCGTGCCGGCCGTGGTCGGCACCGGCAATGCGCTGGACGCGATTGCCGATGGTACGCAGGTCACCGTGTCCTGCGCCGAGGGCGACACCGGTTTCATCTATTCCGGCAAACTTGATTACGAGAAGGTGACCGCGGACCTCGACAAGATGCCGCCGGCACCGCTCAAGATCATGATGAACGTGGCCAATCCCGAACGCGCGTTCGATTTCGCGATGCTGCCGAACGCTGGCGTGGGTTTGGCGCGGCTGGAAATGATCATCGCCAGCCATATCGGTCTGCACCCGAAGGCGCTGCTCGAGTACGCCAAGCAGGATGCCGAAACCAGGCGCAAGATCGACGAGCGCATCGGCGGCGAAGACCCGGTCGAGTTCTACGTGAACCGCCTCGCGGAGGGCATTGCCACCATCACCGCGGCGTTCGCGCCGAATCCGGTGATCGTGCGCCTGTCGGATTTCAAATCCAACGAATACGCCAATCTGATCGGCGGCAAGCGCTATGAACCGCACGAGGAAAACCCGATGATCGGTTTCCGCGGCGCCTCGCGCTATGTCGATCCGAGTTTCAAGGACGCCTTCGAACTCGAATGCCGCGCCATGAAGAAAGTGCGCGAGGAAATGGGCCTAACCAATGCCTGGGTGATGATCCCGTTCGTGCGCACGCTCGAGGAAGGTCAAAAGGTGATCGACGTGCTCGCCGAATTCGGCCTGCGCAGGGGTGAGCATGGCCTGAGGATCATCATGATGTGCGAGGTGCCGTCGAACGCCCTGCTCGCCGACGCGTTCCTCGACATATTCGATGGCTTCTCGATCGGCTCGAACGATCTGACCCAGCTCACCCTTGGCCTCGATCGCGACTCCGGCATCGTTGCGCACCTGTTCGACGAACGCGATCCGGCGGTGAAGAAGCTGCTGGCCATGGCTATCCAGACGGCGCGGAAGCGAGGCAAGTACATCGGCATCTGCGGGCAGGGCCCGAGTGATCACCCGGATCTCGCCGAATGGCTGATGGATCAGGGCATCGAATCGGTGTCGCTCAATCCCGATACCGTGGTTGATACGTGGTTGATGCTGGCGAAGAAAAAGGGAAACTCATGAACGGTAGCCTCGAAAAACCCGCTGCGCTCGATAATTTGCGTTCCGGCGGTGCTCGGAATCCTCATTTACTACCGAGTAAACTCCGGTTCCTGCGCTCCGGCGAACCGCAAATTCTCGTCGCTCGCGACGGTTTTTCGAGACTCCCGAAGATCCGTATTCTCACCGTTGCAGCAGCGCTCGCTTTCTTCAGCATCTGCGCCCACGCCGCAACATTCACGTTCGATGACGTCGCCAAGCTCGTTTCCCTGAGCGATCCGCAACTATCGCCGGATGGCAAGAGCATCGTCGTGGTGCGTTCCACACCGGACTGGAAAACCGACAAGGCGAAACACGAACTCGATCTCGTCGATGCCAAGACCGGTGCGCTGCGCGCGCTGACGTTCGAACGCGATGGAGTGTCCGCGCCGCGCTGGTCGCCGGATGGGTC
Organism: Pseudomonadota bacterium; assembly: GCA_021781425.1. Taxonomy (GTDB): domain Bacteria; phylum Pseudomonadota; class Gammaproteobacteria; order Xanthomonadales; family Rhodanobacteraceae; genus Rudaea. The sequence goes on from JAJXWU010000132.1 coordinate 2,238, forward strand.
GCGTATCGCCTTCCTCGCCAAGGCCGCTCTGCCCAAGGATGCGGCCAAGGACGAGGATGCAAAAGAGGACGAGGGCGAAAAGCCGCAGATTTTCGTGATGCCCATGAATGGCGGCGACGCGGTGCGCATCACACAGGCGAAACAGGGCGTGGACGAATTCACCTGGAGCCCCGACGGCACACGAATCGCCTTCCTCACCGAAGATCCGCCGGTGAACGAGAAGGCGCTCAAGGAACACAACAAATCGTTCCAGGTTACTGACGGCCATTTCCTGCTGCGCAAGGCATTGGCACCGTCGCACGCATGGATCGTGTCAGCCAAAGGTGGCGACGCGAAGCAACTCACCAAAGGCGCGTTCAGTCTGAAGAACGATCAGGACGATCCGGCGCCGTTGGTATTCAGCCGCGACGGCAAACGTATCGTCTTCACCGAATATCCTTCGCCCTACTGGGGGCCGTCCTATCGCAGCGTCATCGCGTCGGTAAGCGTCGACGGCGGCGATCCGCAGACGCTCGTCGATGCGCAGGGCGCCACCGCGTTCGCCTATGCGCCAGACAGCGACCACTTCGCGTTTCAGCGTCCGCGCAATGGCGATCAGAACAACGGCAATGCCGTGTATGTGAACGTTGGTGGAAAAACCGACGACGTCACTGCCGCGCTGGCGCGCAACTTCGATGGCTATGCGTGGCTGCCCGGCGGCAAGGCATTGCTGATGTTCGGCGATCGGGGCACGAATGCCACGCTCTGGGAACAGCCGGTCGGCGGCAAGGCACGGCGGCTCGATCTCGGCAACGTGCAGGTTTCATCCCCTCTGAGCGTATCCTCGCGCGGCGCTGTCGCCTTCATCGGCGCGACGTCGATGCAGCCGGCCGAGTTGTATGTGTTGGATTCGACGCGTGCCAAACCGCGGCGTATTACCGACGTGAATGCGTTCGCGGCAAAACTCGATCTCGGCCGCAGCGCATCGTTGCAATGGCAGGGCCCGGACGGCTTCACCGAAGACGGCGTCCTCACCTACCCGCCGGGATTCGACAAGAGCAAGACGTATCCGCTGGTATTGCAAATCCATGGCGGCCCGGAAGCCGCCTCGGTCATGCGCTTCTCACCGCTGACGCAACTGCTGGCCGCGGCGGGATTCGTGGTGTTCCAGCCGAATTATCGCGGCAGCACGAACCTCGGCGATGCCTATCAGCACGCGATCTTTCGCGACACCGGCGCCGGCCCCGGCAAGGACGTGATGGCGGGCGTGGAAGCGGTGCAGAAGCTCGGCTTCGTCGACGCCAAACGCATCGGCGTTTCCGGATGGTCCTACGGTGGCTACATGACGACGTGGCTCACCGGTCATTACGATGTCTGGAAGGCGGCAGTATCTGGCGCGGCGCTGACCGACTGGGTGATGGACTACACGATCTCGTACTACCAGACGGGCGACGTATACTTTTTCGGT
>JAJXWU010000112.1 GCA_021781425.1 Pseudomonadota bacterium
GTGACGCCGACGATTACCGCGGACAATCGGGTATTCCTGGCCCTTGATGTCAAGAAGGACGCGATCAATTCGCTGGTGCCAAATCCAGGCGGCGGTTTCGTTCCGCAGCTGGACAAGCGCGAGATCACCACATCGGTGCTGGTTGACAACGGCCAGACCGTGGTGCTCGGAGGCGTCTACGAATTCGACAAGTCCACCGACGTGCACAAGGTCCCCTTCCTCGGAGATGTGCCGGGTATCGGGGCCTTGTTCCGCGATAGCAAGAAAAACAACACCAAGGCCGAGTTGTTGATCTTCGTTACTCCACGCATCCTCAACGAAAGCCTGAAATGACCGACGCACAAGACAAAATTGGCAACCACGACAGTTGCCGGAGAGATGAACCGATGAAATCGCGAGCCCGGAGATTCGACATGAAAGCCCTGTGCAACCTCTTCGTACTGATGCTCGCGAGCATCGCCTTGGCGAGCTGCGGTGGTGGAGGAAGCGGCAGCAACTCCGCATTCGGCGGAAGCCCTGCCTTCGATATTTCCATCACGGCACAGCCGGCTTCGGTGACGACGAATTCGTTCACCACCCTGACCGTAAGCGTCAAGGATCCAGGCGGTGCGAATGCGCCAGACGGCACCGCGGTGACTGCTAGTCTGACGCCCACGACAATCGGTACGGTCAGCGGTGCATCTGCTTCTGGCGCGACGGCCACCAACACCGTCACGGGTGGTACGACGACCTTCCTGTTCAACAGTTCCAATCAGTCCGGTACCGCGCAAATTACTGTCACCGCATCGAAAAGTTCCGCCTCGATCGACGTCAATGTTTCGGCGGGTAGCACCCAGGATCCGCGACTGCAGTTGACCGCGACCAGCACCACACTGCCGGTAAACCAGTTGCCGCAGGACCCACAAAATGGTTCGTGCCCGGGCGACTTCCTCGGTTCGCCTTACATTTCCGAAGTCACCCTGACCTTCCGGCATTCCAACGGCCAGTTGGTCATGGGCAGTGCGACAGTGAACGTATCGACGGCGCCGACGACAGTCATCACTTTCTCGATCCTGAATTCGGGTTCTTCCAGTGGCACGAATCCTTGCCTGGATCAATTCCATACCCTGCTCGGCAGCGGGCCGGTACAGGTGACCGGTGGCGTCGGCACGATATACGTGCATTCCATGGCAGTACCGGGAACTGGCACACTTTCGGTGACAGCATCCGACCCGGATAACGGCGCACCCATCAGTTCGCAATTGCAAATCGCTGTTGGTGGCGGTGCTTCGGGCTTGCCAGCATCGATCACGGCTGTCGCGCAGGGTAATGCCTACGTATCCGGCTCCGGCGGTCCGCAAAGCACGCTGATCAGTGCTTCTGTGACCGACGGCAGCAATGCGCTGGTCACAGATCCGAGCGGCTACGACAATGTCGAGTTCGCAATTGTGGGTCCAACGGGAACCGATGCGACTCTGAGTGCGGCAAATGCCGCAGGGCAGACCGTTATCGGAACGACGGTTGACACAGTAACTCGCAACGGCATCGCCAACGTCACGATGCTTGCTGGTGCGAAACAGGGATCGGTACTTATCAAGGCCACGGCGGACCGCGGCGACGGGAATGTCGACAACGGCATTCAGGATGGGGTCAGCGCGACGGCAACGGCCATCGTCTCGGATGGTAAGTTGGATAGCCTTAAGATTACCAATCCGGCAGTTGACCCAAACCTGTTGCCGGTGATTGCCAGTGCGGCTTCATCGGGCTCCGCCACGCCAACCCCTGTGTATACCGTCCCGGTCACCATTTTGGCCGAAGATCGTCAAGGCGCTCCTGTGCTGGCCGGAACCCAAATCGGCTTTGGACTGGTCGATGCGCCGGTATTCGGTTTCCCCGATGTGGGCAGTGGCACGTTCGAGTTGTCTGGCAATGACGGCAATCCGCAGGAAGGAGGATCTTTGTTCACGGCTCCAACCGGTGCTTTCACAACGGCCGGTGGCGGTGCCGGTCCCGGAGATGCTCTGGTTGTATTCGGAAACCAGACCACTGGCGATGCCGATCTGGAAGGTGCACGCACTGTGCGCAACATCAACTCCGCTGGCAGCCTTAACGTCACTCAGAACTTCAATCTGAACGACACAACCGGCTCGAGCGTGGATACTGGGAGCAACATAGCGTACGTCATCGGCCGTGCCACAGCCGGCAATATCGATGCGAATGCTTTTACGGGCTCCGATGCCAATGGCAAACCAAATGGAATTGCGAGCGTCACTTTGCGCTACCCCCAATCTAGAATTGGACAATCTGCGGTCGTGTGGGCACAGGGGACGAGCACTGATGAAAACACAGGCACGGCCAAAACAGTGGCGGATGCCATTCGTACGCGGTATCTGGGTGTTGGCCCCGCGGTACTCACCGCGACGCCGTCGACGATTTTCGGTAACACCACGCAGACGGTAGCGGTTTGTCTCAACGATGCCGCTGGCAGTCCGATTCCGGGCGTAGCCATCAACTTCAGCTTCAGCAATCTGTCACCGGGTACCGGGACCGTGAACGGCAAGACCTCGGGAGCGCTGCCTCCGACGGGAGCGGATGGCTGCGTAGATACGACAGTCGTTACATCCGGAGTCCAACCGGGAAGTTCTGCAACCGTGGTATTCACTGTTGCCGGTTTGTCCGCGCCAGTTACCATCACCGTTGGTAGCGCGGTGTTGACCGCAGTTCCGAACTACATAACGAGTCTTTCCGGAGCAACAGCGGAAAACGATTCCGTTACGCTTACGCTCAAGGATGGGCTGGGAAATCCTGTGTCGGGTGCGCTGATCAGCGGCAGTTGCACCAGTACGGCTCCCGGCACGGTTTCGGTTGTTCCGGCAACCGTCACGACAAGCAGCAATGGAACCGCACCGGTGACGATAACCTCGCTGGGTGTATGTGTTGCAAGCGGAGCACCGGGAAGCGGGCTTTGCACATTCAAATATCAACAGGGTTCGGTTACCGCCACAGCCAATGTCAATGTAGTTGGCGCAGTCGGAGGCGGGCCGAGCCCAAGTCCAGTTTGCAAGTAACCAATCAGTGTTTCAAAAGCATTAAAACCAGGGCCGCCCCGCGCGGCCCTTTTTTTTGGTGATTATATACTTGACAAACCCACGGTTTAGGGGCATGATGGCGGCAAGTCAGGAGAGCCGTCATGACCAAACCGCGTGGCCACTACGTCATCCTTGACCCTAGAACTATTGCCGGGAAGTATTTTTCTGACTGGAACGACGGCTTTGTGGTTTGCGGAGATTTTTCGTGCCCCGTCCTGATTTGCTCGAAAGTTTCGACATGCGAGCCGCATGGGATATCAGTCGTTCATATCCAGCGCGATAAAACTCCTCCCGAGATACCTCTTTTCCTTCCAACAGGAAGCGTGGCGCTGATTCTTGATTTGCCCGACAAGGGTCAACCGCCGTTTGGTTTTTCTCCGGCGAATTAATCTGGATTGTCACAATGGCCGACATTCTCGCTCCTCATTTCCAAAGCGCCGACAAGGCACGCGAGTACCTCGAAGCCCTCCGCTGGCCTAATGGCGTTATTTGCCCGCACTGTGGCGTTGTAGGCGACCACTACAGGCTGCAAGGCAAGTCAACGCGCCCCGGCCTGTGGAAGTGCAAGGACTGCCGCAAGCAGTTCACCGTCATCGTGGGCACCGTGTTTTCGGATTCCAAGATCCCGCTTAACAAATGGCTTCTCGCCGTGCACCTGATCTGCGCTAGCAAGAAAGCGATTAGCTCGCACCAGATTCACCGCATGCTCGGCGTTACCTACAAGTCCGCGTGGTTCATGACGCATCGCATCCGCGAAGCCATGAAGTCCGAAAACGGCGGCTTGCTCGGTTCCGGCAGCGGTACGGTCGAAGCCGACGAAACCTATTGGGGCAACAACGGCAAGAACCGCAAGGGCGCCCGCGGTTACGAACACAAAATGAAAGTCGTCTCGCTAGTCGAACGTGACGGCGAAAAGCGCAGCATCGTCGTCCGCAACGTGAACGCCAAGACCCTGCGCGAAGTGCTCGATGCCAACGTAAGCAAGTCGGCTCGCCTTATGACGGACGAACACGCCGGCTACAAAAAGATTGGCCGCGAATACGCCAAGCATGGCGTTGTCTCGCACAGTACCGGCGAATACGCGCGCGGCAACATACACAGCAACACCGTCGAATCCAGCTTTAGCCTTCTCAAGCGTGGGCTGATCGGTACGTTTCACCACGTAGGCGAACAGCACTTGCAACGCTACGCCACGGAATTCGATTACCGCTGGAACACGCGCAAAATCAGCGACAAAGAACGTTCAGACAATCTACTGAAACAACTTGGCGGCAAGCGGCTTGTGTACATCAAGCCCTGACCCTGCCGCCACGTAGTGATAACCTCCGCATGCCAGCCACCGGCTGGTCTTTGCAACCTAAAGGAGGACGTCATGAGTCATATGACAAAACGCCTGAAGGCCAAAGCCAAGGTTCAGCGTATGGTGTAGGTAGGACTCTGTTTCCTATCGAAGCTAGCGCTGTAGGTCTTGGCGAGGCTTATCAGTGATTGGCTGAACTAAGGAGCCATTGGAGTCGCCCTAACCGGCGGCTCCTCTTTTCTTCGCCGTCTTTTTCTTCGCGGCTTTCTTCACCCTCGGCTGCGGCTTCGTTGCCAACATCCGCCGCAGTACATCATCGAATTTCGTTGTAGTCTCTTTCATGGAGCGCCTACTTGGAAACACAAACCATGAAGGAACAGGTCTGGATTGTCACGATTTCTAGTGCGACTAGCATTTTCCCCGATCTTTACCAGGTTGGCGACGACGGGCATCCTTATTTCTTCGCCGATCATTTTGAGACTGACGGAGCCTTTGCACATTTTGATTTATCAGCAGCACAACTTCCCGAACACTATGGCAATGTTCCACCCCATCTAACCATTCCGGCCCGCGACGTTTTGTGGGCCGTTCGGCTTGATCGGAAAAAACTTCCGGCCGGTTTCGTGCGCTCATGATTTTCCGCCCCATCCTACCTCAGTTCCTTGGTTTGCGTTGTATATAATCGCCTTTTTTTTGCACACGACCCTGTTAGCATGACGCCAATGGGGAGGGCCATGGCTACCGCCTACCGGATCGAACTCAAACCGGGCGACGTCTTGTTCCGCGAAGGCGATGCTCCGACCACGGCGTTTCTGATCGAATCCGGCGTGCTGCGCATCACCGCCGAGCGCGAAGGCGCGCCCATGCTGCTCGGCGAGCTTTCCGCCGGCGCGCTGGTCGGCGAAATGGCGGTGTTGGACGACTCCCGGCGCAGTGCCACCGCGACCGCGCTGGCGCCCTGCGTGCTCACGCCGATCGACCGCGCCCAGTTCGCCGAACGGCTGCAGGCGGCGGATCCGGTCGTGCGCGCGCTGCTGCTCAGCCAGTTGTCGCGCTACCGGACCGCGCTTGCCACGTTCACCGGCAACGAGCCGGCGCCGGCGCCCGCGACGGCTGGCGCCGAGTCGGCACATGCGCTGGACAAGATCCGTCTGGAAAGCCAGTTGCGCAGCGCAATGGCGAGCCGCGAGCTGGAGATTCGCCTGCAGCCGATCCAGCACATCGCCAGTGGCCGCCTCGCCGGCTTCGAGGCGCTGACGCGCTGGACCCATCCGGAGCGCGGCGTGGTGTCGCCGGCGGATTTCATCGCACTCGCCGAGGAAACATCACTTATCGTGCCGGTTGGCGAGTATGTATTGCGCGAGGTTTGCGTGGCCCTGCGCCGCATCGCTGACGAAGCGCCGCATGCCAGGCCGTTCATTGCGTTCAACGTGTCCGGTCGCCAGGTCGGCGATGCCAACTACGTCGAACGCGTGCTTGCGCAGCTCCGCGAGCATGCCGTCCCGCCCGAACAGCTCAAGATCGAAATCACCGAAAGCCTGGTACTCGATTATGGTCAGATCGCGACGCTGATCGAGCGCGCGCACGCCGCCGGCATGCTGGTTGCGCTGGACGATTTCGGCACCGGTTATTCCAACCTCGGCCATCTGCACAAGCTCACCTTCGACACGATCAAGATCGACCAGGGTTTCATCCGCCAGCTCGAAGACCCACGCTGCCTCGCCATCGTGCGTGCGGTCATCGGCATGGCCGGTGCGCTTGGCTGCGACATCGTCGCCGAAGGCGTGGAAACCCCCGAACATCTGGCTCAGCTCAAGGTATTGGGCTGCCAGTACGCGCAAGGGTGGCTGGTCGGCAAACCGCTCACGGTCGACGCTGCCCTTGCCGCGCTGACGCGTTAAGCGGAAACCTTCGTGCATCGGCGCGGTCACAGGAACGCCGGACGCGTGCGTCCGTGCGATCATTCGCCACCGCCTAACGAATCCCATGGACATGACCGAAATTTCCGTTCGCGGCCCGTTGACCGCTGCTTTTTCCGCCTTGCGCAGCGAGTTATCCCGCTGCATCCTCGGTCAGGCGGCACTCGTCGACCGCCTGCTGATCGCGCTGCTCGCCGATGGCCACCTGCTGGTCGAGGGCGCGCCGGGCCTGGCCAAGACCACCGCGATCAAGGAGCTGGCCGCGCGCATCGAAGGCGACTTCCACCGCATCCAGTTCACGCCCGATCTGTTGCCGGCGGATTTGACCGGCACTGAAATCTATCGGCCGCAGGCGGGCAGTTTCGAATTCCAGCGTGGTCCGGTGTTCCACAACCTGCTGCTCGCCGACGAGGTCAATCGGGCGCCGGCGAAGGTGCAATCGGCTCTGCTCGAGGCGATGGGCGAGCGCCAGGTCACGGTCGGACGCACGACGTATGCGCTGCCCGCGCTGTTCTTGGTGATGGCGACGCAGAATCCGATCGAGCAGGAAGGCACCTATCCTCTGCCCGAGGCGCAACTGGACAGGTTTCTCATGCATGTGCGCGTCGACTACCCTGACGCGTCTTCGGAAGCCGCGATCCTCAAGCTCGCCCGCGCCCGCGCCGGTGAGGTGTTGCGCGCCGCCGCGCCGCCGCAGCACCTCGTGGATCAGGCGCAAATCTTCGCCGCCCGCGACGCCGTGCTCAGCCTGCACCTGGCGCCGGCCCTGGAAGACTATCTGGTGCATTTGACTCTGGCCACGCGCAATCCGAAATCCTATGGCGAGGATTTGATGCGCTGGATCGCCTATGGCGCGAGTCCGCGCGGAACCATCGCCCTGGATCGTTGCGCGCGCGCCCATGCCTGGCTCAACGGCCGCGATTTCGTCGCGCCGGAAGACGTGCACGCGATTGCCCACGACGTGCTGCGCCATCGCGTGCTGCTCTCTTATGAGGCCGAGGCCGAAGGCGTCACGCCGGACAAGGTGATCGACGCGCTGATCGCGCGCGTACCGCTGCCGTGAACGCCCGGCCCGCCGACGGCATCGATGTCCGCCTGCCGGAGTTGATCGTCCTGCGTTTGCGCGCCCGGCGTCTGGCGCGGCCGGCCATGCGCGTCGCCGGCATCCACGCGGCAACTCACACCTCGCGCTTTCGCGGCCGCGGCGTGGATTACGCCGAATCGCGCATCTACCAGCCCGGCGACGACATCCGCCAGATGGACTGGCGCGTCACCGCGCGCAGCGGCAAACCGCATACCAAGCTGTTCGAGGAGGAACGCGAGCGGAGCGTCCTGCTGATCGTCGATCAGAATCCGAGTCTGCGTTTCGGCACGCGCGTGCGCTTCAAGTCGGTGCAGGCCGCACGCGCGGCAGCGCTGATCGCGTGGACGGCGGCGCGCAATGGCGACCGTGTCGGTGCGCTCGGTTTTGGCGGCGGCATCGATGCCGAGGTGAAACCTGGCGGCGGCGTGCGCGGCGCCCTGCGCGTGCTGCGCGCATTGGCCGAATGGGATGCGGCCGCCGACCGCGCGACGCATGCGCCGTTATCGCAGGCGTTGCTGCGCGCGCGCCGGCTGGCGCGGCCGGGTAGCCGCGTGATTCTAATCAGTGACGGTTTCAGCGCGGACGAAGCGGCGCAGGGTCCGCTGTCGCTGTTGGCTGATCATTGCGATGTCGCCGCGATCGTGCTCGAGGACGCGCTGGAACTGGCTGCGCCAACGCCGGGACGCTACGCGTTGCATGGTGATTCTGGTCGCATGCTGCTGGATTTCGGCGCCGCACGCACGCGTGCCGACTGGCAACGCTGGTTTGCGCGCCGCCGCGCAAGCCTGACTGATTTGTTCGCCAAGCGTGCGTTGCGACACACTGCGTTGCAAACGCAGGAAGAACCCGATGTGGCAATCGCGCGCCTGCTCGGCGCGGAAGCGCGCGGACGCGGCCCCGGAGCGCGCAGCGCATGAACGCGCCGTCCGGTCCTGTCCTGCGCGATATCCATTTGCCGCCGCCTCCGGGCTGGTGGCCGCCTGCGCCGGGCTGGTGGATTCTTGCCGCGATCGCGATGTGTCTCGCCGCTGCCGCAGCGTACAAATTGCACAAAATGCGCGCGTGTCGCCGCCGCGATCGCGCCGTTTTGCGCGAACTCGACATCTGCGTCGATACGAATCGCCACGATGCGGTCGCGCTGGCCGCCGCGTTGTCGCGCTTCCTGCGCCGCCTGGCCCTGCGCGACGCGCACGCTGCCGCACTCGCCGGCGAGCGCTGGCTCGACTATCTCGACGCACACGGCGGCGGCGAGGATTTTCGCCGGGGCGTGGGCCGGATCCTCATCGACGCGCCGTTCCGCTCGCGCGCCGATTACGACAGCGTGGCTCTGATCGCCCTGGTGAGGCGCTTCACGCGCAACGCGCTGGCCTGCGGAGCGATGCATGCTTGAATTCGCATGGCCTTGGCTGTTCGTGTTGCTGCCGCTGCCCTGGCTCGCCGCGCGTGTACTGCCGCCGGCACGCGACGCCGCCGGCGCAGCCTTGCACCTGCCGTATGCGCTTGATGGCATGGATGCCGCCACGAGAGCCGCACCGGTCGCGTCGTGGCGTCGGTGGCTGGCGCTTGCGGCATGGGCGTTGCTGGTGTGTGCGGCGGCGCGGCCGGAGTGGTTAGGACCGCCGCAGGACGTGGCACGCAGCGGGCGCGATCTGCTGCTTGCGGTCGACGCATCCGGCAGCATGGAAACGCCGGACATGCAGATCGGAGGTCGTGCGGTGAGCCGCTACGCCGCGGTCAAGGCCATCGCCGGCGATTTCATCCGCCGCCGCGTCGGTGATCGCATCGGCTTGATCGTGTTCGGCAGCCAGGCATATCTGCTCACGCCGCTGACCTTCGATCGCGACACTGTGCTCAAGCAACTCGACGAATCCGTGGTCGGCCTGCCGGGCCGCCAGACTGCGATCGGCGACGCGGTCGGCCTTGCGGTCAAGCGCCTGCAGCAGCGGCCGCGCGATCAGCGCGTGCTGGTCCTGCTCACCGATGGCGTGAACGATGCCGGCGTGCTCGATCCTTACAAAGCCATCGATCTGGCGGTCGCCGAGCATGTGAAGATCTACACCATCGGCATCGGTGCGGACGCGATGACCGTGGGCGGATTCTTCGGCCCGCGCGTGGTCAATCCATCCCAGGACATCGATACGCGCCTGCTCACCGAGATGGCGCAGAAAACCGGCGGCCAGTTTTATCGCGCGCACGACACGGCGGAACTCGCGCACATCTACCGCGAGATCGACAAGCTGGAACCGGCCATAGACAAGGGCCAGGAATTTCGTCCGGTCGACGAATGGTTCTGGTGGCCGTTGTCGCTGTCCGCCTTGATCGTCCTCGTCATGGCTGGCTGCGCGCTGCCGCTGCCGCACGCGTTGCGGGAGCGCTTCGCGCGATGAGCCCGTTCCTGCACGATTTCCATTTTCTGCGACCGTGGTGGTTGCTTGCGCTCGTGGCGCTGCCGTTGTTGTGGCGCGTGCTCGCGGGCGACGGCGCGGAGGCGGGCGCGTGGCGTGGCGCGGTCGACGCACATCTTCTGCGGCATCTGCTCGACATGCAAAATGCGGCGCGCAGTTCGCGGACACCGCGCTGGCTCGCCGCATTCGCCTGGATGGTGGCTTGTCTGGCGTTGGCAGGTCCCGCGTGGGAGCGCCTGCCGCAGCCGTTGTTCGAGAATCGCGCCGCGCGCGTGTTCGCGTTGGAGTTGTCGCAATCCATGTCCGCACAGGACCTCAAGCCGAGCCGCTACCAGCGCGCGCGTTTCAAACTCGACGACATGCTTGCGCGTAGCGCCGGCATGCAGACCGCACTGATCGCCTACGCCGGCGACGCGTTCGTGGTCGCGCCATTGACCGACGACGCGCATACGGTGACGAACCTCGTGGATGCGCTCGATCCTACCGTGATGCCGGCCGACGGCAACGATACCGGCCGCGCGATCGATCTCGGCGTGAGCCTGATCCGGCAGGCTGGACTTGCAGGCGGCGAAATCGTGGTGCTCGCCGACAGCGCCAGCGACGATGCGGTCATGGCGGCGCGCCGAGCGCGCGCTGCCGGTATTCGTGTGTCCGTGCTCGGCGTGGGCACCGATCAGGGTGCGCCGGTCGCGTTGGCGCAGGGTGGATTCTTGAAAGACAGCTCCGGCAACATCGTCTTGCCGAAACTCGACACGGCCGGGTTGCAGGCGCTTGCGCGGGCGGGCGGCGGAGATTACGCCGGCATCCGCGCGGACGCGGGCGATATCGACGCGTTGCTCGCCGCGGCGCCTTTGCAATCGGTGGCTTCTGCCCGTGCCGTGAAAGCGACGACCGCGCGTTTCCTCGATCGCGGCCCGTGGCTGGTACTTCTGCTCCTGCCGCTGGTCGTGCTCGGATTCCGCCGCGGCTGGCTGGCGTTGCTGCCGCTGGTCCTGATTGCGCACACGGCGCCCGCCCAGGCCTTTTCATGGCGTGATCTGTGGCAGCGGCCCGACAGCCAAGCGCGCGCGCAGCTCGACGCAGGCCATGCCGAAAAGGCGCAGGCGCTCGCGCGCGATCCCGCCTTGCGCGGCGCCGCGGCGTATCGTGCCGGCGATTATGCGGCGGCCGAAACCGACTTTGCGCGGCGCGACGATGCGCAGGCGCAATACAACCGCGGCAACGCGTTGGCGAAGCAGCAGGACTACGAGCAGGCCATCGCTGCCTACAAGGATGCGCTGCGGCAGGATCCGCAACTCGAGGATGCGCGCGCCAATGAGAAAGCCGTCGAGGATTGGCTCAGGCAACAGCAAAAACAGCAGCGGCAAAACGGCCAGAACGGAAAGCAAAACCCCTCGTCGCCGCAAGATGGTTCGCAACAGCAATCCGGCGACCGACAGGATCAGAAAAATCAGGCGGCGCAACAGGACTCGCAAAAGCAATCCGGTGCGCGGCAATCGAACTCACAAAACGGCCAGCAGAAGGATTCCGGCAAGGACGGGCAGGACAAATCTTCCAGCGCCGGCAATGCGTCGCAGCCGTCCGCACGGGACCAAGCCAAGACCGAACAGGCCGAGCGCGAGGCCGGCGAGAAATTCCGTCAGGACATGAATCGCCAGTTGCAGAAGCAGGGCGCGGGCAAGTCAGACGACAAGCCGGGCGAACCCAAGCCGGTGCGGCTCGGCGCGCGCGCCGGCGATGCGCCGCAAAACGAACGCGACCAGGCCGTCGAGCAATGGCTGGCACGCGTGCCGGACGATCCCGGCGGCCTGCTGCGGCGCAAGTTCCGGCTCGAATACGAAATGCGCCGCAATGGCGGACACGTACCCGCGGACGAAGGCGAATGAAGAACCCTCCGACTAACCTGCTGCGCTTGGCGGCTCGCACGAATCCGGTGCCCGGAATCCTCATGTACTTCCACGCACACACCGGTCCCTGCGCTCCGTGTTCGTGCAATCCGCCTGCGCTCGCGACGGTTACTCGAAGGGTTCCGTTGTCGCGGTTGAGGAAATGTGCCGCCTTGTGCGCATTGGCAGCAATGTGGATTTGCGCGGGCGCGCAGGCGGCGAGTGTGCGCGCGTGGCTGGATCGCAACCAGATGCAGCTCGGCGAGACGGTCACGCTGAACGTACAGGTCGAGGGCGATGCGCAGGCCCAGCAGCCGGATTTCAGCGCACTGGCCGACGCCTTCGACATGACCGGCACGCAAAGCTCGACTTCGGTCAATATCGTCAATGGCAAGACCAGCTCCAGCGTGCTGTGGGCGGTGGGGCTGTCGCCCAAACACGCCGGCACGTTCACGATTCCGGCGTTGAACGTCGTTGGCCAGCACACGCAACCGCTCACGCTCGTGGTATCCCCACCATCCGCGAACGCGGCGCAGCCCGGCGGTGACGTCTTCGTCGAGGCGCAGGCCGATCCGCTGTCGCCGTACGTGCAGCAGCAGGTGCTGTTAACGGTAAAGCTGTATTTCGCCGTGAACCTCGTCGACGGCAATTTGGACGATCCGCAAGTCAAAGGCGCCGTGGTGCGCAAACTCGGCCAGGACAGCCGCTACAGTGCGCAGGTCGGCGGCCGCAGCTACAACGTCGTCGAGCGTCATTACGCACTGACGCCGGAACAAAACGGAACCCTCAGCGTTCCGCCGATCGTGTTCCGCGGCCATGCGGTGGATCCAAATGGCGGCGGATTCTTTTTCAACCAGGGTCGTGCCATCGGCGCGCAATCGTCCGCCATCGCGCTGAACGTGCGGCCGCGTCCGGCTGCTTCGGGCAACGATACGTGGCTGCCGGCGCGTTCCATGTCGCTGACCGCAACCGGCATCGATGCCTCCACGCGTGCGCAGGTCGGCGAACCATTGACGCTCACCTTGCGGCTCGAAGCGCAGGGGCTTGGATTCGAACAACTGCCCAAACTGGAATTGCCCAGCATCGACGGCGCCGACATCTATCCCGACAAGCCGGTTACGCAGGACAAGGACGATGGGCAATGGCTCTATGGCGTGCGTGAACGCAAATTCGCGATCGTGCCGAACCGATCTGGGCCGCTCACATTGCCGCCGGTCAGCGTCGTGTGGTGGGACACTGCGCACGATCGTGCGCAAACCGCGCAGTTGCCCGCGATTACGCTGAACGTGCAACCGGCCGCCGGTAGCGGCGCGCCTGCGACACCGCCGGTCGCGCAGGGAGCGCAACAGATGCAGCTCACGCAAGCCGCTGCCGCGCCAAAAAACCCCATTGCAGTGCCCATTTTTGCCGATACCACCGAATTGCGGCTGTGGAGAACCGTCGCATTTGCGGCGATCACCCTGTGGGCGTTGACCTTGCTGGCATGGATCGCTTGGCTACTGGGGCGACGCGGCAAACAGCCGCCTTCGGCATCAACGCAGCCAGCGCCGGACTCGACGTCCGCGCGCCGCGCCTTCGCCGACGCCTGCAAACGAGAGGATTTTCCTGCTGCCGCGCGCGCCTTGCTGAGGTGGGCGCGACAAACACGCCCTGAATTGCGCAATCTGGGCGAATTGGCAAGGGCCATATCCGATCCTAGCCAATCTGCAGCAATCGTTGATCTGCAACGCATCTGCTTTGGTGCAGGCGGTCCGGACAAACCGTCCGGCTCGGATCTCTCCCGGTCTTTCGCGGGCGGGCTGGTTTTCCGGAGTACGGTCAAAAAAGTGCCAATTGCGTCACATTTGCCGGATTTGTATCCCGCAGATAGCTGATCGATCGGGCACCGAAGCCCGCCCAAGACGCTTTTTCCGAGATTTCCGCCCGTTCATCTGGATGGCATCGATCTTGCCTTTTTGAAACAAACCTGTAGATTCTTACAGGTAGGGCAGATACGCACAGTGGGCGAAGTTTAGGTATGCGCAGTGGGGAGCGCCAGATGCTTCGGGAGAAACGATGCAAATCAAACAGTTGAGTGCGTCTCTGCGCTCGAGATTGTTATGGCGGGCAACGGTTGCGGTCGCCCTCGCGGCGGGCACGATCGTGCTGCCATCTTCCGGCATCAGCGCGCAGACCGGCGGTTACGTCTTGAACTGGCATGCCATTGTTTCGGGCGGCGTCGTGCGTTCGCGTAATCCATGTTATCGGCTTTCCGGGTCCATCGCGCAGGCCACTGTCACCCCAGGCATCACGTTTAGTACTGGCTACACGCTTTTTTCGGGCTTCTGGTCGGCGGCGCCAATCGCAAACCAAGACCAGATCTTCTTCGACGGTTTCGAGGACTGCAAACCATGAACCGCAAGCAATTGTGCGCGTTGATCGCGCTGGCCCTCGGTGCTTCCGTTGTCAATAACGCAGCGCTGGCCAATCCGCAAGGCACAGCCTTTTCTTATCAAGGGCAGTTGACGAGCGGCTCCGGACTGGTCAATGGTACGCAGACGTTCAGTTTCTGGCTCTACAACATATCGTCCGGCGGATCCGCAGTTGCTGGCCCGGTCGTCGTCCACAATGTCAACGTAGCCGACGGCTTGTTTTCCGTAGACGTCGACTTCGGTCTCTTGTTCGACGGTTCGCAACAATACTGGCTGCAAGTCGGCGTGGGTGATGCGCTGGTCAGCCCAGGCACTGTGGAAGTGTTATTGCCGCGTCAGCCGGTCAACACCGTGCCGGTGGCGCAATTTGCCTTCAATTCCCCGCCAGGTGCGGTTGGGCCGACCGGACCAACGGGGCCGACTGGCGCTGCCGGCGCAACCGGCGCCGCGGGTCCGGCTGGCGCGACCGGCGCAGCGGGTCCGACCGGTGCGACGGGAACGAACGGCAGCAATGGCGCGACGGGCGCGACGGGTCCTGCTGGTGCAGCAGGTCCGACCGGAAGCAATGGTGCGACTGGAGCAACCGGTCCTGCTGGTGCAACGGGCGCAACCGGCAACACCGGTGCAGTGGGTGCAACTGGTCCTGCTGGTGCGACGGGTAACACGGGCGCGGCGGGTCCGACTGGTGCAACAGGCGCAGCCGGAACGAACGGCAGCAATGGTGCAACGGGTGCAACCGGTCCTGCTGGT
>JAJXWU010000032.1 GCA_021781425.1 Pseudomonadota bacterium
CGGCAACGACGCGCTGACCGACGGCTACAGCATCTACACGACGCTCGATTCGCGCGACCAGACCGCCGCCAATCAGGCCATGCGCGACGATCTGATCGCCTACGACGAGCGCCACGGCTACCGCGGGCCGGAAGCACATTTCGATCTCGGCGCACATCCCCTGCCGCCGGACATGGACAAACGCCTGGACGCCTTCCACCCGGTATTCGGTCTCATTCCAGGCATCGTGGTGGACACTGCCGAGAAGTCCGCCGATATCTACCTTCAGGACGGCCAGAGCGTGCCGCTGGATCTGCCCGCCGTGCGCTGGGCGCAACGCTACAAGGACGAGAGCCATCGCGGCGCGCCGCCCAAGCGCGTGGACGACGTACTCAAGGCCGGCGACGTCGTTCGTCTGGCGCGTACCGCGGACGGTAAATGGAAACTCTCGCAGATCCCCAAGGCGCAGGGCGCGCTGATCGCGCTCGATCCGAACGATGGCGCGATCGAGGCGGAGGTCGGCGGGTTTTCCTACACGCGCAGCAAGTTCAACCGCGCCGTTCAGGCCAGCCGCCAGCCCGGATCCGGCTTCAAGCCGTTCTTCTATTCCGCTGCGTTCGAACATGGCTTCACGCCGGCTTCGATCATCAACGACGCGCCGATCGTTTTCGCCGATCCGTCCAAGCCGAATGGCCTGTGGGAACCGAAGAACGACGACGACAAATTCGAAGGGCCGATGCGCCTGCGCGAAGCGTTGGTCGAATCCAAAAACCTGGTTTCGGTACGTTTGCTCGACGCGATCGGCGTGCGCTACGCGCGCGAGTTCGCGACACGGTTCGGCTTCAGCCTGCAGCAAATGCCGGACAACCTTTCGTTCGCGCTCGGTACCGCGTCCGTGTCGCCGCTGGCGATGGCGCGCGGCTACGCGGTGTTCGCCAATGGCGGCTTCCTTGTCGATCCGTATTTCATCGGCCGCATCGTCGACCGCGACGGCAAGGAAATCTACAAAGCGCAACCGGCGCAGGCCTGCCGGCATTGTCCGCAGCGTCTGCTCGAAGACGCGCGCGAGCAGGCGGCGGCCAACGACAAGGCGAGCAACGCGCAACCGATCAAGACGTCGTTGTCGACCACACCCGCGGCGCCGACCGCAGCGGTGCCATCGGATCCGAATGCGCCAAAACTCGCCCCGCGCGTGCTCGATGCACGCACCGCCTACCTGATCGGATCGATCCTGCACGACGTCGTGCGCCGCGGCACGGGCCACGATGCCATGGTGCTCAAGCGCGCCGACCTGGCCGGCAAGACCGGCTCGACCAACGATCACCGCGACGCCTGGTTCAACGGCTACAACGACGACCTCGTCGCCAGCGTCTGGGTCGGGTTCGATGATTTTTCTTCGCTCGGGCGCAGTAACGGCATTGGCGAATTCGGTGCACAGGCGGCATTGCCGATGTGGATCGACTTCATGCGCACCGCCCTCAAGGGTGTGCCGGAAAAGCCGTTCGAAATGCCGCCGGGCATCACCACCGCGCGCATCGACAAGGCGACCGGTCAGCTCGCTCCAGCGAGCGATCCGAACAGCATGCTGGAAGTGTTCAAGGTCGAAGATGTCGCGCGTCTTGCATCCGGACCGAACAACGCCACGGAAGAGGAAAAGAAGGTCCAGCAGGACGCCTACGGGATTTTCTGATGCGCGTGCGCGACGAACACCTGCGCCGCCGCGTTGCTTTGGAGGCCGCACGCCTGATCAGCGAGCACGGCCTGCGCGATTTCCACGCCGCCAAACGCAAGGCGGCCGAGCGCCTGGACATCCGCGATGAAGCCGGATTGCCGAAAAACAGCGAAGTCGAGGAAGCGTTGCGTGAACACCAGCGACTCTTCCACGGCGACGATCAGCCACAGCAGTTGCGTGTGCTGCGTGAAGCCGCCTGCGAGGCGATGCGCTATTTCGCGCGATTCGAACCGCGGCTGGTCGGTCCGGTGCTGGACGGCACGGCCGATAGGCATTCGGCGGTATGCTTGCACTTGTTCTGCGACACGACCAAATCAGTACTCGTTACGTTGAACGATGATGGTGTGAATTTCGAAGAAGATAGCCGTCGTTTGCGGATTGATGCGCAACACTCGGTGGATTTCCCCGTCTTGAGGATCCGTCAGGCCGGGATCGAATTCGACCTGACCTTGCT
The DNA here is from genome assembly GCA_021781425.1 of Pseudomonadota bacterium. Classification (GTDB taxonomy): domain Bacteria; phylum Pseudomonadota; class Gammaproteobacteria; order Xanthomonadales; family Rhodanobacteraceae; genus Rudaea. Next base: position 2,166 of record JAJXWU010000032.1, read on the forward strand.
TCCGTTGGATGCCATCCGCCAAGCACCGCTGGATCGCGGTGGCGAACGCCCGCTGCAACGTGCCGCACTAAGCGCGGTGGAAAAACTCTTGCGTGACGCCGAAATCTGATCAGCGCTTGGCGATCGACGTGTAATTGCGCGTAACCGCACCGGTGTAGATCTGGCGCGGCCGCCCGATCTTGGTGTCCTTGTCCTGATGCTGTTCCAGCCAATGCGCAACCCAGCCGGCGGTGCGCGCGATCGCGAACATCACTGTGAACATCTCGGTCGGAATCTTCAGCGCCTTGTAGATCAGGCCCGAATAGAAATCGACGTTCGGATACAGCTTGCGCTCGATGAAATACGGATCCTTGAGTGCCACCTCTTCCAGCGCCAAGGCGACATCCAGCAACGGATCGTTCACCCCAAGAGCACCGAGCACCTGGTGGCAGGTCTCGCGGATGATGGTCGCGCGCGGGTCGAAATTCTTGTACACGCGATGGCCGAAGCCCATCAGGCGGAATCCGGAATTCTTGTCCTTGGCCTTGGCGACCGCTACTCCGACGTTCTTGGCATCGCCGATCTCGGCGAGCATCTTGAGCACCGCCTCGTTGGCACCACCGTGGGCAGGACCCCACAGCGCGGCGATGCCGGCGGCGACACAGGCGTAGGGATTGGCGCCGGTGGAACCGACCAGGCGCACGGTCGAAGTCGACGCGTTCTGCTCGTGATCGGCGTGCAGGATGAACAGCAGATCCAGCGCCTTGGCGACGACCGGATTGAGCGCCAACGGTTCGCTCGGTACCTCGAACATCATGTGCAGGAAGCGCGTGCAGTATTCGAGGTTGTTGCGTGGGTAGCGCACCGGCCAGCCGATCGAATAGCGGTAGGCGGCGGCCGCGATCGTTGGCATCTTAGCGATAAGGCGGATCGCGGCCAGACGGCGCTGTTCCGGATCGGAAATATCCAGGGTGTCGTGGTAGAACGCCGACAGCGAGGCGATCGAGCCGCACAGCATCGCCATCGGGTGCGCGTCGTAATGGAAGCCGTGCAGAAAATTCTTCAGCGACTCGTGCATCATCGTGTGATGCGTGACTTCATCTTCGAACGCGCCGAATTGCTTCGCGTTCGGCAGTTCGCCGTTGATCAACAGGTACGTGACCTCGAGGAAGCTCGACTGCTTGGCGAGCTGCTCGATCGGATAGCCGCGATACAGCAGGATGCCCTTGTCGCCGTCGATGAAGGTGATTGCGCTGCGCGTGCTGGCGGTCGAGACGAAGCCGGGGTCGAACGTGAAATAGCCCAGATCCTTGTGCAACCTGCCAATGTCGACGGCCGGCTCGCCCATGCTGCCGGACACCAGCGGCAGGGTACTGGTCCTGTTCGATGCGCTATCGGTCAGAAGGACGGTCTTGTCGGACACGGCGAGCTCCTTGTCGGTTCACGAAGGGGCGGCGGGTCCGGCGCACGCAGGCGGCCCGTTGGCGCCGCCGTCGCCCGCCGGACGAGACCGGCGCGATGAATCGCGGCTTACTTCGCGCCGTAGCGCTTGCGGAACTTGTCCACGCGACCGCCGGAATCAAGGATCTTGTGCTTGCCGGTGTAGAACGGGTGCGACTTGCTGGAAATTTCCACCTTGATCACCGGGTATTCCTTGCCGTCTTCCCATTTCATCCTGTCCTTCGCGGTCATGGTCGACCGGGTCAGGAAGGCAAAATCGGACGAGACATCCTGGAAGATGACGGGCTCGTATTTCGGATGGGCGTCGGCTTTCATGTTGCAACTCCACAAAAACGTGCGGAAAAGACGACCATGGTATCGTTTTCGGCCTTGTCTGCGCAAGACCGACCCGTGAATTGCCCAGAATAATCGGGCATCTGGAAGGATCAAGCGCGCATCCGCACTGTCCCTGGCCACCCTCGCGTGCGCACCCGGGGCGCCACCTCACCCGCTGCGACGCAGGCCCCGGGCACTCGTCTTTCCCCCGCCCTAGGCAGGAGCGATTGGGGGCGCCGTGGTTCAATCCGTGCCGAACGCGGACGCCGCCAGCGCCTCGAAACGCGCCTGATCCACGTCTGACACGATACGCGCGTTCGGCGCCTTGCCCGAACGATTCTCCCAGTCGACCAGGGTCGCGCCGCGCGCGACGCCGTGCAGAGCGATTTCGACGTGGTGCTCCTGTGCGCGCGTCACCAGTTCCGGCTGCAGCGCGACCGCCATCGCCAGCGGATCGGCGAGCATCAGATGCCGGCGTCCGCGCGCCTGCGACCAGGCGCGGGTCTTGCGCGAGATCGCGTCGAAGAAACGCGCACGCGGATCGTCCGCCGCGCACCAGCGCGCGATCGTGTCGAAACCGATGCCATGGCGCATGGTCAGTTCCCAGTCCACAAGCTCGATCTGCGGCCACGCCGAGAACACGATGGATGCGGCCTCCGGATCGAAGCCGATGTTGAATTCTGCTGCTACGGAGGTGTTGCCGCGCCCGGTCACTGCGCCGCCCATGACGACGAGCCGCGCCACGCGCGAGGGCAATTCCGGATCGAGCCGCAGCGCCAGCGCCAGATTGGTCAACGGCGCCAGCGTCACGATCACGAGCTTTCCCGCGTGCTCGCGTGCAAGGCGCAGGATGGCCAGCGCCGCCGGCTCGATTTCCGCGCGGCGCGCGCTCGGCGTGTAGCCGATATCGCCGAAACCGTCGAGTCCGTGCACGAAGGCGGCGTCCTGCGGTGGGCGCGCGAGCAAGGGCCCGGCGCAGCCGGCAAAGACCGGCGTCGATGCGCCCATGGTTTCCACCAACTTCAATGCATTCGCGGTTGTGTGCGCCAACCCCACATTGCCCGCGGCGATGGTGAGACCAACGACATCGGCCTGGCGGTGCGCCATCAGGATCGCCAACGCATCGTCCACGCCGGGATCGGTGTCGATCAGAATTCTCGTATGCCCCATTTGTTTATCGTCCCCGGTCAGGCCCCAGCATAGCGCGCCGCCTGTCCGATCCAGCGCTCGATCAGTTTATCGGCAAGCGCCGGATCGCGGTCGAGCAGCGTCGTGCCGAGGCGCTGCGCGTCGGGCAACAAGTCCGCGTCGCGCGCCAGATCGGCGATGCGCAAGGCCATCTGGCCGGTCTGGCGCGTGCCGAGCACTTCGCCCGGGCCGCGCAGTTCCAGGTCCTTCTCGGCGATGCGGAAGCCGTCGTTGGTCGCGCGCAGCACGTCCAGACGCTGCCGCGCCATCGCCGACAACGGCGTCTGGTATAGAAGTACACAACTGGATTCGACGCTGCCGCGGCCGACGCGGCCGCGCAACTGGTGCAGTTGCGCAAGGCCGAGACGCTCGGCGTTCTCGACGATCATCAGGCTCGCGTTCGGCACGTCGACGCCGACCTCGATCACGGTGGTCGCCACCAGCAACGAGATTTTTCCGGAGGCAAACGCGTCCATCACCGCCTGTTTCTGCGCGGGCTTGAGACGCCCGTGCACCAGACCGATGGCCAGACCGGGCAGGGCCGAGGTCAATTCCGCATGCACGGCCTCGGCGGCCTGCGCCTGAAGAAGGTCGGATTCCTCAATGATGGTGCACACCCAGTACGCCTGGCGGCCGTCGGCGCAGGCGACGCGAATGCGCTCGATCACGTTGTGGCGGCGCGCATTGGCGATCGCCACCGTCGTTACCGGCGTGCGTCCTGGCGGCAACTCGTCGATGATCGAGACGTCCAGGTCCGCATACGCCGTCATCGCCAGGGTGCGCGGAATCGGCGTGGCGGTAAGCACGAGCTGGTGCGGGACGCCGTCACCGGCGCGACCCTTTTCGCGCAAAGCCAGTCGCTGATGCACGCCGAAGCGGTGCTGCTCGTCGATGATGGCCAGGGCCAGGGCGCGGAACGCCACGCCTTCCTGCATCAGCGCGTGCGTGCCGATCACGATCTGCGCGGGGCGTGCTTCCTCCGAGCCGGCGATGTGCGCCAGCGCCGCGCTACGCGCCTTGCCTTTCAGTTTTCCGGCTAGCCAGACGACCTCGACGCCGAGCGGCTTCATCCAACGCTGGAAATTGCGGAAGTGCTGCTCGGCCAGCAATTCGGTCGGCGCCATCAGTGCGGCCTGGAATCCGGCTTCGACGGCGGCGAGCGCGGCCAGTGCGGCGACCACGGTCTTGCCCGAGCCGACATCGCCCTGCACCAGTCGCAGCATCGGTGCGGGCTTGGCAAGGTCGCGCGCGACCTCCGCCGCCACGCGCCGCTGCGCGCGGGTCGGCGCGAACGGCAGCCCGGCGAGGAAGCGCCGGCGCAATTCGCCGCCGCCGCGCAACACCGGCGCCGCGTGCTGACGCACGCGTGCGCGCAGACGCTTCAGGCTCAGGTGCTGGGCGAGCAGTTCCTCGAACGCCAGGCGCCGCTGCGCCGGATGCGCGCCGAGCGCGAGCTGGGCCAGGTTCGCCTGCGCGGGCGGACGATGCGCGTATTCGAGCGCGGCGCGCAGCGATGATAATTTGTATACTTTGCGCAAATCCGGTGGAAGCAACTCCAGTTCGGCATCCTGCGGCAGGCGTTGCAGGGCGCGCGCGACCACGCCGGCCAGGCGCGCGGACGACAGCCCTTCGGTCACCGGATACACCGGTGTCAGACGCTCCTCGATTGCGATGGGTGCGTCATCGGCCACGTGCCGGTATTGCGGATGCACCATTTCCAGGCCCTGCGCGCCGAGGCGCGGCTCGCCGTAGCAACGCAGGCGCGTGCCGACGACGAGCTGGTTCGCCTGCGCCGCGTTGAAATGGAAAAAGCGCAAGAGCAGGGTCGCGCGCGAATCGTCGCCGATCGCCACGCGCAATTGCGGTCGGTAGCGGAATCCGCGTTCGACGGCTTCGATGCGGCCTTCCACCTGCGCCGGCGCGCCGGGCAGCAGATCGCGGATCGGCGTGAGGCGCGTGCGGTCCTCGTAACGCAACGGCAGGTGAAACCATAGGTCCTGCAGAGTGCGCAGGCCGAGCCGATCCAGCGTTTTCGCCAGGGCCTGACCGACGCCCGGCAGCGCGGTTACCGGTTGCGCGGCGGCGGATTCGCGCATGCGCGGCGCGTGCTCAGTCGAGCACCGCGATCATGTCGATTTCGACCTGCGCATTCAGCGGCAACGAGGCCACGCCAATGGTCGAGCGCGCCGGATAGGGTTCGGCGAAATATTCCTTCATCACCGCATTGACCGCGGCGAAGTTGGACAAGTCGGTCAGGTAGATCCCCACCCGCGCCACCTGCGCGAAACCGGCGCCGGCTGCACCGGCGACGGCCTTGAGATTTGCGAACACGCGCCGCGCCTGCGCCGCGATGTCGCCCGGCACCAGCGCGCCGGTAGCCGGGTCGATCGGCGTCTGGCCGGAGAAATACAGCGTGTTGCCGCAGCGTACGGCCTGCGAATAAGGGCCGATGGCCCTGGGGGCATCGGGAGATGCAATATTTTGCCTAGACATACTGAACTCCAAAGCGAAGAAAACCGCTGAAAAGGGGCGCGAGCGAAGACATCAAAATCAATTGAAACAGGCGTGCCGTCGGAGCGCAGGAAGCGGAGTTTACTCGATCGTAAATGAGGATTACTGACCGTGTCCACGGCTCGCCCTTCGGGCCATTCGCTACGCGAATGTTCGCTTCGGCATCCCGCCTTCGCAGTCCGAGCGCCGCCGGCATACGAGCTGCCGAGAGCAGCTTTTCGGCGGTTCCTCAGGGGTAGCGGTAGACCCCATGCACTGCCGCCGCATTGCGCACCCCGCGCATCACGTCGGCGAGGTGCTTGCGGTTGCGCACCTCGATGGTGAACATCAGCGTCGAGGTCTGCTGGTCGCGTTCCTGGTATTCGACATTCTCGATGTTGGAATTGCGCTCGGCGATGGCGGCCGCGACCGTGGCCAGCACGCCGGGCTTGTTGTCGACGACGATGCGCAGACGCGCGCGGTAATCGCCGGTGACATCACGGTCCCAGTCGATGGCGACGATACGCTCGGGGGTCTTGCGGTACTCGGGCATGTTCGGGCAATCGGTGCGGTGCACGACGATACCCTTGCCCGCCGACAGGTAGCCGGCGATTTCGTCGCCGGGCACCGGACTGCAGCAATTGCCGAAACTGAGCACGCCGCGCTCGGCGCCGCTGATCAGGATTTTTTCCTGCGCGTGGGCCTGGTGCGGCAGCAATGTCTGCGCGCCGTCGAGCGTCTGCACCAATTGTGCGGCGACCTGATCCGGCATGCGGTTGCCGAGCGCGATGTCGGCGAGCAACTCCTCGAGGCGCTTGTAGCGTGCGTCGGCGAGAAACCGGTCGAGCGCCGCGCCGGAAATCGCGTCGAGGCTGGTGCCGCGGGCGTCGAGTGCGCGGTCAAGCATGCGATGGCCGAAATCCACGGCGTCCTCGTGCTGCAGGTGCTTGAGAAAATGCCGGATCGCGGTGCGCGCCTTGGCCGAGGCCACCCATTCCAGCCACTGCGGCGTCGGCGCAGCCGACGGCGCCGTGATGATCTCGACGGTTTCCCCGGAAGCCAGGCGCTGGCGCAACGGCGCGAGAGTGCCATCCACGCGTGCGGCAACGGCGTGTGTGCCGACGTCGGTGTGTACGGCGAAGGCGAAATCCAGCGCGGTGGCGTTGCGCGGCAGGGCGAGGATGCGGCCCTTGGGCGTAAACAGGTAGACCTCGTCCGGGAACAAATCCACTTTTACATTTTCGAGAAACTCGAGCGACGACGCTTCGCGCGTCTGTTCGTCGACCAGGCCCGCGACCCATTCGCGCGCACGCGCTTGCGCGGCCGTGGCCGGTTCGGACGAGGTCTTGTATACCCAATGCGCGGCCACGCCACGTTCGGCGACCTGATCCATTTCCTCGGTGCGGATCTGGATTTCGATCGGCGCGCCGATCGGACCGAACAACACCGTGTGCAGCGACTGGTACCCGTTCGCCTTGGGGATCGCGATGAAGTCGCGGAAACGACCATCCAGCGGCTTGTACAGCGCATGGATCGCACCCAGCGCGCGGTAGCAATCCATCGTTGCCGCGGTGATCACGCGGAATCCGTACACGTCCATGACCTGGGCGAAGCTCTTGTGCTGCGCGCGCATCTTCGCGTAGATGCTGTACGGCGACTTGATCCGGCTGACCACGCGGCGCGGGATTTTTTCCTGCTCCAGGCGCGCGCCCAGCGCGGTCTCGATCCTGCCCATCGCCTCGCGGCGGTTGCCGAGCGCGCTCCTGATGCGCTCGGCGATGATGCGATAGCGATCCGGATACAGCGCGCGGAAACCCAGGTCCTGCAACTCGGCGCGCGTGCGGTTCATGCCGAGGCGCTGCGCGATCGGCGCGTAAATGTCGAGGGTCTCGCGCGCGATGCGGCGGCGCGCTTCCGGCGCCATCGCCGCCAGCGTGCGCATGTTGTGCAGGCGGTCGGCGAGCTTGATCAGGATGACACGCAGATCGCGTGCCATCGCCAGCAGCATCTTGCGGAAACTTTCGGCCGCCGCTTCGGCGACGCTGCGGAAACGCAGCTTGTCGAGTTTGGTAACGCCATCGACGAGTTCGGCCACCGTGGCGCCGAACGCGCCTTCGATTTCCGCGCGCGACAGCGGCGTGTCCTCGAGCGTGTCGTGCAGAATCGCCGCGATGATGGTTTCGGCGTCCATGCCGATCTCGGCGAGAATGCCGGCGACGGCGACCGGATGCGTGATGTAGGGTTCGCCGCTTTTGCGCTTCTGCCCTTCGTGTGCGCGCGCACCGGTCTGGTAGGCCTGGCGCACGCGCGCGATCTGATCCTGTGGCAGATAGGCGCCGAGGCGTCGCTCCAGCGCTTGCACGTCGGCAGGGATGGCTTCCCGCAGCGCCGTGCTCATGACCGTTCCGCGCGCCCGATCAGGCCGTCCGCCGGTCGCAGGCGGTCAACGGTAGATGCATTCGTCGACCGTCACGGCTCACAGATCGTCGCCGCCTTTCATGTCTTCATCGACCTCGGCAGCCGCCCACTCCAGGGCTTCGCGTTCCTTGCGCTCGCGCTCGACGCGGTCGATCTGGTCGATCATCTCGCTGTTGACCTTGCGCCCGGCGATCTCGCGCAGCGCGACCACCGTCGGCTTGTCGTTGTTCGCCTCCACGAGCGCATCGGCGCCCTTGGCTACCTGGCGCGCCCGGCGCGTCGCCATCAGCACCAGTTCGAAGCGGTTGTCGACCACTTCCAGACAGTCTTCTACTGTAATGCGTGCCATAAAATCCTCAAAATCGAAAGCAATTCAGACTATTACACAGGATACATTGTAGCGGCAGGGCGTGCGGCAGCGCAAACCCGGCATCTGAACGGCAACTGGCCGGCATGACCGTGTTGCCGTGCAATATGCCCCGTTCCTGCGGTAGGCTTGCCGCTCCCTGGTTTTTGGTCGATCAACTTCGATGCCATTGCCGCTACTGCGGAGATTCGCGACTCCCGTTCTCCTTGCCGCCCTGCTCGCCGGCTGCGCCACGCCGATGCCGCGCAAGGACGACCCGCTGGAATCGTTCAACCGCAAGATGTACGCGTTCAACGATTTCGCCGACCGGGTCGCGATCCGGCCGGTCGCGGTCGCCTATCGCAAGGTGACGAACCCCACGTCGCGCACTCTGATCAGCAATTTCTTCGCCAATATCGAATCGCCGATCACCATCGCGAATGACCTGCTGCAGGCGAATTTGCCGCAAGCCACGAAGGCCACCGGTCGGCTGGCGATCAACACGACAGTCGGCGTGCTCGGCTTCTTCGATCCGGCCAGCGAGCTGGGCATCGAGGCCAGTCCCAGCGATTTCGGCGTGACCCTTGCCAAGTGGGGCGTGCCGGATGGCCCATATCTCGTACTGCCTTTGTACGGGTCGACCACTTTGCGCGACGTCTGGCGACTGCCCGTGGACGGCTATTTCTTCGACCCGCTGAATATCTACGCCCGCAACCACAACAAGCCGCTGCATTCCGAATATCTGCCCATCGTGGCCTATCTGGTGACGTTGCGTTCGAGCGCGATCGACGCCGAGGGTTTGCTCGAGGGTGTGTACGATCCCTATATATTCTACCGCGACGCCTATCGCCAGCGCCGCCTGTACCAGATCTATCGCGGCGAGCCGCCGTTGAGCGTGATCCAGTCGCTGCAGGGCGGCAACGATCTGGACGACGCCGACAAACTGCTGCAGCAGCAGGAAGATTACGAAAAGCAGCAGAAGCAGAAACAATCGGACAAGAACGGCGGAACGCCGCCGCAACACTGAGACGCTGGCCGCCTCAGGCCAGTCCGAGCAGTCCGTCCACCTCGCACAGTTTCGCCAGGTTGCGCAAGCCTGGCGGCGCGCGCAGATAATGCAACGACGCCCCGGCACGACGCGCGGCTGCGCTCCAGGCGATGAGGACCGCGAGCGTGGCGCTGTCCGCGCCGTCGAGCGCACCGAGGTCGACTTTCAACTCGCCGCCGCACAATGGCGTCGGCATCTGCGCCAACGCCCGCTTCGCGTTCGCGAACGAAACCGCGCCCGTCGCGCGCAGGGCACCGAGCGTATCGGCTTCGAGGGTGAAGAGCGGCGTGCTCACTTGCCGCTTTTCTCCATGCTCTTGAGCGCATCCGCGCCCTGCGATTCAAGACGCGTGGTCAGCGCATCGAGGCTGGATTTGGCGATTTCCGCCGCGACCTGGTTGCGGTAGTTGGTCACATAGGAGATGCCCTCGATGATGACGTCGTAGGCCTTCCACGAACCGTCGCTGGACTTGCGGAACGCGTAGTCCACCGGTACCACCTTGCCGTCGTCGAGCACGACCTGAGTGCGCACCAACGTGCGTTTTTCGTTCAACTGGCCATGAAATGGCAGCACCTTGACGCGCCCCTCGGTGTACTTGAGCAGGCCCTCGGCGTAGCGGTGCGTGATCGAGTTGTACATCGCCTTGGCGAAGCGCACGCGCTGCGCGGGCGTGGCGGTGCGCGCGTTCTGGCCAAGCACCAGGATCGAGGCGTAGTCGATGTCGAAGTGCGGGAGCACGATGGCATCGATGGTCTTGAGCAGTTCTTCGCGGTTGTTCTTCAACTCGTCGCGACGCGTGTCCATGGTCTTGCCGAGATTGTCGACGATGCCCTGCACCACCTGATTCGGCGTGGGCGTATCCGCGCGGGCGGGAGCGAACGCGGCCAGACCGACGAAGCACAGCAGCAAACTTGCGATTTTCATGTCGGACTCCTATTCCTTCTTGTCGCCGGATGCGGCCGCGTCGGACTTGGCCTTGTCGCCGGTCTTGCCGGCATCGCCTCCGACCAGATATTTGCCGATCAGTTCCTCCAGCTGCATGGAACTTTGCGTCAGCACCACCTCGTCGCCGTTCTTGAAATTGGTCGGCGAACCGCCCGGCTGCAGGGCAACGTACTGGTCGCCCAACAAACCGCTGGTGAATATGGCGGCCGCCGAATCGTCCGGGATCTTGTCGTAGCGGTCGTCGATGGCAAGCGTCACCTTGGCGTCGAGCTTGTTCGGCTCGAGCGCGATGCCGGCCACGCTGCCCACGCGCACGCCGGCCACCTTGACCGGCGCACGCAGCTTGAGCTGGCCGATGTTGGTGAAGCGCGCGACGATGTCGTAGCTTGCGCCCTGGCTGTAATTGGCCAGACTCGTGGTCTGCGTGGCCAGATACGCCAGCGCGGCGAAGCCGAGCAGGATGAACAGTCCGGTGCCGACCTGAAAACTTTGCCGTTGTGCCATTGTTTCACCTCAGCCTTGGTTCCGTGCAATCAGGTTACGCTTACTCGTGCACACGCGTGCCCTGTTACATCAGAAACGCAGTCATTACAAAATCGATTGCCAATGTCGCGATCGAGGAAAACACCACCGTGCGCGTGGTCGCATATGCGACGCCTTCGCTGGTCGGCGGCGTGGTGTAGCCCTGGAACGTCGCAATCAGGGTGCACACCGCACCGAACACCGCGCTTTTCCACACGCCGTTCATCACGTCGGTCCACACGTCCACGCTCGAGGTCATGTTCGACCAGAACGTGCCGCTGTCCAGTCCCAGCCAGTTCACCCCGACCAGATGCGCGCCGAAGATACCGAGCGCATTGAACACGCACGCGAGCAGCGGCATCGCGATCACCCCGGCGAGAAAGCGCGGCGCGACCACGTAAGCGAGCGGGTCGACCGCCATCATTTCCATCGCATCGAGCTGGTCGGTCGCTCGCATCAGACCGATTTCAGCCGTGATCGAGGTGCCTGCGCGCCCGGCGAACAGCAACGCGGTAACCACCGGCCCGAGTTCGCGGTACAACGACAGCGCGACCACGGTGCCGAGCGCGGCGGTGCCGCCGAAGATCGACAGCGTGTGATAGAGCTGCAGGCCCAGCACCATGCCCACGAACAGGCCGCAGATCATGATGATGGTCAGGCTCATCGCGCCAACGAAGAAGACCTGGCGCACGGTTTCGCGCAGATAGCGCAGCGAGAGCGGCAGTGCGCGCAGGATGCGCAGCAGGAAGATTCCGCAGGCGCCGACCTGGGCCAGACCCGCGACGATCAGCGAAGGGCGGCGCACGGCGCTCATGCGGAAAGCCCCAACTGCTTCGCATAATCCGGCGCGGGATAGTGAAACGGCACCGGGCCGTCGGCCTCGCCGCTGAAGAACTGCCGCGTCCACGGCGTGTCGCCGCGCGCCAGTTCGTCGGGCGTGCCGTACGCGGCAATCTTGCCCCCGGCCAAAAGATGGATGTGGTCGGCAACGCGGCGTACCGCGGAAAACTCGTGCGCGACGAGAAGGCTGGTCACACCGAGCGTTGCGTTGAGCGTGCGGATGAGCTTGACGATCTGATTCAGCGCGATCGGGTCGAGGCCCACGAACGGTTCGTCGTAGATGATCAGCATCGGATCACGCACGATGGCACGCGCCAACGCCACGCGCCGCATCATGCCACCGGACAACTCGTTAGGCATCAGCTCCGCCGCGCCACGCAAGCCCACTGCTTGCAATTTGGTCAGCACAACATTGCGCACCAGTTCCTCGGGCAATTTCAGGTGTTGGCGCAACGGGAACGCCACATTCTCGAACACGGAAAAATCCGTAAGCAGGGCCGAGTTCTGGAACAGGTAGCCGATCTTCTCGCGCAGGTCGAACAAGGCCTCGCGGCCGAGCTTCCATACATTCTGGCCGGCCACGAAAATCTCGCCGGCATCCGGCGCGAGTTGGCCGGTCATGTGGCGCATCAGCGTAGTCTTGCCGGTGCCGCTCGGACCCATGACCGCGGTGACGCGGCCGCGCGGGATGTCCAGGTCCACGCCGTCGAAAATCGTCTTGCCGTTGAGCACGGTGCACAATCCGCGGATGCGGATCAGGACGTCGTCGGCAGGTTTCGCGGGTGTGGCGTTCATCGGCGCGATGCAATCGGGAGCGGCTACCTTACCGGAGCGCGGCGCAATGCGAAAGGCGCGCTCGCGACCGGATCAGGTCGAGTTCAGCAACCGCGCCAGCAACGCAGCATGATCGGGCGCGGGCAATGCGCAACCTTGCCGGCGGCTCGTGACAATTTCGCGCATTTGCGCCAGCGCGACGGCGAAATCGTCGTTGACGATCGTGTAGTCGAACTCCGTGGCGTGGGCCAAGTCCGCATGCGCGTCGGTCAAGCGGCGCTGGATCGTCGCCTCGCTGTCCGACGCGCGCGTGCGAGATCGG
>JAJXWU010000121.1 GCA_021781425.1 Pseudomonadota bacterium
TGACGCAGGCCGCGCAAGTTTCGCATCTCACCAACTCCCCGAGGCGCCGCCGCCGGCGAAGCCGCCAAACGAGCCGCCGCTGAATCCGCCGCCGCCACCACCGAAACTTCCGCCGCCGAAGCCGCCACCGCCGAAGCCACCACCGCCGGTCCAGCCGCCGAATCCGCCGCGCCCGGCGAAACTGCCGCCGCTGCCGCCAAGCCAGCCGAACAAAAGTCCGAGTATGCCCGCGCCAATACCCAACGCGAGTGCGCCGGTCAACAGCCAGGCCGCGCCGCCGCAGACCGCGCCGAGCAATCCCGCGCGCGGCGCCGACGGCAGGCCGCCGAGAAAAGCGCGCAGCCACAGGCCGATGAAGACGATGGGGAACAGCAGGTTGAACGAGTCGCCGGTGGACTGCCGGTGCGAGCTGCCGGTGAGCGGCGGCGGCAGGGACTCGCCGTCGATCAGCTTGGTCAGCGCGCCGAGCGCGTCCTCGATGCCGCCGTAGAAATCGCCGGCGCGGAATTTCGGCGTGATGTATTCGCGGATGATGCGGTCGGCGGCGGCGTCGGGAATCGCGCCTTCCAGATCGCGTCCGACTTCGATGCGCACGCGATGATCGTTCTTGGCGACGATCAGCAGCAAGCCGTCCTGCGCCTGCTTGTCGGTGCGTGACAGTTTCCACGCATCGGTAACGCGGATACTGTATTGGGCGATATCCTCGGGTTGCGTCGTGGGCAGTATCAGGATCGCCACGCGCGAGCCCTTGCGCTGTTCCAGCGCCTGCAGTTGCTGCGTCAACGTCTGCACCTGTGCCGGCGTGAGCGTATTCGCCAGATCGGTGACGCGCGCGCCGAACGGCGGAATGGCTTGCAGGCCGGCATCGGCCCGCGCGACGCCGAGCGTCAGTACCACGCTAGCGAGGATCGCCGCGAATGTGTGCAGCGCGCGCATCGCCATGCCCTATGGCTTGGTCGGCTGCGCCGGCGCGGACTTGCCGAAATCCACGGTCGGTGCGGTGGAAATCTGCTTCTCGTTTTCCACCGTGAAATTCGCCTTGGTCGTGTAGCCGAACATCTTGGCAGTCAGGTTCTGCGGGAAGCTGCGCACCAACACGTTATAGTCCTGCACCGCGGCGATATAGCGGTTGCGTGCCACGGCGATGCGGTTTTCGGTGCCTTCGAGCTGCGCCTGCAGGGTCTGGAACAGGGAATCGGCCTTGAGGTTCGGATAATTCTCCGAAACCGCCATCAGCCGCGACAGCGCGCCGGACAACTCGCCCTGCGCCTGCTGGAACGCCTTCATCTTGGCCGCGTCGTTGAGATCGTCGGCACTGAGCGTGATCTTGCCGACCTGCGCGCGCGCATTGGTCACGGCTTCGAGCGTGGACTGCTCGTGCTCGGCATAACCTTTCACCGTGTTGACCAGATTCGGCACCAGATCGGCACGGCGCTGGTACTGGTTGACGACCTCGGACCAGGCGGCCTTGACCGCTTCGTCCTTGGACTGGATCGCGTTGTAACCGCAGCCGGCCAGCATGAACGCGGCGAGCGCGAGAATCACGAGTCGTTGCAGGCGCATGGTCGTTCCTCCAATTCGCAAGTGGTCATCATAGCGTTTCGCGGCCGGTGTCGTCTTCACGGCGTTTGAGATGCTTCTTCTTCTGGCGCTTGACGGCGAGATTGAGCAGCTCGACCACAGCCGAGAAGGCCATTGCGAAATAGATGTAGCCGCGCGGAATGTGGATCGCGAAACCTTCGCCGACCAGCATCACGCCGATCGCCATGATGAAGGCCAGCGCGAGCATGCGGATGGTCGGATTGTTGTCGATGAACTCGCCGACCGGATCGGCGGCGAAGATCATCACCAGCACCGCGAGCACGATCGCGGCGACCATCACCGGAATGTTGCGCACCATGCCCACCGCCGTGATTACCGAATCCAGCGAGAACACGATGTCGATCAGGGCGATCTGCACGATCACCCAAACGAACGCGGCCATCGCCGCATTCGCCGACGGCGGCTGGGCGACGCCATAGATTGCCTCGTGGATCTCCATCGAGCCCTTGACCAGCAGAAATACGCCACCGCCGGTCATGATCAGATCGCGCACGGAAATGATCTGCGCGCCGAGATGAAACAGCGGCGCATGGGTGTCGTCCATGCGCGCCAGGTGCGCGAGTACCAAGAGCAAGGCGATGCGGGTCAGACAGGCGAAACTCAGACCCAGACGGCGGGCGTGGGAACGCCGCGCTTCGGGCAGGCGTCCGACCGCGATGGAGATGAATACGAGATTGTCCACGCCGAGCACGATCTCGAGCGTAGACAAAGTCAGCAGGGCGACGAACAACTCGCCTTGGAAAAAACTCATGGGGTTTGCAATCCGCGGCGCCGAAGCATCAGAAGCGCTGCCAGAGAATCAGCGCCCAGCATAGCAGCACATTCAACATGAGCAGGAAGACCGCGGCCGAGCCCATGTCCTTGGCGCGCCCGGCCAGTTCGTGGAATTCGGGACTGACCTTGTCGACCACGGCCTCGATCGCGGAATTGAGCAGTTCCGCCGACAGCACCAGGATCGGGCTGCCGCACAGCAGCGCCTTCTCCAGCGCGCCGTGGCCCAACCACAGCCCGAGCGGGAACAAGATGATGCACAAGTATACTTCGAGCCGGAACGAAGCCTCGTAAGTCCAGCCCGCGCGCAGGCCCTTGCCCGACCAGATCAGCGCCTTCCAGATCTGGCGCGGTCCGCGCGGTTCGGTGCTCGGCATGCGTTGTGTCCCGGGTTTGGCAAGGCGCGATATGATGCCATACTCACCCCACGATGACCGCCATGAGCAAACGCGCCCTCGCCCTCACCGCCCTCGTCTGTGCTGCGCTGGCGCTGGTTTTGATCTTCGGCTTGGATCGCCGCATCGCCGAGGCGGTGCATGCGTCGGTCGTGGCCAGTTCCGCCGTGTTCGTCGACGGCACGCACGCACTGGACGCGATTTCCGGACGCTCGCTGCTGCACAGCCACATGCTCTCCGGCGTGCTGCTGGGCGGCATCCTGTGCGCGCTCGGCATTCTCGGCTGGCTGTTCAATCGCGGCAGCGCCCTCGCCCGCGCCCTGCTCTTCACCGGCGGCGTGCAACTGACGACCATCGCCGCCGCCTTCGGACTCAAGAAATTCTTCGGCCGCCAGCGGCCCTACGAGCTCTTCGGCCACGGCGACTGGCAGCACATCTGGTTCGCCGGGGGCAGCTCGTTTCCGTCCGGGCACGTCGCGTTTTTCTGGGGATTGTTCCTGCCGCTGATGTACTTGTTCCCGCGCTGGCGCATTCCGCTGCTGATCATTCCGGTTTTCATCGCCTTCGGGCGCATCGACATGAGTGTTCATTTCGTTTCGGACGTGCTCGCCTCGGTCACATTGGCCGCGCTCGTCACCCTGATCGCGGCGACGTTGCTCGGACGGTGGATCAAGCCCACGGCTCGCTGATTCTTTTCCGCAAACGCACATTCCATTTCGCGCCGGTTCGGGTAACCTGCGCCCTTCCGTCCCGGCCCGGAGCCAGCATGACTTCCACGCCCGCCTCGCAGACCAAAGCCTTCTCCACCATCTTTCTGATCGAACTGTGGGAGCGCTTCGGCTACTACGGCATGCAAGCGCTGATCGTGTACTACATGGTCCAGCGCCTGGGGTTCGGCGACGTCGATGCCAACCTGATCTGGGGCGCGGCCTCGGCGCTGATTTACGTGGCGCCGGCGATCGGCGGCTGGGTCGGCGACCGCGTCCTCGGCACGCGCCGCACCATGCTCACCGGCGCGGCAATTCTCTCGATCGGCTACGCGCTGCTGACGCTGCCGTCCGAGAGCGCGACGTTCCTGTACTTCGCGCTCGGCGTCATCGTCGTCGGCAACGGTCTGTTCAAGCCCAATGCCGGCAACCTGGTGCGCAAGATCTACGACGGCGACGACTCGCGCATCGACAGCGCCTTTACCATCTACTACATGGCGGTAAACATCGGTTCGACCTTCTCGATGCTGCTCACGCCGTGGATCAAGGATTACGTCAACGGCCTGTACCACAGCCAGTTCGGCTGGCATGCGGCGTTCGGCGTGTGCTGCGCGGGCCTCATCGTCGGCCTGGTCAACTACTCCTTCATGCGCGCCTCGATGCGCCACGTCGGTTCGGAACCGGATGCGCGGCCGTTCAACGTCGCCACCCTGCTGAAGGTGCTGGCGGTTGGCGCGGTCTGCGTCGTCATCGCCGCGTTCATCCTGCAACACCAGTCCATCGCGCGCGCCTTCGTCTGGGCGGCGGGCGCGGCCATGCTCGCGATCTTCGGATACCTGATCGCCAACAGCCACCGCGACGAGCGTGCCGGACTCATCGCCGCACTGGTGCTGACGATCCAGACCATCTTCTTCTTCATCTTCTACCAGCAGATGCCCACCTCGCTGGCGCTATTCGCGCTGCGCAACACGAACTGGGACTGGAGCCTGTTCGGCGTGCATTTGTATACCTGGCTGCCGGGACAATACCAGGCGCTGAATCCGATCTGGATCATGATCCTGTCGCCGATTCTGGCCTGGCTGTATACGCATTTCGGCAAGCGCGGCAAGGACATTTCCATCGCCGCCAAGTTCGCGCTCGGCTTCGCCATGGTCGCCGCCGGCTATTTCGTCTACGGCATGGCCGGCCTGTATGCCGATGCCGCCGGCAAGGCTTCCACCTGGGTGCTGATCTGGGGCTTTGGCCTGTATTCGCTGGGCGAATTGCTGGTCTCCGGACTCGGCCTCGCCATGATCGCGCGCTATGTGCCGGCGCGCATGGGCGGTTTCATGATGGGCGCCTACTACGTCGGCGTGGGCATCTCGCAATACCTGGGCGGCATCGTCGCCAACTACGCGGCGATACCGCAGGACGTGACCGATCCGCTCAAGACCCTGCCGATCTACACGCACCTGTTCACCAACCTGGGCTACGCCGGCATCGTCTGCACCGTGATCGCACTCGCCGTGCTGCCGCTGATGAACCGGCTGTCGGCCGCGCATCATGGCGCGAATGGCGGCAGGTAAAATCCGGTAAAGGCCGCGCCATACGGGCAGTGCATGCGTACACTTCGCGCGCATGAGCGAGGCGAAGATCCTGCTGGCCGACGACGACGAGGAGCTATGCCAGCTCCTGCGCGATTTTCTGGTGCGTGACGGGTTTGCCGTGGACGTCAGCCACGACGGCGACGAGGCGCTTTGCCGCGCGCGCGACGGCAGCTTTGACGCCGTCGTCCTGGACGTCATGTTGCCGCAGCGCTCGGGTCTGGACCTGCTGCGCGAACTGCGCCGCGACAACGCCCTGCCGGTGCTCATGCTCACTGCACTCGGCGAGGACACCGACCGCATCCTCGGTCTGGAACTGGGCGCCGACGACTACGTGCCCAAACCCTGCAATCCGCGCGAGATCGCGGCCCGCCTGCGCGCGATCCTGCGCCGCACGCGCGGCGACGCCGACGCGACGCGGCTGGCCGATGTCAGCGTCGGCCCGGTATCCCTGCGCGCCGCCTCGCGCAGCGTGACCTTGCGCGGCGAACCTGTTGCCCTGACCGGTACCGAATTCAACGTGCTTGCGGCGCTGCTGCGCGAAGCCGGGCGCGTGGTCAGCAAGGAAACCCTGTCGCAGGACGTGCTCGGCCGTCCGCTCGGACCTTTCGACCGCAGCATCGACGTGCACATCTCCAAATTGCGGCGCAAGCTGGGCGATGCTGCCGACGGCGAGTCGCTGATCGGCACCGTGCATCGCGGCGGTTACGTATTCAGGATTGTCGATGAAGGCTGACATGCGCGGCCTGTTCTGGCGGATTTTCGCGGCATTCTGGCTGGTCGGCGTGGTGCTGATCGTGTCGCTGGCGTGGACCACGACCGCGCATTTCGAAAGCGCGAAGATCCCCGGCCTTGGCATCACCCGTCTGCAAGGGGCGATGGACGATCAGCTGCTGCGCACCGGCATCGAATTGCACCACCATGGCGTGGACGGCCTGCGCCAATGGCTGCAAAGTTCGGCCGGTTACGGTCCGGGCACGATCTACGTGGTGGAT
This sequence comes from Pseudomonadota bacterium, assembly GCA_021781425.1. Classification (GTDB taxonomy): domain Bacteria; phylum Pseudomonadota; class Gammaproteobacteria; order Xanthomonadales; family Rhodanobacteraceae; genus Rudaea. The sequence continues at coordinate 6,054 of JAJXWU010000121.1, forward strand.
GCCCAAGGCCGCGATCTGCTCGGCCGTTCGCTGCCGACCGCCGCCAGCGTCGCGCTCGCCGCGGCACCCGGCACAACCATCCCGGAACGCGTGCGCCTGCGCGAGTTGCGCGTCCGCGGCGTTCCTACCGAGTACCGCGCGGTTGCCGTCTTCGCCGGCTCATTCCTCACCCGCCTGATCTGGCGCCGGCCGATGACGTTCTGGTCCAACATCGGCATCGCCATGCTGATCTGCGCGCTGGCCAGCGCCCTGCTCGCCTCCTACGTGGCCGCGCCGCTGTCGCGCATCCGCGCCAGCGCCCGCCGCGTCGCACGCGGCGACCTGTCCGCGCGCGTCGGCGTGGTGCGTTTCGGGCGCAGTGCGGAGATCCTCGCCCTGGCCGAGGAATTCGACCTCATGGCCGCGCGCCTGAAGGATCTGGTCGACGGCCAGCGCCGTCTGATCCGTGACGTCTCGCACGAGATGCGCTCGCCGCTGTCGCGCCTGCGCGTGGCGCTGGAACTCGCCAGAACCCAATCCGAACCGTCCGAGCAGCTCGACCGCATCGAACGCGAGGCGTTGCGCCTGGAGGAAATGATCGCGCAGGCGATCCAGCTTTCGCGCATGGAAACGACCTTGCCCGACAAGGTGGACGATGTTGCCTTCGACGAACTCGTCGCCGACATCGCCGTCGACGCCACCTTCGAGGCGCAGGCGCGACCATGCACGCTGCGTATCGCCCAGACCGCGCCGCTGACCGTGCGCGCGGAAGGCGAGTTGCTCGCCAGCGCCGTGGAAAACGTGGTGCGCAACGCGGTTCACTACACCGCGCCGCACAGCGAAGTAGACCTGCGTCTGGATCGCGTCGAGGGTCAGGCGCGGCTGCGCGTGCGCGACATGGGTCCGGGCGTGCCGCCGGCCGACTGCGCGCGCATCTTCGAACCCTACTTCCGCACCGACACCGCACGCCAGCGCAAGAGCGGCGGCAGCGGCTTGGGGCTTGCCATCGCCAAGCGCGCGATCGAGCGCCAGGGCGGACGCATTCGCGCCAGCAATGCCGACGGCGGCGGACTGGAAATCGAGATACTGTTGCCGCTGGCCTAGGAACCTCTGATTAACCTGCTGCGCTCGATGCTCTGCGTATCGGCGGTGCTCCCGGCCCGCGCCAACGGCACGGGCGTTCGCTCGCGCGGCGCGCAGTGCGCGCCAAGCAGCGCTCGACTCACCCGCATTTACTCGACGGTAGACTACAGCTCCTGCGCTCCGGCGACCCGCAAATCCTCATCGCTCGCGACGGTGAATCAGTGGTTCCCTAGTCAACTGTTTTCAGTTCGACGTCGTCCATCCAGCCATCCCCGGCGTCGAGCAGCGTGACGCCGACCGTCAGTTGCCGCGCGCCCGCCGGCACGTTCAATCGTACGGACTCGTTTTGCCAGGGGCGGTCACCAGTCAACCCGCGGGAATAATTCAATGTGCCTGGCACATTCGCGTTGATGAATAGTTTCCAGCCGCCGGCGCCGACGCCTCTGGATTTGAGCATCGCCGACAGCTCGACCGTCTTTCCAGCGTACGGGCGCGCATCCAGACTCTGGATCAGCGATCCGAAAATCTGCGGCTGCGTGCGGGTCATGTGAAAACTTCCGTGACCGGCGTAGGCGTCGACCGGGTCGATACGCATTGCGTACGAAACCGGCCCCGCATGCTGCGACATCACCCAACCCGGAATGCTGCCGTCGCCGGCCGTCTGTTCGAAATCCGGGTTCACTAGCACGCTGCCCGGCACGTCCCGTGGCGTGACCGCCTGCACGGGAGCGACAACGGGCACCATGCCCGCCGTGGGTGTCGTCGGGCCGCCATTGCTGCAGGCGGCCAGCAGTACCGCAGTTAGAATCGACAGGCGCTTCATGAGGCTTCCTCAAAATCCGGGTGCGTCATCATAGCCAGTGGCCGTTGTAATCGATGATTTCTGGCAAAATGCCGGCATGGAACGCCTTACCGCCCGCGAACTGTTCGACAAGATCAGCCAGCGCCTGACGTTGCGCTGGGTCGCCGGCCAACGCGGCGAGCACCGCGCCATCGTGCCGGCGGAAAAACAGCCGCGCCGGCCTTCGCTCGCCGGATACCTGAACATCATCTATCCGAACAAGATCCAGATCGTCGGCGCCGAGGAACTGGCCTGGCTCGACAGCCTGGATTCGCGCCAGCGCTGGGAGATGGTCGAGAAGATCATGGGTTTCGCGCCCACCGCGCTGATCGTGACCAAGGATCAGGCCGTGCCCGCCGACCTGCGCGACGCCGCCAACGAATCCGGCACGCCGGTGTGGGTGAGCAGCCAGCGCGGCCACGAATTGCTCACCTACCTGCAATACCACCTCGCGCGCATGCTGGCGCGGCGCGTCACCCTGCACGGCGTGCTGATGGAGGTGTATTCCATCGGCGTGCTGATCGCCGGCGAATCGGGATCGGGAAAGAGCGAACTGGCGCTGGAACTCATCACGCGCGGTCATCGCCTGGTCGCCGACGACGCGCCGGAATTCATCCAGATCGCGCCGGACGTGATCGACGGCACCTGTCCGGAGATGCTGCAGGACCTGCTCGAAGTGCGTGGCCTCGGTATTCTCAACGTGCGCGAGATGTTCGGCCAGACGGCGGTAAAGCAGTCCAAATACCTGCGCCTCGTCGTGCACCTGGACCTGCTGCCGCGCGAGCAGCCGATCGAGCAGAGCGGACTCGAACGCATCTACGGCGCCAACAGCTATCGCGAAATCCTCGACACCAAGATTCCGCAAACCACCATCCCCGTCGCCCCCGGCCGCAACCTCGCCGTGCTGGTCGAAGCCGCCGTACGCAACCATGTCCTGAAAACCAAGGGCATCGATCCCGCACAGACCTTCCTCGACCGGCAGGCGCACCAGATGCGCCGGCAGGCGCCGTGGTGAGGAGAAAAGGGGTCAGAGAATATTTCGAGGGACCACCAAGGGTACCCCAGCTCAATCAAAATGTTCTCTGCCCCTTTTCAAAAACTCAACGCCGCCGCCCCTTGATGAACCCCACATCGACACGCGAATCGGGGATTGCGCGCTGAACCCCGGTGAATGCGATTTCGAATCCCGCCTTTTGCAGTTCATCCAGCAGCGTCGAGAACTCGCCGTGCGCTTCCTGTGGTTCCACGACGCGGCCCTCGCTCAGATTCCAGAGCGTGTCGGTGCCGGGCACCAGATCCACGGTTAAGAGGAGCACGCCACCGGGCGTCAATTGCCGGGCGAAGTTATCGATCCATAGGCGACGCACGTCGCCGGGAACGTGTTCGATTACGCTGACGCTGTAAATCACGTCAAACAGGCTAGCGGAAATATAAGCTTCGTAAGCTGCCCGCACCGAGGCGATGCGCGCTTCGATCAGGGCGTAATCCAAAAATCCCCATTCGTTCCACTGCTCGCGCGCGCTCGGGTCGCGCGCGGTTGGGTGATTATCGAGTGTGGTTACCTCGGCGCCGCGATCCGCCAACATGAACGGCAGCGGGTTCACGCCCGCCCCAACATCGAGAATCCGCAGCCCATTTAGCTTCGCGGGGAGCCGGGCGAGCACCCACGGGTACTCTAATGCACGAGGGTTGTGCGCAGGAAAGAACCCGATCGTGCGGCGGGCCGATTCCGCTAATTTGTACAGTAGGTGCGGATACGGCGTCAGCGACGCCATCGTTTCCAGGTCTTGCTGCGATATGTCGCGAGGGTGGCTCATCGCTATGTTGCGCTATGACTCACTGGCTAACCGAGGTCAACGTTACAGGAACAACTTGTCGCGGAAATCCTGCACGCAGCGATCCAGCGCGGCACTCAGCGTCTGCTTCAATTTCACGCCGTGGTTGGCAAGAAGGTCATCGGCCGTAGGCGCTCCTTTCTCCTCGGGCGCGCGATAGCGGCACGATCCGGATGCGACGACCACGGGTTTTTTCCCCTGCGCCACGGCGGTATCGTTGATCTTCACCGAGGTATTCAACACTACGCTATCCTTAGCCAGCGCCCAGGAATCCGTCGACACGACAACGGAGTAGCGCGCGCCCGAGTCAACCAGCGAACTGCCGTACTTGCCGGTCAGGATGTCGCGAATCTTATCCGTCAGCTCGGCCGTGGGATCGGCGATGGCGTCTTCCTTGACCAGCGCCTGACCGCGACTTTTCGCGTGCTCCATGACGGCGATTGCGCCAACACCGCCGCCGATCGCGCCGAACAAAATGCCGACCGTCATCATCGCCTGATCGCTGCCATCGATCTGCTCGAACTCCGGCGTCGGCATGATAAGAAGTTCCACGTTCTTGCTGCGCAACGCGTCAATCGTCTGCGCGCTGGGCGGCGCGTACTTGCTTTGAGGTGGGTTTGATGCGCAGCCGGCGAGCAGGCAGAACATCACGGGTAATGCTTTGCAAAGCATTCACACTCCTTTGAACAGTGACAGGGTCCAAATCCGAATTGGACAAACTTGCTACATGGCCCTTCGGCGGCGGCTTTGAGTTGGGTTACTACTCAACTTGTACACGCAGCGCATAGCTGCGAGAAGGTCATCTCAAAGATAGTATGCGGCATGCGTTTGACCCTTCATTGAGTTCACATGCCAATCTTTGTGCGGTATAGCCCATAGAATCTCTTGCACCTAGGTGAACGCCATTGTTCTTCAGCTCTGAAATGATATCGACATCGCCCCCCTCATTCCCCTCACCAACGGCAGCAAGATGCAAGACGTCAGTTTCGATCCTCTTATTGTATATTCCTGAAAACATACTGATTTTGGCATTTGGATTCGCATGATTCTTGAGTAACAATTTAACAATATCTGTACGCTCACACCATGCAGCGATACCAAGTGGAGTTATTGATAGATTAGGCTGCACGTACAATATATTCACATCGATCTTTTTTAAGAGTAGAAAAGTTACTACCTTCAGCCAACCAGAAGAACTCGCGGCATACATATATTGCGATAACATTTGCTCGCTGAGGTTCTGAAAGTCTTGGTGCAAATAATTTAAAAGATCGTTCTCATCATAAAAACCATTTCTTTCAAGAATAGTTACCTTTGCGGACCCAGCGAAATCTGTGCATGTTTCAACGGCTACGGCATGACCTTTCTCAACAAGAAAACAAAGTGACAACAAAATTGCCAATGCGTACTTCATATCAATTTCCGTAATAGCACCCACAGAACCCGCCACGCATCATCAGATGATTGGAATATTTCTGGTATAGAAAATCCCAAGACCTGGCACGCTGGTTTGGATAGTGACCTGCGATATCCGGCGAGCCCGGTGGATATTGCGGGAACGATGACCACCTTCCGGCGGACCTATTAATCGCAGCTGCAAATTGATCTGACTGGATATATCGTAGAGTATCGCCATCACCACCAACCTCGGCTTCGCCGAATGGCCTGCCGTGTTCGGCGACGCCAAGATGACCACCGCCCTGCTCGACCGTCTGACCCATCGCTGCCACATCCTGGAAACCGGCAACGACAGCTACCGCTACCGCCACCACCAGGACATCAAGAAAGGAGAAATGCCGAACAGCCGAACCCACAAAACAAGCTAAGCTAGACCCCCAACGGGTGGCTCATTTTTCGATGCAAATCCCGGCTCAGGATTCGCTGCAAATCAACAAACTTTCATTCTAGCGCTACTAGCGATCATGGGCGACACAACAACCGCATTTCGCGATATACGAATATACTGACTTCACCATTTCCCGCGTCCACATGGCATCCACCCCCGACAATCCAGTCCCACCCGCCCCCCGCCTGATCATCGTCAGCGGCATGTCCGGCTCTGGCAAGACCATCGCCTTGCGCGCGCTGGAGGATCTGGACTATTACTGCGTGGACAACCTGCCCGGCGCGCTGCTGCCGGCGTTCGTCGCCGAGACCACCCGCACGGGCATGCATCCGCGCCTGGCGGTCGGTATCGACGTGCGCAACCGACCGCAGGATCTGAATCAGTTGCCGGCGATCCTCGCCGATCTCGCGCAACGCGGCATCGAGCATCGTTTGATCTTTCTCGACGCGCGCGACGAGGTGCTGCTCAAGCGCTATTCGGACACGCGCCGGCGCCATCCGCTGACCGGCGAAGGCGTGTCGCTCGGCGAGGCAATCGCGCGTGAGCGCAAACTGCTGAAACCGGTCGTGGCGATTGCCGAGCGCACGATCGACACCGCCGACTTGAACGTGCACCAGTTGCGTCGCCTGATCGCGACGGAACTCGGGATGGCCGGTGGGCCACTGTCGTTGCTGTTCGAGTCCTTCGCCTACAAGCGCGGCGTACCCGCGGACGCGGATTTCGTGTTTGACGCGCGCTGTCTGCCGAATCCGCATTGGGAAGCATCGCTGCGGCCGCTGTCCGGTCGCGATGCGGCGGTGCGCGCCTGGCTCGAAGGCAAGCCGGAAGTCGGACAGTATCTTGCCCAGGTGCGCGACTTCCTCGACGCCTGGCTGCCGCGTTTCGAGGCCGAGAATCGCTCGTACGTGACGATCTGCATCGGCTGCACCGGCGGGCGGCATCGTTCGGTGTACCTCGCCGAATGCCTGGCGGCACATTTCCGCGGCTGGCGCGAACAGGTACTGACTTTTCACCGGGAACTGGAATGAGCGTCGGTATACTTTTACTCACGCACGAAGCGATGGGCGAGGCCCTGATCGCCACCGCGCGCCACATCCTCGGCCGCATTCCGCTGCCATTGGAAGCGCTCGCGATTCCGCCCGGCAGCGATGCGGAAAGCGCCCTGCGCGAAGCCGCCGCGCGCGTGCGCCGGCTGGATTCCGGCGACGGCGTGCTGGTGCTCACCGATGTCTACGGCGCCACACCGAGCAACGTTGCGCAGCGCCTGCCGCAACTGGGGCTCGACATCCGCCGCGTCTCGGGCCTGAATCTGCCGATGCTGCTGCGCGCGCTCAACTATCCGGAGCAGCCGCTTGCGGAACTCGCGCAGACCGCGGCCAATGGTGGGCGTGCGGGAATTCGCGTGGATCAGGAAAATGGCTAGTAAGAACAGGATTTTTGTCGAGAAGTGTGACCAGGCATGGTCGCTTCCTGATTTTCGCGATCAGGGACGAGCGCAAAAATGATGGAGCGCGAGGTGATCATTACCAACAAACTCGGCCTGCACGCGCGCGCCTCGGCGAAACTCGTGCAACTGCTGCAGGGTTTCAAGAGCAACGCCTGGCTGATCCACCGCGGCCGCGAGATCAACGCGAAAAGCATCATGGGCGTGATGATGCTCGCCGCCGGCATCGGCCAGACCATCACGCTGCGCACCGACGGAGTGGACGAAGCCGCCGCGCTCGAGGCGATGGCCGATCTGTTCGCGCGCCAGTTCGACGAGGGCGCATGAATTCGATGAAGCGCACGCGCCTTCGGCCCTCACCCCTTACCCTCTCCCGCAAGCGGGCGAGGGGGAGTGATCGTCGCGCGCATTGCGCGCGACACTACAACTTCACAAGAGCGGGCGCATGAGCAGCCGCATTGTCATCGGCGGAACCGCCGCGGCGCGGGGCATGGTGCTGGGCCGCGCGCGCCTCGTGCAGCCCAGCCAGATTCGCATCGACGAACGCCCGCTCGCGGAAAACGAGATCGAACCCGAGGTCGAGCGCCTGCGTGCGGCCTTGCAGCATGCACGCGATGACCTGAATGTCCTGCGGGAGAAACTGCACGGCGCGCTGGCGCGCGAGGTCGGCGAATTCATCGACGCGCATAGTCTGATCCTCGACGATCCGGAGCTCACCGAGGGCCTGTACGCGCTGATCCGCAAGGGCCGCTACCGCGCCGGCGCTGCCCTGAAGATGCAACGCGACCGTCTCGCGGCCGCGTTCGACGCGATAGACGATCCGTATTTCCGCAGCAGGCGCGAGGACATCGACCACGTCATCGGCCGCGTGCAGGCCACGCTCAATCGCGACACCACGCCGGCCGAACGCCAGATCGCCGCGCGCGTGGGCACCATCCTGGTCGGCGACACGATCGCGCCGGCGGAAGTCGCCCATCTGACCGAACACGGCGTGCTCGGACTCGTCACCACCGGCGGCAGTGCGCTCTCGCACAGCGCGATCCTGGCGCGCAGCCTGCGCCTGCCGATGGTGGTCGGCGCGCGCGAGGCACTGGAACGCCTGACCGACGACGACCTGCTGCTGATCGACGGCGGCTCCGGCGAGATCGTGGCCCATCCGACCGCGCAGGATCTGGCGCGTTATCGCCAGTTTCAGCGCGAGCAGGCGCGCAGCCAGGATCTGCTCGCGCGCTTCAAGCATGCGCCGTCACTTACCAGCGATGGTATACATATCCACTTGTACGCCAATGCGGAAATGCCCGCCGACCTCGCCCAGGCGCACGCCTGCGGCGCCGAGGGCGTCGGCCTGTACCGCACCGAATTCCTGTTCCTGCAGCGTCGCGAACTGCCCGACGAAGAGGAACAGTTCGCCGCCTACCGCGATGTGGTCATGGCCATGGCCGGCGCGCCGGTGACGATCCGCACGCTCGATCTCGGCGCCGACAAGGCCGATGCCACAGGCCTGGCGCTTACGGCCGAACCGAATCCCGCGCTCGGCGTGCGCGGCGTGCGCTTGACGCTGCGCCGGCCGGCCGTGTTCGCCGCGCAATTGCGCGCAATCCTGCGCGCCG
>JAJXWU010000145.1 GCA_021781425.1 Pseudomonadota bacterium
TGAACGCGCTCTCGAGTTCGTTCGTGACCACCACGATGGTCATGCGCAACGCGTCGCGCAGGCGCAGGATCAATTCGTCGAGTTCGGCCGAAACCACCGGGTCGAGACCCGCGGATGGCTCGTCGAAGAACAACAGCTTGGGGTCCATCGCGATCGCCCGCGCCAGCGCCGCGCGCTTGACCATGCCGCCGGAGAGCTGGGCCGGCATCAGGTCCTGGAAACCGCCGAGGTTGACGACTTCGAGCTTGAGCCGGCTCATGATGCGGATCGTGGCCTCGTCCAGTTTCGTATGCTCGCGCAGCGGCAGGGCGACGTTGTCGCCGACCGACATCGAAGTGAGCAGCGCGCCGCCCTGGAACGAAACGCCGATCTGGCGGCGCACGGCGAGCATCTCGCGCTCGCTGGCACGGCCGATGTCGACGCCGAGCAGGCGCACGCGGCCGCCGCGCGGCTTGTGCAGGCCAAGCAGGTGGCGCAGAAGGGTGCTCTTTCCGGAACCCGAGCCGCCCATGATCACGCGGATCTCGCCCGCGTTCACGGAAAAATCCACGCCGTGCAGGATGCGCCGATGCCCGTACCAGGCTTCGAGCTTCTCGACTTCGATCAGCGGCGCGGTCGCGGTCGTCATGGATCGAATCAGCGATTGAGGAAATACGAAAAGACCATGTCGACCACGATGATCCAGCAGATCGACAATACCACCGCGCGCGTGGTGGCGCGGCCCACGCCCTCGGCGCCGCCGGTCACGGAAAATCCCGTGCTCACGCCGATGAGCGTGATCAACACGGCGAATACCGCGGACTTGGCGATGCCCTGCCAGACATCGCCCGCCGACAACAGCGCAAGCGTTTGCGTGATGTAGGCCGCGGGCGTGACGTTGAGCGACGGCGAGGCGTACAGCGCCGCGCCGGCGATCGCGACCGCGTCGGCGAAAACCGTGAGCGCGGGCAGCATGATCAGCATGGCCAGCAACGCCGGCGCAGCGAGGTAGCGCACCGGTTCGATGCCCATCGTCGCCAGCGCGTCGACCTCCTGCGACACGCTCATCGAGCCGATGCGCGCGGCGAGCGCCGAGCCCGAGCGCCCGGCAACCAGGATGGCCGTGATCAGCGCGCCGAATTCGCGCGTCACCGACTTGGCCACGGCGACGACGACCTGCGACTGCGCGCCAAACTCCGACAGTGCGGCGATGAACTGGATGCCGAGCATCACGCCGATGGTCAGCGCGAGCAGGGTGACGATGGCGAGCGCGTCGACGCCGACCTGGCGCATCTGCTCGACCACCGCGCGCAGGCGCAAGGGTTGGCCAAGGCGCCAGCCGAACAGGGAAAAGTACACGCTCTCGCCGAGCAGCATCGCCGCATAGCCGACATTGGCGAGCGCGCCGAGCGTGGCGCGGCCAAGCGACTCGAGCGGACGCACGACAGCGTTCATCTCACGCGCCTCGCGCCGCGTCCAGATCCGCGAACAGCGGAAACACCTTGTCCAGGCGCGCGAGTTGCAGCACGGCGAGCACCGGCCGGCTTGCCGCGATCAGGCCGAAGCGGCGCCCCTGGCCGCGCGCGGTCTGGAAGCCCTCGACCAGGGCGGCGATGCCGGAGGAGTCGATGTAGGTGACCTGCGCCAATTCGACGCCGACGCCGTCGCAACGCCCGAGCGCGGCGAGAATCGCGTCGCGCACCTGCTGCGACCAGGAAAGATCGACCTCGCCGCACACCCGCACGACCACGTAGCCGCCCAGGTCCTCGCTGACGCAGATGTTTTCCGCTTCGTTCATTCCGGCTCCCCGCCTTCGATGCGCTTGTGCATGCGCAGGACGTTGCCCTGCCCGTCCGCCGCCGGCTCCAGTTGCCAGGCGTCCATCGTCGCGGCGATGAATGGCAATCCCAGGCCGCCAGGCCGGCATTCGGAGAGGTCGCGCGCCTTCAGGCACGCCGGATCGACGGCGGGCGCCCGATCGCGCAGCTCGAACGCGAGCATATCGCGCTCGCGGGCGACGTGCAGGGCGATGCGGCGCGAGCATTCGCCGCCGTAAGCGTGGCGGATGACGTTGGTGCAGGCCTCGTCCACGGCGAGCACGAGCTGGTCGCGCGATTCCGGGGCCACGCCTTGCGCGTCGAGCGCATGCCGCAACGCCGCGCGCACGGAACGCATCTGCGCGGCTTGCGCGGGGAATTCCAGGTCCAGCAAGGTATGCGCCTGCATGCCGCAGGGCTCCTGCACGAGCAGCAAGGTGGTGTCGTCAACCAGGTGCAGGCGCTTCAAATCCCCGAGCAGGGCGCGCAGACGCGACTCCGGCGCCAATCCCGCGTGCCGCGCGATCAGGCCGCGCAGGCCGGCTTCGCCAAGACGATCCGTGGCGCCGGTGCGCACGTCCGTGGCGCCGTCGGAAAACAGGTACAGCGCGCGTTGGCCGAGCGCGAACTCGCGTTCGCCGTAGTCGGCCTCGGCAAGAATTCCCAACGGCGGGCCGTCGGCGGGAAACTCCTCGAACTCGCTTCCGGCGTGCACCAGGGCCGGCGGGATTCCCGCGCTGGCCAAACGCACCCGGCCGCTCGCGCGATCGTACTGGCCGACTGCCGCGCAGACGAAGCGGCCATCCTGTACGGTACGGCACAATTCGGCGTTGACCTCGCCCAGCCAGGCGCCCGGCGCCGGCGCGCGCGCGCCGACCCAGCGCAGCATGCTCGCCACGCGCACCATCAGGAAGGCCGCGTCCAGCCCCTTGCCCGAGACGTCGCCGATCACAAACGCCAGGCGGCCGTCGGGCAGGTCGAAGAAATCGTAGAAATCGCCGGAAATCTCGTGCGCCGGCAGATTGACGCCGCGGATCGGAAAATCGCCGCGCCGGCGCCTGGGCAGCATGGATTTCTGCATGCGCCGGGCGAGTTCCAGCTCGCGCTTGATGCGCTGCTGTTCGACCAGTCCATGCGCGAGCTGCGCATTGCCGATCGCGAGTGCCGCCGGCGCGGCGACGAGGCGCAGGATTTCCGCATCGTCCTCGTCGAACAGGCTGCCGTCGCGGCGGTTGATGACTTCCAGCGCGCCGATCGGACCGCGCGCATTGGCGAGCGGCGCGCACAGGATCGAGCGCGTGGCGAACCCGGTTTCCGCGTCCACGCGCACGTTCACGCGCGCGTCGCGGCTGGCATCGCGCACGATCTGGGTCGCGTTCTCGGCTACGCAGCGCCCGACCACGCCCTGGCCCACGCCGAGCCTGAGTCCGGTGATGTCGACCGGGCCGACGCAGATGCGGCATTCGATCAGGCCCGCGTGGTCGAGCAGGAACAAGGACGCGGCTTCGGCCTGCATGAAGTCGGCAATGCGCGTGACCGCCATGCGCAACGTCTCGCGCAAATCCAGCGATTCGGCCAAGGCCTGGCTCAGTTCCGCGAGAAACCGCAGCGCGCGCCGCTCCCCGTTACCCGCTGCGGCGAGCGGGGCCGCGTTCACGGCGCGTGCGGCTCCGATGGGCGCGGTTCGTGGCGGCCGCGCGCGCGCGCGCGGCCCCATACGGTGACGGCCGGACCGGACAGCGCGTAGATCACGGCGATGCCGAACAGCACGCGCGGCGGATTCATCGCCAGCGCGACGAGGATCAGCACGACCAGGATCAGC
>JAJXWU010000233.1 GCA_021781425.1 Pseudomonadota bacterium
CAGCGCGCCACCGGCCATTGATCCGCTTGCGGCGCGCCTGTGTGCGCGGCAAGCTACGCGGAAAGGTTTCTCGCGATGGTAGTGCCGCCATGAGCCCACGCCACAGTTCCGAACCGCACTGGCCGACCGCGGCCGAACTGGAGATCCTGCGCGTGCTCTGGGATCGCGGTCCGTCCACCGTGCGCGAGGTGCACGAGGCGCTTTACGCGGACGACGGCGCCGGTTACACCACGGCGCTCAAGCTCATGCAGATCATGCACGCCAAGGGTCTGGTCGAGCGCGACGATTCTCAGCGCGCGCATGTGTATCGCTCCGCGATCAACAAGGGGCGCACCCAGAAACGCTACCTCACCGATATGGCGCGGCGCCTGTTCAACGGCTCGACCTCGCAGATGGTGCTGCACGCACTCGGCAGCAATCCCGGCGCCTCGCGCGCCGAGCTGGCAGAGATCCGCGCCTTGCTCAACAAGATCGAGGCGGAGGGAAGCCAGTCGTGATCCTGCCGGCGCACTGGACCATTGCGATCGACGCGCTCGGCGCGGCGCTGCTGCACTTCCTCTGGCAGGGCGTCGCGGCAGGCCTGTTGTACTTCCTGATACGCCCGCTATGCGTGAGCGCACGCTCACGCTATCGCCTGGGTCTTTGCCTGCTGGCTGTGCTGGCGCTTTGCCCGGTGCTGACCTTGGCCTGGCTATGGCCGGCGGCGGGTTCGGCCGCCGCGACCAATGGCCTGGATACCGTTGCCGCGGTCGCGGCGCGGGAACTGCCGCATTGGCACGCACGCACGATTTTGCCGTGGCTGGTGGCGCTATGGCTTTGTGGCGTACTCGGCATCGCCGCGCGATCGCTGTGGCAATGGCGCAACCTGCAGATTCTGGTGCGCGGCGCCAGCCGACCCGGCGCCGCATGGGAATTGCGCTTGGCGTATTTGCGCGCGCGCTTTGGCGTGCGCCGGCCGGTGCGCTTGCTGAGCTCGGCGCGTGCGCTCACGCCGATGCTGGTCGGCTGGATCAAACCGGTGATCTTGCTGCCGGCGAGCCTGCTCAGCGGTTTTCCACCACAGCAGGTCGAACTGATCATCGCTCACGAACTCGGGCATGTCCGGCGCTGGGACTATCTCGCCAATCTGGCCCAAGTCGTCGTCGAAACGGTGTTGTTCTACCACCCGGTGGTGTACTGGATTTCGCGCGACGTGCGCAATGCGCGCGAGGAATGCTGCGACGATCTGGTCTTGCAGGTGGCTTCGGGAAAGGCACTGGCCTACGCGCGCGCGCTGGCCGGGCTCGAGGAATTGCGGCACGATCCGAGATTCGCCGCGCCCGCGCTCGCCGCAGGCGGGGGTGAATTGTTGACGCGTATTCGCCGCATCGTTGGTGCAGGCGCGATGGCGCAGCCGGCGCCGCGCAATGCGCTGTTGCCGCTGCTGCTGGCGGCGGCAACACTGGTGTTCGGGGCCTGGCGCATGCAGCAGCGCAATGCCGATCTGGCCGCCGCACTGCAAGCCCTGCCGGCACGGGCGCTCGCCGTCCTCAGCGGCAATCCGCAACTGATTGCACCATCGGGATTGTTCATATCGCTGCCAGTGCCGGAGATCGCGCCATTGGCGCCGGTTGTCGCCGGCGAGACCGATGCAGACACCGCCGTCCGCATCGCACCGGCGCGTACTGAGCTGGCCGGTACGGTGCTTGCCGGCATCAGCAATCTGACGCCTGATCGCGCGCATCTGCCGGTTTTCGTGCCCGAGCTCGCGGACGCGGCGGTTGCGCCGAATCGGCAAGCCGCGCCATTGCAGGTCGTGGCGCCGGTCTACCCACAGCGCGCGATGGCTGCCGGTGTGGAGGGCACGGTGGAGTTGTCCTATCGGGTCGGCACGGACGGCGGGGTGAACCAGATACGCGTGCTGCACGCGCAGCCAGCCGGCATGTTCGAGAAAGCAGCCAAGGCGGCGCTCGGTGCGTGGCGTTTCCCGGCATCGGCTGCAGGTCAGTCGCGCATGCAGAACTTCGCTTTCACCCTGCGTGGCAAGCCGGGGGCGGTCGACAAATGCTTGTCACCGACGGGGACGTTGATCTGCCGGCACCCTGGCGATTAACGAAAGTCCGCGCCGGATTTAACGCCGATTTAATCGCGCCGCACCTAGTATCGGCCCCACTGTAGGCTGCTCGACACTCCTAAGGTCAGGTCAGGTGACAGGCAGATTACGGTAATCGGGGCAGTAGCTTTAGGCCCAAGGCAGGTGTGTTCCCCCAATGACACCTCCTTGGGCCTTTTTATTGCCCGCGATTTCCAAAAATTAGAGAGTATGCTTTCCCCATGCGCATTCTGGTCATTGAAGACAACAGCGACATCGCCGCGAACATCGGCGACTACCTCGAAGAAAAAGGCCATGTGGTGGATTTCGCCGGTGATGGCGTAACCGGCCTGCATCTGGCCGTGGTGCATGAGTTCGATGCCATCGTGCTCGATCTCACCCTGCCCGGCATGGACGGCCTCGAACTGTGCCGCAAGCTGCGTCAGGAAGCGCGCCGGCAGACGCCGGTGCTGATGCTTACCGCACGCGATGCGCTGGAACAGAAGCTTACCGGTTTCGATTCCGGCGCCGACGACTACATGGTCAAACCCTTTGCCTTGCAGGAGCTCGAAGCGCGCCTGCAGGTGCTCGGCCGTCGCGGCAAGGGCGTGCAGAGCCGCGTCCTGCAACTGGCCGATCTCACCTACAACCTCGACACCCTCGTGGTCACGCGCGGCGGCAAGTCGATCCAGCTCAACCCGATCGGCCTGAAACTGCTGCAACACCTGATGGAATCGAGTCCCTCCGTGGTCACGCGTCAGGATCTGGAAACCCGCGTGTGGGGCGAGGAACTGCCGGACAGCGATTCCTTGCGCGTGCATATCCACGGCCTGCGCGCAGCGCTCGACAAGCCGTTCGGCAAGCCGCTGATCCAGACGCGACATGGCATCGGCTACCGGATGGTCGATCCGGACGCGGCGGCGGGGTAAGCTCGGGCGCATGCCGAGGATTCACTACCGTCGGCGGCTGCGCAGCCGCATCGTCATCTCGTTCGTGCTGTTCGGCTTCGCGCTGACGGCGCTGTTCGCGCTGAGTGCGATCTATCTGCGCGGTTATCTTGAAGACAAACTCATCGGCGGTACCCTGGAGCAAAACCTGCAAGGTTATGCCGATGCGTTTTACAAGGATCCGACCACGCCCGGCGTGCCATTGGACAAAATCGTCGGCTATACCTACAGCGCCGAGAGATTCGCCAATGTGCCGCTGGCTTGGCGCGACCTGTCCAATGGCGTGTACGACCTGACCGAACCCGACGGTCGCGGCGGACGGCTGGTGTACAAGCTGGCGGTGCGCAAGGACTCGGGTTACTGGTTCTTCCTCAAGTACGACACCACCCAGGAACGTCGCAGCCAGCGCTTGCTCGAAGGCGCGCTGTTCCTGTCGGTGCTGGCATTCCTGGCCGTATCGCTGGTGCTCGGATTCTGGTTGTCCGCGCGCGTGATGGAGCCCGTCACCGATCTCGCCCGGCGCGTGCAGGCGATGGGGCGTAGCGGCAAGGCCGAGCCGCTGGCGCCGCATTTCGCCAACGACGA
>JAJXWU010000158.1 GCA_021781425.1 Pseudomonadota bacterium
CGACACCGAGATGTGCGAGTCCGAGCCGATGCCGAACACACCGCCGGCGGCGCGATAGGCAGCGAGCGGAAACAACCCATCGCCAAGGTTCGCTTCCGTGGTGGGACACAAACCCGCGACCGTGCCACCCTCGGCCACGCGGCGCGTTTCCTGTGTTGTCATGTGCGTGGCATGCACCAGGCACCAGCGCGCATCGACGTCCGCATGATCGAGCAGCCATTCAACCGGGCGTGCGCCGCGCGCCGCGAGGCATTCCTCGACCTCGGCGGTCTGCTCGGCGATATGGATGTGTAGCGGCCCGTCGGCCAGCGGCGATTCAAGCACGGCGCGCATCGCCTCCGGCGGCACCGCGCGCAAGCTGTGCAAGGCGATACCGACACGCAATGTGGAATTTTCCATTTTGCGCAGTTTTTCGACCAGGCGCAGATAGCCGTCGACATCGAAACCGAAGCGGCATTGGCGTTCGGACAGCGGCCGGCCGTCGAAGCCGCCGCTCATGTACAGCACCGGCAGCAGGGTCAGGCCGATGCCGGCCTCGCGCGCCGCCTCGATCAGGGCCAGCGACATCGTCGCCGGATCGGCATAGGGTTTGCCATCGGGCCGATGATGCAGGTAATGGAATTCGCAAACGTGCGTGTAACCGGCCTTGAGCATCTCAACGTAGAGTTGTGCGGCGATGGCGCGCAATTCCTCCGGCCCGATGCAGCTGGCGAAAGCGTACATGGCTTCGCGCCAGGTCCAGAAGGAATCTTCGGGATTCGTTTGGCGCTCGGCCAATCCCGCCATCGCGCGCTGGAAAGCGTGCGAATGCAGGTTCGGCATGCCCGGCAGCACGAAGTGCCCGAGACGGCGCGCCCCTTCCTGCAGCGCTTGCATCTCGACGCGGCGCAGCGTGCCGGGTGCATCGATTTCGAGACGGGCGTTCGCATCCCAGCCCTGCGGCAACCAAGCGTAATCGGCGAAATATCCGGTCATCGGCGCAGTATGCCATGCGCCGAAGATTGTCTTGCGTCGCCAGTCAACGGAACGGGTAACTGCCCTGGATCATCTGCGTATTGACTGTGTCGCCGGTGAAGGTCGTGCCATTCATCGGTGTGATGGAGAAATGCGGGCCGCGGATGTCGTTCCACCATAACGGCATGCCGCCCGCCCACCAGGTGAAGCCGACGAAGGGGCCGCGATTGGCGTTGAAATAGCTCGCGTAATCGGCCCATGCGTCAGACGCCGGGTGTCCATCATTGGTCGTTGTTCCCGCATACATGCCTATTTCGCCGAGATACATTTTGTAACCGTTCGCCGTCGCCCAACCCAGCGTATTCGATAGCTGGTCGCGCGCGGCGGTAACGGCAGTGATCGGGTCGCCGACATCGCAGCCGCATTGATCCGGATCCAGGTACGTGTGCACTTCGATGGCGATGTTGTTCAGCGGATCGGACAGCGGCTGTCCAGCGCCGTTGGCCCTCATCCAGCCATCCGCATTCGAGTATTGCGGGTTGCCGGTGTCGTAGTAGTTCGCGGTCCAGCCACTGGCCGCGGTGTAGCCGTTGCCGGGCACGAAAATTGTTTGTGTCGAACCCGCCGCGCGGATCGCCGTGATCGCGGCCTGCGCGTCGGCGAACCAGGTCAGCGTGGACATGTTGTTCGGTTCGTTGACGAGGCCGTAGGACACGAGATAATTGTCCTTGAACTGTGCCGCCATCTTGCCCCAGAAATCGGCGAACGCGGACGCGGAAATATCCACGCCCACCAGTTGCCCGCGCCAGCGCGCACCGCCCGCACCGCCCGATGCATCCGCCTGCCACGGCTCGATCACGACGCGCAGGTTCTTCGCGTCGGTGGCGTAATCGACGATGCGCTTGTAGTTGGCGAAATAGTCCTGGTAGTTGGTTCCGCTGCTCGGCGTATCCGCAGTCGGGATTGGTCCCAGCAGATTCGCCTGCATCGCCTCCCACGAAAACAGGAAACGTACCGCGGTCATGCCCTTGGCCGCGAAGTAGTCGATATCGCGCGTGTCATAGGTCGGATAATTCGTATCGGCGATAGGACCGCCGGCCTGGGAATAGTCGGCGTAATTCATTTCCATGCCGGCGAGGTTCGTGCCGGCAAAAACCGGCGTCTCGAAGCCGTCCAAAAAGATGTGGTCAGCTGCGCGCGCAGGCGAAGAGGTGCCCAATGTGGCTACGAACAGGAAAGGAAGGCCGCGCATGACATCACCCCCATGTGTGTCGGCGAAAAGCGTGAATTCCCAACGCTGTCGCGCAGTATCCACGACGCATGCTAAGGTGGCGTGAACTCTGGCACTGCAACCTTGCATGACGCATTGGGATCATCTGCTGCTCGACTGCCGCCTCGCCACGATGGCGGACACCGGCGTCGCTTATGGCGCCATCGAAAACGCCGCATTGGGCTGGAAGGACGGCGTCTTCATCTTTGCCGGTCCGCAATCCGCATTGCCGGGAAAACCCGCCGAACTCGCCGCGCAGGTCGAATCGACGGGCGGTGCGTGGATCACACCGGGCCTGATCGACTGCCATACGCATCTGGTTTTCGCCGGCAATCGCGCCGAAGAATTCGAGCATCGCCTGAGCGGAATCAGCTACGAGGAAATCGCGCGTCGCGGCGGCGGCATCGTGTCCACGGTGACGAAAACACGCACCGCGAGCGAGGACGAACTGCTCGCGCAATCGCTGCCGCGCGCGCGCGCGCTGCTTGCCGACGGCGTCACTACGCTGGAGATCAAGTCCGGCTACGGCCTGAATCTCGAATCCGAAACAAAAATGCTGCGCGTGGCGCGGCGCATCGGCACGGAACTCGGCATTTCGGTGCGTACCACGTTTCTGGGCGCGCACGCCGTGCCGCCGGAATTCGCCGGGCGCCAGGCCGACTATGTCGACGAAGTCTGCGTGCGCATGCTTCCGGCGATTGCGCACGCGAAACTTGCCGACGCCGTGGATGCGTTCTGCGAGGGCATCGCCTTCGCGCCTTCCGAGGTGCGGCGCGTGTTCGAGGCAGCGCGTGCGCTCGGGCTGCGCGTCAAGCTGCATGCCGATCAGTTGTCCGATCTGGGCGGCACGGCGCTGGCGGCGGAATTCGCTGCGCTGTCGGCCGATCATCTGGAATACGCCAGCGAAGCCGGCGTGCGTGCGCTGGCCGCATCCGGCACAGTCGCGACAATGCTGCCTGCTGCATTTTATACTTTGCGCGAAAGTAAACTTCCACCGATCGTGCAGCTCCGCGAATACGGCGTGCCCGTGGCGGTAGCCAGTGACGTCAATCCCGGCACCTCGCCGATCCTGTCGCTGCGCATGGCGATGAACATGGCCTGCACCCTGTTCCGGATGACACCGGAAGAAGCCCTGCGCGGCGCCACCGTCAATGCCGCGCGCGCGCTGGGCCTGGCCGACCGCGGCACGCTGCAAGCCGGCCAGCGCGCGGACTTCGTGGTCTGGAACGTGGATCATCCCGCGGAACTGAGCTACTGGATCGGCGGAAATCTGGTGCGAAGCGTGATCGCAGGTGGGCGGAAAATCCAAACCCCGATTCGAAATTAGAAGCCGTTCGTTTCGAGCGTCGCAAAGCGCCGCTTCGCGAAGTCGAAATACTGGAATCGTTAACGCTTGCGACCCTTCGACTTCGCACCTTCGGCGCTGCGCTCAGCGCGAACGGTGTTTCAAGTTCTGCCCCTTACGCGGACTTTTTCGGCGCCGCCTTCTTCGCGACCGGCGCGGCCTTCTTCACTGCGACCTTGGCCGGAGCGGCCTTCTTCACCGCGCCTCCGACGGCCTTCTTGGCCGGCTTGTGCGGGCGCACGTTGCCGTAGCTGCGAATCGCGATCTTGCCCTTGCGTGTCTTGCGGTCGCCTCTGCCCATCGTGGGTACTCCGAAAATGGATGAATTGCAGGCGCGTAGCTTAGCACGGCTCAATGCTCGTGTTCGCGGCACTCATCGCCGGAGCATGCGGAATCGGACTCGATCTGGATCGTCGCGTGCGCGATGCCGAAGCGCGCGCGCAGCACAGTCTGGATTGCGGTCAACGCCGCGCCCGATTCGGCATCGTTGCTCACGTGCGCATGCAGCGTGGCGATGCGGCGACCGCCGCCGATCTGCCAAACATGCACATGATGCACGCCGCCGATGCCGGTTTCGCGTTCGATTGCCGCCGCGACCGCGCCGGACTCCACGTCGTCCGGCGTGCCTTCGAGCAGGATGTGCGCACAACGGCGCAACAGTTGCCACGCGTTGCCGAGAATCAGCAGCGCCACGAAAACCGACAGGACCGGATCGGCTGCGATCCAGCCGAAATAGCGGATGAGCAGCGCCGCAGCCACCGCGGCGATCGATCCGAGCAGATCGCCGAGCACGTGCAGGCGTGCACCGGCCGCGTTCACATCGTCATGATGGTGTCCGCCGATGACGCGCAGGACAAGCAGGTTGACCGCAAGACCGGCGGCGGCGACGATCAGCATCAGCCCGCTGCGGATCGGCAACGGCTGGGCCAGCCGGATCATGGCTTCGTAGGCAATCCAGGCGGTCAGCGCGAATTGCCCCAGCGCATTGCTGTAACCGACCAGCACTTCCATGCGCGCATAGCCGAAACTGCGCCGCGCATCGGCAGGGCGCCGCGCAATGCGCGCCCCGCCCCACGCCAGCAGCAACGCGAGCGCATCCACCAGCATGTGGCCGGCATCGGCGAGCAAGGCCAGCGATCCGGACAACCAGCCGCCGGCCGCCTCGACGAACATGGCCAAGACCGTGAACACGAAGGCGGCCAGAAGACGTCGCTCGCCGCTGCGTGATGCGCCGCGTTCGTGATCGTGATCGGAATGCAAGTGATGGGAATGCGCGTGCCGCATGCGCGCTCAGGGAGTCGTGAACGCGCGAATCCTAGGCGCTCAGGCCGGCGTTACACAATCGCAGGAAGATTGCGTACGGGCCAGATGCAGATTGGCGACATGCGCGAGAGCGACGCAGGTACCGCCGGCGACCACGAAGATCGAATGCCACACCACCGCCGAACCGAAATCGAACGCGAAACCGCCGAGCCAGAGCAGGGCCAGCCCGGGAACGAGCAACGCGAACACCCACGCCGTGCGGTGGCGGCGGTAACCGTGCACGGCCATGGTCACAGCCAGCGCGCTGGCACAGGTGATGAACGCGCGCTCGAAGCCGTGGTTGGCAAGAAATCCCAGACCCAGCGCCGGCAGCAAAGCCAACAGGAACGGCAGCGCCGCGCAATGCACGGCGCACAACAGCGAGGCCGCCGCGCCGAGCCGGTCGGCCGCGCCGGTCAACCCGGCAGCGGGTGGAAGCGGGCGCTGGTGTATTGTCGACATGGATACAATATAACATAACGGAACGGGCCGCGCGCCATATATCTGCGCAGCCGCTCAGTCGACGTTCTAATGAGTCGAGCAATGCCTGCAGACGCCGTGTACTTCCAGCGTCTGCGCACGCGCGCGGAAACCCAGCGTCCTGGCCTGATCGGCGAGCATCCCGGAAACGCGTTCGTCGCAGATTTCCGTCGCGGATTCACACACGTCGCAGATCAGGAACGGCACCTGGTGCACGACGCTGGGATGGTGGCAGCTCACATAGGCGTTGATCGACTGCAATTTGTGGATGAAGCCGTTGTCGATCAGGAAATCCAGCGCACGGTACACGGTCGGCGGCGCGGCATTGCTGCGCGCGTCCTTGAGCCGGTCGAGCAGGTCGTAGGCCTTTACCGGCTTGTCGGAGGCGGCGATGAGTTCGAGTACCTGCAGGCGGATTTCGGTCAGGCGCAGACCGCGTTGCGTGCAGGCCGTGGCCACTTCGCGCACGAACCCCTTCGCATTGTGCGTGTGATGGTGATGCGTGGCGTGGGCGGGTTTGGCGGACATGTGCATTCGGATCATAGCACTGCCCGCCACCCTCATCCCCGCCCTCTCTAGGCTCGGCATTCCTGCCTCGCCAAGAGACCCTGGCTTGGCCATCCGTGGCCAACCCGTTCGCCGGCGCGAGAGGCGATTCAACGCATCTCGCGAAAGCTCCGGCTCACCCCGCCAACGGGAGAGGGGGAAAGAGCTGCTCCGCAATGCCGGCAATGCTTGTCGCCGGCATCGACCGGCTTGGCGCAGAGCGGACACATCGGTGCCGGTTTGCGCACCGGCAGCGACAAGGAGATCAGCCAGCCGATGGGACCGAGCGCGGCGCCGAGCAACGCATCGCGCGCGACGGCATTCTTGTACTTTCCGATCAGCGCCCCGACCGCAGCGCAGACCACGGTGAAAACGATCGCCCAGATCCACAATGACGGATCGGTCAGCGCCGCCGTGCATTGATCGAGCAGACGCTGCGTCGCGTCCGGATCGGTCGGATCCAGGTTCGATAGCGCAGACAGGTCGCAAGCCATGATCAGGCACCGGCCCTGGCCAGCGCATCCTCGATGCGCTTGAGCGCGCGTTCGCGCCCGGCGAGATACACGGTATGGTCGATGGATGGCGACACCTGTGTGCCGGTCATGGCCACGCGTAGCGGTTGCGCCACCTTGCCCATGCCTTCTCCGATCGCGGCGGCGGCCGCCTCGATCGCCTTGTGTACACTCTCGACGTTCCATTCCGGCACGATGGCGAGTTGCTCGTGCGCGGCGGTCAGCGCCGCTGCGGCCTTCGGCGTCTTCAGGTGCTTGGCTACCGCGGCGGCGTCCCACTGCGTGATCGGGCCGTACCAGATGCTGGCCTTGTCGGCCATTTCCTTGAGCGTCTTGGCGCGGTCGCGCAAGGCGACGATCACGTCCGCCGCGTTCGGGCCGTGCGCCGGATCGTAGCCCTGCTGGCGCAATTGCCATTCCAGTTCCGGCGCCAGGGCCTGCGGATCGCCGGTCTTGAGGTAATGCTGGTTGAGCCAGGAAAGCTTCTCCACATCGAAGCGCGATGCCGCCTTGTTGACGTCGGCCACGTCGAACAAGCCGATCATTTCCTCAATCGAGAATATTTCCTGATCACCGTGCGACCAGCCCAGACGCACCAGATAATTGAGCACGGCATGCGCCAGGAAACCATCGTCGCGGTATTGCATGACGCTCACCGCGCCGTGGCGCTTGGAGAGCTTCTGTCCGTCCGCACCGAGAATCATCGGCAGATGCGCGAATTCGGGCACATTCGCTTCGAGCGCGTGATAGATGTTGATCTGACGCGGCGTGTTGTTGACATGATCGTCGCCGCGAATCACCTCCGACACGCGCATGTCGATGTCGTCCACGACCACAGCGAAATTGTAGGTCGGGAAGCCGTCCGAGCGCACCATGACGAGATCGTCAAGCTCGTCATTGCGCCACTCGATGCGGCCCTTGACCTTGTCGTTGAACACGACCGATCCGGACGCCGGATTACGGAAACGGATCACTCGATTCGGATCCTCGCGCAGCGGCGCGTTCTGCTCACGATAGACACCGGCATAGCGCGGCTTCAGGTTCCGCGCCATCTGCTCGGTGCGCATCGCATCGAGTTCGTCTTTGGTCTCGTAGGCGTAGTAGGCCTTGCCCGCGCGCACCAGTTCCTCGGCAACCTGGCGGTAGCGATCCATGCGCAGGGTCTGGTAGAACGGACCCTCGTCGTAACCCAAACCGAGCCAACTCATGCCGTCGAGGATGGCCTCGACCGCCTCGTCGGTGGAACGCTCACGGTCTGTGTCCTCGACGCGCAAGATGAATTGCCCACCGCGATGGCGCGCCTCCAGCCAGCAGTACAGCGCGGTGCGCGCGCCGCCGATGTGCAGGAAACCAGTAGGACTGGGAGCGAAACGGGTGCGTACGGTCATTGCATGACGAAGATCGCGTGACGGCCTGCAAGGTTAGCAGATGCGCGATAATTGCGGATGAATCCACTGCGTTGTCGTGCCATGAACAGACTGCTCCTGCCGCTTTTCTATACGCTCGCCCTCGCCGCCTGCGCGTCGATCTCGCAACACCCCGCCGACGGCACGCGCGCGCGGATCGGCGTGCTGGAAACGACCGATCTGCACTCCAACGTGATGAGCTACGACTACTACAAGCTCGCGCGCGACGACAGCCTGGGTCTGGAGCGCGCGGCGACCCTGATCGAGCAGGCGCGCAAGGAATTTCCCAACACGCTGCTCTTCGACGACGGCGACACCATCCAGGGCACGGCGCTGGCCGACTATCAGGCGCTGGTCAAGCAGCCGGCCTGCGCACAGGAACTCGCGATCTACAGGGCGATGGATACGCTGCATTACGATGCCGGCACCATCGGCAATCACGAATTCAACTATGGCCTGAAATTCCTGAGCCAGGTCACCGGCACGCCGTTCGAGGTCGCCGGCATTCCGTTCGAACACTGCAAGGGTCCGGATTTTCCGTTCGTGCTGGCGAACGTGTTCAGCGCCGAGACCGGCAAGCCGCTGTACGCGCCGTGGCGCATCCTCACGCGCACGATCCGCGCGCGCGCGCCCGACGGCAGCGAACGCGAGGCCACGATCCGCATCGGAGTGATCGGCTTCACGCCGCCGCCGATCCTGGCATGGGACAGGCGCAATCTCTACGGCAAGGTCACGGTGACGGGTGTGGTCGAGGCGGCGAAGAAATACGTGCCGGAAATGCGCAAGGCCGGCGCCGATATCGTGATAGCCATCGTCCATGGCGGCATCAACACTGCGCCCTACACGCCGGACATGGAAAACGCCGACTGGTATCTGGCGCAGGTGCCGGGCATCGACGCAATGCTCACCGGCCATTCGCACCAGATTTTTCCCGACCCGCACAATCCGAAGTCGCGCTACGCGCACATGCGCGATGTTGATAACCAGCGTGGCTTTGTCAACGGCGTACCCGCGGTGATGGGCGATTATTTCGGCAAGGCCATCGGCGTGATCGATCTGCGCTTGCGCTACGCTGATGGCCACTGGCAAGTCGATCGCGAGGCCACGCATTCGGAAGTGCGCCTGGTCGAACCGCGCGGCGGCAAGCCCGTTGCGCCGGATGAGGCGATCGCCCGCATCGTCGCGCCCGAACATGCGGCCACCATCGCCTATGTGAAGACGCCGATCGGCCGCAGCGATTTTGCCATGACCACGTATTTCGTCGCCGCCGGCGACACGTCGGCGCTGACCCTGGTCAACGCCGCACAGCGCGATTATGTGGAAAAGTACATAAAAACCAATTTGCCGCAATACGCCGAAGTGCCGGTGCTGTCCGCCGCCGCCCCGTTCAAGGCCGGCTTCGGCGGCCCGAACGACTACACCGACGTGCCCGCAGGTCCGCTCGCGATCAACAACGCCGCCGACCTGTATCTGTATCCGAACACGCTCACCGCCGTGAAGATCGATGGCGCCGGGGTCAAGGCCTGGCTGGAAAAATCCGCGCAGTGGTTCAACCGCATCGATCCGCGCGATGCAAAGCCGCAGGAACTGGTCAACCGCGGTTTTCCGACCTACAACTTCGACGTGTTACAAGGCGATTCAATCGGGGGCGGCTTGACCTACGCCATCGACGTGACGAAGCAGGCAGGCGAACGCATCGAGGCTCTGCGCTACCACGGCAAGCCCGTCGAACCCGGCCAGACCTTCATCGTCGTGACCAACAACTACCGCGCCAGCGGCGGTGGCGGATTCCCCGGACTCGACGGCAGCAACATCGTGCTGTCGGCGCCGGACGCCAATCGCGACGTGCTGATCGACTACGTGCGCGCCGCACGAGACATGACGCGCTCACTATTCGGTGACATGCACAACTGGCGTTTCGCGAAAATCAAAACCGCCGGCCCGGTGATCTTCACGTCCGCTGCCGGCAAGCGGGATATCGCGCGCGGCGCCGGCATCGACAATGTGAGCGTGTTCAAGGACAACGGCGACGGCACCGCCGTCTATGCCATCGATTTGTCGCGCTGACGCCAGCTACTTGACGTGGATCGTGATTTTCCTGGAAACGATCGGCGGATCGAATTGCATGTGCCGGTAGTCCGCGAAATCCAGTTGCAGGGTGTGGTCGCCCGGGGTCAAATGAATGGTGTCCTCGGTCTGACCCTTGCCGTAGTGCTTGTGATTGGCGTCGGCGGGAATCGGCGCATCCGGTGGCGGCAGTTCCTTGACGTCGATCAGCAGATGATGATGTCCCGTGCCGGGCGCGGTGTCGGTGGCCGGTGCGATCTTGATGCCCTTGGCGCCGAACACGACATGCACATCCTGACCGACAGTAGCGCCATTTTTCGGCGAAACGATGAATACCTTCGCCCCGTGCGGGGCCTTGGGCGGCGCGACGCCTTGCGCCACGGCCGAACCGGCGATCACTACAGCGGCGACAAAAAAGATCGAGCGCATCGCAGTTTCTCCGTTCGTCAAACTGCCGCGATAATACGCCGATACGATGCAGCCGGCTTGCGAACGGCGTCAGCGCCCACATCTGATGAACCCGATGCCCAAACCCTCCACCTCGATTCCCTCCACCCTGCGCCGGCTGGCGCCGTACCTGCGCGAGCACCGCTTGCGCATCGTCGTCTCGCTGGCACTGCTGATCGTCGCCAAGATCGCCACCATCGGCGTGCCGCTCTCACTCAAGGCGATCGTCGATCGCCTGGATCCGCGCATTGCCCTGTTGACCGTGCCGATCGCGCTGATCGCCGGCTACGGCGTCTTGCGCCTGATCGGCACCCTGTTCGGGCAGTTGCGCGACACCGTGTTCGAGCGCGTTGCCCAGCGCGCGATGCGCGCCTCGGGTCTGGATGCGTTCCGTCACCTGCACGCGCTGTCGCTGCGCTTCCATCTCGAACGCCACACCGGCGGCGTCGGCCGCGATGTGTCGCGCGGCACGCGCGGCGTGTACAACCTGCTTGGCTGGGTCGTGTTCAACATCGTGCCGACAGTAGTCGAAATCGGCCTGGTCACCGCACTGCTGCTGCGCGAGCTGGACTGGCGCTATGCCGTCGTCACCCTGGTCACGATGGCGGTGTACATCGCGGCGACCATATGGATCAGCGAATGGCGCACCGCCGGCGTGCGCGCGATGAACGAGGTGGAAAGCCTGTCCAACGCGCGCGCCGTGGACAGCCTGCTCAATTACGAGACGGTCAAGTATTTCGGCAACGAGGATTTCGAGGCGCGCCGCTACGACGCCGACCTGCACCGCTACGAGGATGCGGCGGTGAAAACGGAGAACTCGCTGGCGCTGCTCAACGGCGCGCAGGCACTGGTGATTGCGGCCGGTTTGACCGCATTGATGGCGATGGCCGCGGCCGGCGTGGTCGCGCACAAACTCACGGTCGGCGACCTGGTGCTGGTCAACACCTTGCTTTTGCAGCTTTCGATTCCGCTCAACATGCTCGGCTTCACCTATCGCCAGATCAAGCAGGGTGCGATCGACATGGAGCGCATGTTCGGCCTGCTCGACGCGCACGCCGAGGTACGCGACGCACCCAACGCGCAGCCATTGCGCATAGCCGGCGCGCAGGTACGCTTCGAGAACGTGTCCTTTGCCTACGATCCGCAACGGCAGATTTTGCACGACGTGGATTTCACGATTCCGTCCGGCAAGACGCTTGCCGTAGTCGGCACCACGGGCGCGGGCAAGTCCACCCTGTCGCGTCTGCTGTTCCGCTTCTACGACGCGTCGTCTGGGCGCATCTCCATCGATGGCCAGGACATCCGCAACGTCACGCAGCAATCGTTGCGCGCCGCGATCGGCATCGTGCCGCAGGATACGGTGCTGTTCAACGACACGATTTACTACAACATCGCCTACGGCCGGCCCGAGTCGACGCGCGAGGAAGTCGAAGCGGCAGCGCGCGCCGCGCACATCCACGATTTCGTGATGTCGCTGCCGCAAGGTTACGCCACCCAGGTCGGCGAACGCGGATTGAAATTGTCGGGCGGTGAAAAACAGCGTGTGGCGATCGCGCGTACGGTACTGAAGAATCCCGCGATCCTGGTGTTCGACGAGGCCACCAGCGCGCTGGACACGCGCACCGAGAAGATCATCCAGGGTGAACTGGCCGAGATCGCCCGCGCCCGCACCACGCTGATCATCGCGCACCGGCTTTCCACTATCGTTGATGCCGACGAGATCATCGTGCTCGAACACGGCCGCGTCGCCGAACGCGGTACTCACGCCAGCCTGCTCGATCAGGGCGGCCGCTATGCCGCGCTGTGGACCTTGCAGCAACAGGCAGGACGCGAGACGGCTGCGCGCAGCGCGGCTGAAATGGCGCTGGAGATGCCGCCCTGAAACGCCCGTTTGAAGCGATTTGAAGTACACTCGGCGCAGCGGTTGTCGGGAAAAATTCCGTGGCGAACGAGAAATACCTTGCCGTCATCGGTCTGAGCGAAGAGGACACCGCTCATCTGCGCCTGCTGCTGCGCAAGGTTGCCGGTGAACTCGAGCAGAACTGGCGCTGGGGAACCGAGGAGAATGCCGATCTGGTGATCCTCAGTCCGGCAGAACTGGCCGGGCAGATCGCGCGCAACCGCGCCTTCAGCGGCGGCCGTCGCTGCGCCGTGTTCGACAACGGCGAACCACTTCGCAACGGCGAGTTGCGTCTGCACAAACCGCTCAAGGCCGAGAGTGTGATCGCCATGCTCAGCGGCACCGGTGCGCCGGGCGAGGGTCTGGGACAGCCGGTAATGCGCGCCAATGCCGACTTCTACGCCGACGACACGTTGAATCCGGAGTTCCGGATCGAAGACGAGAACGCCGCCGCTGCGCGAACTCAGCGCCGCGACGCCGAACCCGCGCTGGGCCTGGACGATTTACTCAAGCCCGACAGCGAAGCGGCCAAACCGCAATTCGCGGTGCCGCTCAAGCTCGACGCGGAAACGCGCATCGAAAAAGGCAGCCGCGTGGTATCCGCGCGCAGCGATCGCCGCATTGCCGACTCGGTCCGCGGCATCCGCGGTTCCGACATCAAACCGGAAGGCATCAATATAGCTGGCGACGAAGGCGATGCGAACGCGGTAGCCGGCAAGCATCCCCTGCGCGATTATCTGCACAAGAATCTGCTCGGCGGACCGGCACGGGCCGCCCTGGAAGGCGCTCCGGAATTGGTGCTCGATCCCAAAGCAGGTTCCTTCCATGCCGACCGCGGACTGGCCGCTTTGGCGCCGTATTGCAAGATTGACCTGGAGCGCGCGGCGTGGCGTCCGGTGACCACGCAGGATCTGACCCGCCTGCGCGCGCAACAGCCGGCGCGGCCTTATGCGCACCTGCTCTGGATCGATGCCTTCGCGCACGCCGGCGGCCGGCTGGCGCGGCATCTGGACCCGGGCGGCCGTTTCCGGCTCAAGGGCGCCGCCCTGACCGATGCCGATGTTCCGCATCACGCCCGGATCGTCGCTGCGCTGGCCGCTCCCGCCAAACTCAACGAGATTGCCGCTGCCAGCGGCGCGCCGATGGCGGCCGTGTTCGATCTCGTTAGCGCCTACGATGCGATCGGCCGGATCGAGGTCGAAGGGCGCCTGTCGCGGCACGCGTCACCGCCGAAATCCGGCCTGTTCGCGCGCCTGCGCAACCCATTTTCCAGAAGTTGAGACGACGGTCGCCGCTTGACCCGGCAGCGGAATCGGCGACAATTCGCGCAGTCGCGGCGCCGCCAAGACACGATGTCCGCAGCAATCAACGGGGGAGAACATGGCAAGACGCCTGGCAATACAGGGTGCTAGCGACGAAGACGTCGCGCGCGTACGCGATCTGCTCAATCAGGCCGCATCCAAACTTTCTTCGCCCTGGCGATTGCATGCCGGTGACGATGCGGAACTGCTGCTCATCGATGTCGACACCGTCTATGGACACATGGACTGGTTGCGTGCCCACAATTCGCGCCTGGTCGCCGTGCTCACCGGCCATGCCCAGGACGACGAATACGAACTGGTTCTGCACAAGCCGCTGACCGTCGACAATCTGGTACAGGTTCTCGACCGCGTCGCCGCGCTGACCGAGGACGGTCCCGAAGCGGCTGCCGCGGTCGCACCGGCGCCCGCCCCTGCACCGAAGAAAGCCGCTGCGAAACCCGCGCCCGCTGCGGCAGCGCCGATGCCGGCACCGGCTCCCGAACCTGCGCCCGCGCCGGAGCTGCCGAGGGAACGCCGGCTGCACGACTGGCTTGCTGATCACACCCTCGCCGCCGCGGTGCGCATCCGCAGCGCCGGTGCGCCCGACGTGATTCTGGATCCCGGCCACAAAACCTATTACGTCGAAGGCAATATGCGCGCACTTGCTCCGCACTGCGGACGCATCGTCGCGCACGACGAATTGCAAGAGGTCAGTCCGGTGGAACTCGCGCGCCTGCAGGCTTCGGGCAAGGGCCAGCCGTATGTACGCCTGGTCTGGCTGAGCCACGTGCTCGGTTCCAGCGGGCATCCGGCGTCCGGCATCGACGTCAACGCCAAATTCAAGATGTCGCGCTGGCCGCAGATCGAACGAGAGTTTCCCAAACATTTCCGCATCGCCACGGTGATGCTGAAACAGCCGGCCACGCTCGGCGAGATCGCCGAACAAAGCGGCGCCACGCTCGGCGACGTCGTGGATTTCACCAACGCCTACCATGCGATCGGCTACATCGAGAGCGAAAGCGCTGCCGCCGCGGCCGAACCCGCCGCGACGCGCGAGACCGGCCGT
>JAJXWU010000198.1 GCA_021781425.1 Pseudomonadota bacterium
CGCGACGCTGAAGGAGAAACCCGCGCATGTCGTCTTCGTCGCCGATGCGTCCGGGCCGACGTTCCGCGATGCGATCTACGAGAAGTACAAGGCACACCGTCCGCCGATGCCCGACGATCTGCGCGCGCAGATCGAGCCGATGCTCGCGCTGGTCGGCGCGCTCGGTTTCCCGATCCTGCGCGTGGCCGGCGTCGAGGCCGACGACGTGATCGGCACCCTCGCGGTGCAGGCTGCGGCGCAGGGCGAGGATGTCGTGATCTCGACTGGCGACAAGGACCTCGCGCAACTCGTCAACGATCGCATCACCCTGGTCAACACGATGACGAATTCGACGCTGGATCCCGCAGGCGTCGTGCAGAAATTCGGCGTGCGGCCGGATCAGATCATCGACTGGCTCGCCCTGGTCGGCGACAGCGCCGACAATATTCCCGGCGTGCCCAAATGCGGACCGAAGACCGCGGCGAAATGGCTCGGCGAATACGGCACACTCGACGCCATCGTCGCCAACGCCGACAAGATCGGCGGCAAGATCGGCGAGAGCCTGCGCGCGGCGCTGCCGCAATTGCCGATGTCGCGCCAGCTGGCGACGATAAAGACTGACGTTGAATTGGACGTAAAGCCGTCCGGACTGGCATTCCACGATCCGGATACGGAAAAGTTGCGCACCCTGTACACGCGCTACGAGTTCAAGGTGGCGCTGAAGGAACTCGACGCGAAGCAAGACTTGGCCGGAACACAAGTCACGCCGCCGGCCACACCCATCGCCGCCGAATCCGCGTCTGTGCAACCGCCAAAGCGGGATTACGAACTCGTCCTCTCGCAGGAACAATTCGAGGTCTGGCTGAAAAGGCTCGAATCCGCCGACCTCATCGCTTTCGACACCGAAACCACCAGCCTCGATCCGATGCGTGCCGAGATCGTCGGCGTGTCGTTCGCGGTGGAACCCGGCCATGCGGCTTACGTTCCGGTCGCGCACGATTATCCCGGCGCGCCGGTGCAATTGCCGCGCGCGGCCGTGCTCGCCACTCTGAAGCCGCTGCTCGAAGACGCGCAAAAGCCCAAACTGGGCCAGCACGCCAAATACGACATGAACGTGTTGTCGAACTACGGCATCGAGGTAGCCGGCGTGCGCTACGACTCGATGCTCGAATCTTACGTGTGGAATTCGTCCGGCAGCCGCCACGACATGGATACGCTGGCGAAGAAATATCTCGATGCGGATACCATCCACTACGAGGACGTGGCCGGCAAGGGCGCGAAACAGATCCCGTTCGCACAGGTGGACATACAGCGCGCGGCCGAGTATTCGGCCGAAGATGCCGACATCACGCTGCGCCTGCATCGCGTGCTGTGGCCGAAACTCGAGGCCGAGCCGCAATTGCGCGCCGTGTTCGAGGACATCGAGATGCCGCTGGTGCCCGTGCTCGCGCGCATGGAGCAGACCGGCGTGCTGATCGACACGGCGCGGTTGAAGACGCAAAGCCAGGCACTCGGCAAGCGCCTGCTCGAGATCCAGCAGCGCGCCTTCGCTGTCGCCGGGCGTCACTTCAACATGGATTCGCCCAAGCAATTGCAGCAATTGCTGTTCGAGGAATTGCAATTACCGGTGACGATCAAGACGCCGACCGGGCAGGCCTCGACCAATGAAGAGGCGCTGGAAAATCTCGCCGACGAACACGAGCTGCCGCGCCTCATCCTCGACCACCGCACGCTGGCCAAGCTGCGTTCGACCTACACTGACAAGCTGCCCGAGGCGGTGAATCCGCGCACCGGCCGCGTGCACACGAGCTATCACCAGGCGGTGGCGGCGACCGGGCGGCTGTCGTCGAACGATCCGAATCTGCAGAACATTCCGATCCGCACCGAGGAGGGTCGACGCATCCGTCGGGCCTTTGTCGCACCCGCCGGAATGAAAATCCTCGCTGCCGACTATTCGCAAATCGAACTGCGCATCATGGCGCACCTCTCCGGCGACGCCGGCCTGCTCGCCGCCTTCCACGGCAATCAGGACGTGCACCGCGCCACCGCCGCGGAAGTTTTCGGCTTGCCGCAAGATCAGGTTGATGCGAACCAGCGTCGCGCCGCCAAGGCGATCAATTTCGGACTGATGTACGGCATGAGTGCCTGGGGTCTGGCGCGCCAGCTCGGCATCGATCGCGCCGAGGCCAATGCCTACGTCAAGACCTATTTCGAGCGCTATCCGGGCGTGCGCGACTTCATGGAGCAGATCCGCGAGAAAGCGCGCCGTGATGGTTACGTCGAAACCCTCTTCGGCCGCAGGCTCTATCTGACCGAAATCCACTCGCGCAATCAGGGTCTGCGCGCCGGCGCCGAACGCGCGGCAATCAATGCGCCGATGCAAGGCACCGCCGCCGACATCATCAAGCGCGCGATGATCGCGGTCGATGCCTGGCTGCACACGCTGGACGGCGCGGCGCGCATGATCATGCAGGTGCACGACGAACTGGTGTTCGAGGTGCGCGAAAACCGCATCGACGAGATCAAGCGTGGTGTGCGCGAACGCATGTCGTCCGCGGCGAAACTTTCCGTGCCGCTGATCGTCGATATCGGAATCGGCGGGAATTGGGACGAGGCGCACTGACGAAACCGCCTATCTCGCCTGCAAACCATTGAATTGCCAGCGCATGAACGATTTCTGAACCGACGAGTGCAACTCAGGGCAAAGCCTTGAACTTCGCGCCTTCGGTTCCATCTAATCTCGCAGGTGCACGCAACGGCACCTGGTTCACTCACCTCCCTGAGTGAACCGCGGGGACCGATCCCTCCCCTGATCGGTCTTCGACCCACGCCCCGAGAGTTCCCCCTAGCTCTCGGGGCATTTTTTTGTCCGTATTTCGCGATCGTCGATGCTCGCCAAGATCACGTAGCGGCCATCCGCAGCCGCACTTTTCAATCAAGCCAGATATCCGCCATCCACGGTGAAACTCGCGCCGGTGATGTAACTTGCAGCGGGCGCGCACAGGAAAGCGATCGTCGGCGCGATTTCTTCCGGCCGCGCGGCGCGGCCAAGCGGGATGGCGCGCAGCAAGGATTTCAGGATTTCCGGATTTCCGGTCAACGCGCTGGCGAACTTCGTGTCGGTCAGACCCGGCAGCACCGCATTGACGCGAATTCCAAGCGGCGCGAGTTCCTTGGCGAAACTCTCGGTCATCGACACGATGGCCGCCTTGGTCATCGAGTAGACGCCCTGACCCGGCGCGGCGCGGCGGGCATTGACGGAAGCGACGTTCACGATCGCGCCGCCGCCGCGTTCGCGCATTGCGCGCGCCGCCAGTTGCGAAACCTGGAAGTACCCGCGGATATTCACCTCGACCGTCTTGTCGAACGCAGACAGCTCCATGTCCAGCGCGGGGCCGTAATACGGATTCGTGGCAGCGTTGTTGACGAGGATATCGGGCAACAGGTCGCGCGCGCGCAATTGCCCGAACAGCGTTTCGACGGATTGCCCATTGCCGATATGCGCGGCGATCGCGACGGCCTTCCCGCCACCGGCCTCTATCTGCGCCGCGACGGCTTCGCAAGCCTCCTGCCGGCGGCTGGAAACGACCACCTGCGCGCCG
>JAJXWU010000166.1 GCA_021781425.1 Pseudomonadota bacterium
ACATACACCACGGCGGTGCCCGCGGCGGCGATGCGGCGGACGATCGCGCTCAGCGTCTCCACGCCGGAGACATCGAGGCTCGATGTCGGTTCGTCCAGCAGCAGCACTTGCGGTACGCTGGCGAGCGCCTTGACGATTTCGAGGAACTGGCGCTGCGACGGCGAAAGATCGCCCACCCGCGCATCGGGCGAAATATCGAATGCGTACGGCTCCAGCACGCGCGCCGCCCAGGCGCGTTTGCCGGACATGGCGGCCCGACCGTCGAGCATCCCGAGCACGAGGTTTTCTGCCACCGTCAGTTCGCGTACCAGCGAATCATCCTGATACACGATAGCAAGTCCCAGCCGGCGCGCCCGCAGCGGATCGGCGGCGGCGAGGCGCTGGCCCATGATCGAGACATGCCCCTCATCCGGCGCCTTCGAGCCGCTGGCGATGCCGAGCAGCGTGCTTTTGCCCGAGCCGTTTTCGCCGAGCACGGCGTGCACCTCGCCCGGCCGGCATTCGAAGCGGACGCGATCGAGCGCCAGTACGCCCGGATAGCGCTTGGTGATCCCCGAGAGTTCGAGCGCGAGTGGCGCCATCGAGACTGGTCCTGATTGCTGCGCGGATGCTGGCCGAGACGCACGCGCGGACTGCCTGCCGCGCGTGCGCCGTTGTGTGCGAAGGCGGCCGGTCCGCTACTTCGCGAACATCGCCTGCAACATGCCGTTGTCCAGCAGCGTCGAGACCGAGGCGTCTTCCGGCAGCGCCGGATTGCACAGGCCCTTGACCACCTGCTTCATGCGGAACGGTACGTCGATGTGGGCGGGCACGGCCTTGCCCTCCTTCTTCATCATCGCCGCCGTCAGCGCAATGCGCGACTGGTAGTTCTGGCCAGACGAATAGAAAATCTTGAAGTTGGGATCGTTGATCTTCTCCCAATCGCAGAAGAGACCCTGCTCATCGGTGCGCAGCGCAACGATGACGTCGGGCTGCTTCTTGGCCGCCTGGTACGCGCGCAGACCGCCACGGAAGCCGTCGGCGTATTCATAGACCACGGCGCCGACGCTGCCATTCTGCGCCAGCGCGCTCGACATCGCCTCGAACGTGCCTTCCTGCGTCCAGTTGGTGTCAGCCTTGCCGAGCAGCTTGAGGTTGGCGAATTTTCCAAGTTCCGTGTCGGCGCATTTCTGCCATGTCGCACTCAGCGGATTGCCCGGCGTGCCGCCGAGTTCCAGCACCGTCGTCGGGTTCCGGGTTGCGTTCTTCGCCACGATGTCGATGAAGCCCTCGCCGAGTTTGCAGATGTTCTCGGCAATGCCGGCGAGGTAGTCCCGCCCGGGCTTGCCGCCGACATCGGTGCCGTTGTGCAGCGTCACCAGGATGCCGGCCTCCGTGGCTTCCTTCACCGTCGGCAGCAGGGCCGCGCCGGCGTCGGCGAAGCCCACGATGATGTCCACCTTCTGCGCGACATAGGCGCGCATGTCGGACACCGCCTTGGCCGCGTCGCCGCCGGCCGAGGTGTAAACGATCTTCTTGATCTCGGGATAGGTCAGCGCCTGGGCGATGAACTCCATCTTCGTGACCTGCCGCCACACGTTCTCGCCGAAGCCGTCGGCGTAGGCGACCGTCAACGTGCCGTGCCCGGTCTCGCAGGTGGATGCCTTCCAGCACTTCAGCGCCAGCGCCTTCTGTTCGGGCGTGAGATCGATGGCGGCGCGGCGGAACGCCTCGGCGACCACCGGCCCCGGATCGTCGGTGCTGCCGAGCGCCTTGGTGAGCAGAGCGTTGACATCCGCGGCATGCGCCGCCGGCGCGGCCAGCGCCAAGGCGGTGGCGGCGAGCAAGCCCCCCGCCAACACGCGCCATGATTTGCTTGGATTTTTCATTGTGGCCTCCCTGTATTGCAGTCTTCAGCGACGAGCGCGCGGGTTTACCCCGCGTTGAGCCACGGATAGCGGCCGGTATCCTTCCCCGCGTAGTCGGGATCGAGGTAGATGAAGCAGCGCTGGATCTTCCAGTCGCGGATCTCGAACACGTCGCACCACCGACCGGCGCCGCTCTCCGGCACGCCTGCGCGCCAAGGCCCGTCGCGATGCTCGCCGTGGCTGGTGCCTTCGCACACCACCAGATCGCTGCCGGAGAAGATCCAGTTGAAGTTCGAGTAGTGGTGCACGATCGATTTGATGGTGCCGCCGACATCGCCGAACAGCTTGCCGATCTGGTCGGTGCCAGTCGCCAGGCCCCATTTCGGGAAATAAACTTGCGCGTCGGTGGCAAACAGATCGAGGATCGAACCGCCGCTGGAAGTCACGCCGCCGTTGTCGAACGCCTTGAGATATTCGACGGCAACCGATTTTCTCTGCTCGTCGGTCATGGTTTGCATGGTCAGGGCCATGTGGGGTCTCCTTCGGGTTGCTGTGGTGTGGGTCGGGTTAGTTGACGGGTTCGCGGTGTGCCGCGTTCGCCGCGAGATAGGCAAAAGCGAGGAACGGCCCGAGCGTTGCCCCGCCGGCCCAGTAGGCGCGGGCCGAGGCGGACGCGACGCAATTTCCCGCGCCGTACAGCCCCGGGATCGGCTCGCCCATCCGGTCCACCACCTGTCCGCGCGCGTTGGTGGCGGGGCCGCCCTTGGTGTCGAGGTTGCCGCCGGTCAGCAGCGCCGCGTAGTACGGTCCCTCGTCGCTGATCGGGTACATCGTCGGATTGGGTGCGCTTGGTGTTGCCGCCGTGGGGCCGTTGAACAGCAATTCCACCGGCCGTTCGCCGCGGCGGAAGTCGAGGTCTTTGCCTGCGCGCGCGAAACCGTTGAAGCGCGCGATGGTGGCGCGCAGGTTCGCCGCGAAGTCCTCCGACGTGCGCATCCCGCCGATGACGCTGCTGTACTGTGCCATGCGCGCGCCGATCGCCGCTGCAAGTTCCTCCAGCGTGCGGCCGGAAATCACGTGCGCGGCATCGGCGCCGGGCGGGACGATGAAGCGGCCGTATTCATCGCTCGCGGAATGCTCCTGGCTGCGCCGGTCCCAGACGGCGATCAGCACGAGGTTCGGATACTCGCACTTTGCCGGATCCCACTGGAAGAACGCCTGCGCGGATTCGTTGTACGCGAGTTTCTCGTTGGTGACGCGCCGACCATTCTTGTCCACGTAGATCATCGAATCGCCGGAAGGCGAGAACGTACCGATCAGACCGGGGTCTTGCTGCAACGCCTTTTCCAGGACGATCGGACACATCCAGGCATAGTTCATGTTGCGCAGCTCGGCGCCGACGGCCGCGCCGATATGTACGAAGTCGCCTTCGTTGGTGCGCGCGGCACAGCCGCCAAGCACCGGCGCGCTGAGGTGGTTCTTGCGCATCTCGACATTGTGGGTGAATCCGCCGGTGGCGAAGATCACGCCTTTGCGCGCCTTCAGCGCGATGTGGCCGCCATCCGCGCGGGTCGCCACCACGCCGATCACGCGGCCCCGCGCGTCCTGCACCACGCGCTGCACCCGGTGCGCGGTGCGCACGCCGGTGCCGTCGCGCGCGGCTGGCGCCAGCATGGTGCGGATCGCCACCTTGCCGCCATCCGACATCGTCTCGCACGCATCCTTGGGCAACA
>JAJXWU010000231.1 GCA_021781425.1 Pseudomonadota bacterium
GGCAAGGGCGTGCGCAACGTGCGCAGCGGTCATGTCGGCGACCTGATCTGCCGCGTCGTGGTGGAGACACCGGTCAAGCTCAGCAAGCAGCAGCGCGACCTCCTGCAGCAGTTCGAGGCCAGCTTCGGCGACGATGCCGGCAAGCACACGCCGCGCGCCAGTTCCTGGTTCGACGGCGTAAAGCGCTTCGTGGAACGCGTGACTTCCTGAACTGCCGCGTTGCGGCTAGGATGGCCGCATGAGCGATCTCGTCGACGTTGTCGTTTACGGTTCCTCCGGCCGCATGGGCCAGGCGGTCGTGCGCACGATCCTGGAGTCCGACAAGGCGCGCTTGTCCTGCGCGTTGGTGCGTCCGGGATCAGGTCTCGCGGACGAACCGCTTGATCGCGTTTTCGGCACGCAGCAGCGCGTTGTGGACTTTTCCACCGCGCTGGATCCGGACGTCCCCTGCGACGTGCTGGTCGATTTCAGCGGCCCGCATGCGTTCGACGCTGCGCTGGCGCTGGCGGTTGAACGCCGCAGCGCCTTCGTGAGCGGAACGACGGGCTTGCGCGACGAGCAACGCGCCGCGCTCGATCGCGCCGCGCAGACGATCCCCGTGCTGTGGGCGGCGAATTTCAGCCTCGGTGTGGCGATGCTGCTGCGCGTGGCCAAGCGCATTGGCGCAGCGTTACCGGACTGGGATTGCGAGATTCTCGAGATGCACCATGGGCGCAAGCAGGATGCCCCGTCCGGCACCGCGCTCGCGCTCGGTGAGGCGGTGGCAGAAAGCCGCGGCTCGACGTTGCCGGAACGCGCGGTGTTTGCGCGCATCGACAGGACCGGCCCGCGCCAGCCCGGGGAAATCGGCTTCGCGGTGCTGCGCGGCGGCGACGTGGCCGGCGAGCACACCGTGCTGTTCAGTACTGCGGGCGAGCGCCTGGAAATCACGCACCGGGCAGCCAGCCGCGATATCTTTGCGCGCGGCGCGCTTGCCGCGGCATTGTGGATCGCGCACCGCGAGCCGCGGGTTTATTCGATCGACGAAGTTCTTTCGCCGGGTGGCGTCTAGCAACCGGTTGGACTGGACTTTCGCGAGGCTCTTCCGGGATTTTCTATTTGCTCTTGAGCTGCGCGACGAGCGCCCTGAGCGTTGTTTGCGTTTCCGCACCGAACCAGGCGTCGGCGAACTCCTCCACCGACAACCGCGTCGGATCGGCGAACAGTCCGATCAGGTCGGAGCGCGCCAGCAGGCGCGTGGTCGACATGGCCTGCGGCGGGAATTTGAGCAGATCGCGCAGCCACGCCAGTGCGCGCGGCAGTACTTCGTCCACGACAGTCAATTCGTCGACGAGGCCGATCGCCAGCGCCTGCTCGGGTTCGAGCATCTGCCCCGCGACCATCATGCGTTCGGCGCGATAGGTGCCGACAAGGCGGCGCAGCGCGCACTGGATGACTTCCGGAATCGACAGGCCGACCTGCACCTCGTTCAGGCCCATGCGGAAGGGTTTCGCGGGAT
This sequence comes from Pseudomonadota bacterium, assembly GCA_021781425.1. Lineage (GTDB taxonomy): Bacteria > Pseudomonadota > Gammaproteobacteria > Xanthomonadales > Rhodanobacteraceae > Rudaea. The sequence continues at coordinate 1,499 of JAJXWU010000231.1, forward strand.
CCACGCTGCGCGCCATGACCCGGTAATCGCAGAAGATCGAAAGCACCGCGCCGCCGGCCGGACTGTGGCCGCCGATCGCGGCGACCACGGGAATCGGCGAACTCGCCAGGGCCGCGCACAGGCCGAAGAAATCCAGCCAGAAGGCAACGAGTGCGGTGCGATCGAGTTGCAGCAGTTCGGGCACGTCGAGTCCGGCCGAAAACATCCCGGGCCGGCCGGACAGCACGATGCCGCGTGCGCCATCGGCATCGGCGTCTTCCACAGCCTTGCGCAGGCGGCGCACAAGTTCGGGATTGAGCGCGTTGACCGGCGGTCGGCTCAGACGCAGTTCGAGGATGGCGTCGTGACGGATGGATTCGAGCATGAGGTCGGCCGAGCGGGTGGAGCGGTTATCATAAGCGAAACCAACCCGAGGCAAACATGCGTTTGAAATTGTGTGGATTCATCCTTTTCGGCACGGTAATTCATGCTGTGGCGGCAGGGCGCTTGGTTGTTGACGATGCACGGATTCGTGCCGCGCCGCCGGGCGTGGCGATGCTGGCTGGCTATGCCACACTGCACAATACGGGCGACGCGCCGGTTATGGTCACCGGCGCCAGCAGCCCGGATTTCGGCGATGTCTCGCTGCACGAAAGCGTGAACCAGAACGGCGTGGAACGCATGCGCCCGCTCGGCGACGTTTCCATCGCGCCGGGCGCAAGCGTGGTCTTTGCGCCGGGCGGCAAGCATTTCATGCTGATGGATCCGAAGCGAGCGTTGAAAGCCGGCGACACGGTAAAAATCCAGATTTCCACAAAGCCCGGCCCGAGTGCTGATGCGGAATTTGTCGTGCGCGATTTCTTAGAAGCTGCTGAATAGTTTCTTGTTCATGATGGTGTTCCTGAGATCTTTTTTAATCAATTCGCGCACGCCTTGCGTATGGCATCCGGCAACGCGACTGATTTGCCCGTCGCCGGATCGATCCAGACCATGACCACGTTGCCGTCCATGTAGAGTACTGACTCGTCGCTCGCATCGACGATGCGATGCGCGAGCGTGATGGAGCGGGTGCCGAGCCTTTCGCAGAACAACTGCACGACGATTTTGCCGGGCCAGGTCAACGGGCGACGGTAGTTCGCATGCACCGCGGCCATGATCGGCTGGCTGGTAGCGCTGCGGTCCCAATCCCCGGCAGCGTCGGCAAGCCAGCGTACGCGCGCTTCCTCGATATAGCGCAGGTACATCGCATTGTTGACGTGGTTGAACGCGTCCTGGTCGCCCCAGCGCAGGGCAAGCATGGTTTCGGCGACCTTGCGCCACGCGGGTTTCGTCGCGTCGCTCACGCGGCGGCCTTGCGCTTGCCGTTGCCGAGCACACGGGCGAGGAAGCGGCCCGTATGCGACGTCTTGTCGGCGGCGATCTGTTCGGGCGTGCCGGTGGCGATGATGCTGCCGCCGCGGCCGCCGCCTTCGGGGCCGAGGTCGACGACCCAGTCGGCGGTCTTGATCACGTCCAGATTGTGCTCGATCACGACCACGGTGTTGCCGTCGTCGCGCAGGCGATGCAGCACGCGCAGCAACTGCTCGATGTCGTGGAAATGCAAACCCGTGGTCGGCTCATCGAGGATGTACAGCGTGCGTCCGGTGTCGCGCTTGGACAGCTCGCGCGACAGTTTCACGCGCTGCGCCTCGCCGCCGGACAGCGTGGTCGCGCTCTGGCCAAGCTTGATGTAGCTCAGGCCCACGTCAACGAGTGTTTCAAGTTTGCGCGCCAGCGCCGGGATGTTCTCGAACAGCTTGAGCGCGTCCTCGACGGTCATTTCCAGGACATCCGAAATCGTGTGCCCCTTGTAGAGGATTTCCAGCGTCTCGCGGTTGTAGCGCTTGCCGTGGCAGACGTCGCAGGGCACGTAGACGTCGGGCAGGAAGTGCATCTCGACCTTGATCAGGCCGTCGCCCTCGCAGGCCTCGCAGCGTCCGCCCTTGACGTTGAAGCTGAAACGCCCGGGCTGGTAGCCGCGCGCACGCGCTTCCGGAACCTGCGAGAACAATTCGCGCAGTGGCGTGAAGAGGCCGGTGTACGTGGCCGGATTGCTGCGCGG
>JAJXWU010000095.1 GCA_021781425.1 Pseudomonadota bacterium
GCTCGGCCTGATGCTCGAAGTGGTCAAGGCCGAAATCCCGGACGTGCGCACGCTCAATGCCGAGGTCGATCCCGAACTCGAACGCATCCTGTCCAGAATGGTCGCCAAAGATCCCGCCGAGCGCTACCAGAGCTGCCAGGAACTCGTCGCCGACCTCGGCAGGCACCCGCTCGTCGCCGACAATGCGGTGATGCTTGTGCTACCGACGCAGGCGGCCACGATAGAACCGTTGCGCATGACACAGACGCGAATCTCGCGCGCACCGATGCCGCTGCCCGCCGATGCGACTTTCGCCGCGGAACCGGCGACGGCATTGCGCACCGGCATGGCTGCATCAAGCCCGATGTTGCGCCGGGCCGGCATGCCCGGTTCGCGCCGCAAATGGGCGATCGGCGCTGCGGTAGCCGCCGCACTCGCGGTTAGCGCGTGGGCATTCCGCAGCGATTTGCCGTTCGTCGCCGCACCGCCGGCCGATGGCGCAGCCTCGGCGCCCTTGCAGGATGCGGCGCCAGCGGCCGGATCAAACCTCGCAGCCGTAATACCAACGTCGGCAACGTCCGCCACTTCGATTACTCACTTCGCCAATGTCGGACACGGCACTCGCGTCGCGTCTGCCGGCAAGGATAATGACGCCGCGGATTCCGAATTACTCGATTCGTTGTGGTTGAACGACGTGCCGGACGAGACGCTGGATCCGGACAATTACGATTATGCCGCTGCTGCTTACGCCACCGCGCCCGGCTATCCGCCGCCAGCCTATGCGCCGATCGCCTACTATCCGCCGTACGCCGTGCCTGCGCTTCCGGTCGCCTACTACGCACCATCGCCATGGCGTTTCGGCTTTAGCTTGTCGCTGGGGCTGGGCGTGGGTTGGTGGGCAGCCCATTCGTACTATGCGCCGGTATACGTCGGTCCGGCGATCCAGCCGGGCTTTGCATGGTCGCGGCCCTTGCCCGGGAGCACGGCCGGCGTGGGGACTTCGGCAACTCCACCAACAACGGTCGCCAGCCGTCCGCTGCCGGGCACAGCCGTGGCAAGATCCGCCACTGCGGGCCGTCCGCTCGTCGGTACCGCCGCTTCGATGCCCGCGCCAGCGTCACGACTTCCGGCAACTAACGCCACGGCGAGTCCAACGCGGAGCGTTGCAAGCTACCGGCCGGCGTCCGCGGCCATGACCGCACGCGCGAACGCCGCGCAGCGAAATCCCGCTTGGCGCAACTCGCAAGTGGTACAAGAACGCTTGGCGGCACAACAGGCGCGTCGCGCGCAAATGCGCGAACAGCAGCAGGCCCGGATCGAAGCCAGACAAGCGCGCCAGGCGCAGGTTGCGCAACGGCGCGCGGCGGGACGCGAGAACCGTCCGCATCCCAGACCCAAACGTCACTGAAGCGGCATTGTTCGGACGGGGTGGAACCGTGGATACTGCGCGCATCCACGGGAGATGCCATGACCGCCGATTCCGACCTTCTGCTGCCGCAGCCGCAAGAATGCGCCCTAGCCCTGTCTGCGCATTTGTATACTAGTCCACAAATCGCCGAACGCGAGCGCACCTGCGTGTTCGCGCGCCACTGGCAGCTGGTCGCGCATGCCGATCAGGTGCGCGACCCGGGCGATCATGCCGTGATCGAGATCGCCGGCGTGCCGCTCGTGATCGTGCGCGGCGAGGACGGCGAGCTGCGCGCGCTGCACAACGTCTGCCGGCATCGCGCGGGGCCACTGGCCATCTGCGACGGCCGCGGCGCGAAGGCGCTGCGCTGCAAGTACCACGGCTGGACGTATCGCCTCGACGGTCAGCTGCGCAGCGCACCGGAAATGGAAGATGCGCGCGATTTCGACGTGTCCGCCATCCATCTGCCGCAGGCGCACGTGGCGCAGTGGCAGAACCTGATCTTCGCCGCGTTGGAATCGCCGCCGCCGCTCGTTGAATTGCTCGACGGCATCGACGCGCGCATCGGCGCGCACCCGCTGGCGAGCTATGCGTTCGACCGCCGCACCAGCTATGCGATCGCCTGCAACTGGAAAACCTACGTCGACAATTATCTGGAAGGCTATCACGTGCCGCACATCCATCCGGCGCTGAACCGGATGCTCGACTACCGCAGCTACACGACGACGCTTTCGCCCTGGCATTCGCTGCAGTTCAGCCCGCTCCAGAGCGCCGACACGCTGTACGGCAACGGCGACGCGCTGTACTACTTCATCTGGCCGAACATCATGCTCAACATCCTGCCCGGCCGCCTGCAAACCAATCGCGTGGTGCCGCTCGCGCCCGGCCGCTGCCGCGTGGACTTCGACTACTTCTATCCCGTCGGCCGCAACGACGCCGCGCATCGCGCGCAGGACGAGGCCTTCAGCGACGAGGTGCAACACGAAGACGTCGCCATCTGCGAACTCGTGCAGCAGCGCCTCGCCTCCGGTTCCTACAGTGCAGGGCGTCTGAATCCGAAACGCGAAAGCGGCGTGTGGCATTTCCACGAACTGTACCGCCGCGCGCTTCGCGAAGCCGCCACGCCGACGTCATGCGCATCCTGCTGATCGAGGACCAGCGCGACATCGCTGCAAACATCTGGGATTACCTGGAGCACCGCGGCTTCGTCATGGATCATGCCGGCGACGGCGCCAGCGGCCTGCGCATGGCGCTCGATGGCGACTACGATGTGATCGTGCTCGATCTCGGCCTGCCCAAACTCGACGGCCTGGATCTGTGCCGGGCGCTGCGCGCCGCAAACCGCGACACGCCGGTGCTGATGCTCACCGCGCGCGACACGCTCGACGACAAGCTCGCGGGACTTGCCGAAGGCGCCGACGATTACGTGGTCAAGCCTTTCGCAATGAAGGAAGTCGAAGCGCGCATCCGCGCGTTGTACCGGCGCGGGCGCCAGCAGCAGGGCGAGAGCCTGCGCCTGGCCGACTTGAGCCTGGACCCGGTCAACCGCGTGGCCGAGCGCGCCGGCCAGCACCTGGCTCTGACCCACGCCGGATTCACCCTGCTCGAAGCCTTGCTGCGACGCGCACCGAACCTGGTGCGCCACGCGGAACTGGCCAATGCGCTGTGGGGCGAGAGCGGCGGCGACATCGCCACCTTGCACACACACCTGTCGGTGTTGCGCGCCGCCGTGGATCGACCGTTCGCCACGCGCCTGCTGCATACCGTGCACGGCTTCGGCTACCGCCTGACGGATGCAACCGATGAATGACGCCGTCCGCACACCGCGGCGCCGACGGCTGAGCCTGCGCGCACGTGTCGCGTTGACCTTCGCCGGACTCGGCTTGGTGGTCAGCGCTTGCGTATCCGGCGTGGCGATGCATTTTTCCGACGCCTACGTGCACCGTCTGATCGACGAAATGCTGCGCGTGGAAGGCGCACACCTGCGCGATCGCTACGCGCTCGACGGCCGCATTCCGAATCCGCGCCTGAGCCATTTCGATGTCTACAGCAACGCGCCGGGCGGGCCGGCGCCGCCGCCGGAAATGGCCACGCTCGCGCCGGGCCTGCACGAGATTGCCAGTGCGCAAGGCGAAGTTCACGTCGCGGTGTACGCCGCCGG
>JAJXWU010000194.1 GCA_021781425.1 Pseudomonadota bacterium
GCGGTGGCGCGGATCGCGCGCGAAATCCGCGAGCGCCTGGGTCAGGCGCTGCAGCAGGAAATTGCGGTTCGGCAGGCCGGTCAGCGCATCGTGCAGGGTTTCGTGCTTGAGCTGGCGCTCCATGCGTTCGCGCACGGCGATGTGCTCGCGCAGCTCGCGATTGGCGGCCGCCAGCTCGCTGGTGCGCTCGATCACGCGCTGCTCGAGTTCGGCGTTGGCGTGCTTGAGCGACTCGGCGTTTCGCTTGCGCTCGAGAGCATTCGCGATGTGGTACGAAACGAACGTCAGCAGTTCCTGGTCGCGCGGCGTATAGCGGTGTTCTTCCGAATGGCTTTGCACGGCGAGCACGCCGACGGCGCGGTTGTCGCAAATCAGCGGCACGCCCAGCCAGCTGCGCGAACGCGCGCCGATCGGCTGCGCCGCGCCGCTGGCGTACAGGCGCTCGAGTCCCGCTCGATCGGCAAGCAGCACGCTGCGCGTGTTCAGCACGTACTCGGTCAGGCCGTTGCCCAATTTGCGCGGCTCGCGCTTGAGGTCGCGCTCGTCCACCGAGTACGGAAACACCAGCTGCTCGCCATCGTCGCTGACCAGGGCGATGTAGAAATTGCGCGCATACAGCAAGCCGCCGACCGCGCGATGCACGGCAGCGTAGAATTCCTCCAGACTCTCGCTGCTGTTGGCGAGTTCGGCAATGCGGAACAGCGCCGCCTGCAGGCGTTCGCCGCGCTGGCGCTCGAGGACTTGCTGCTGGAGCATGCGATTGGCGTCGCGCAACGCGTCGGTGCGTTCGGCGACGCGGCGCTCCAGTTCCTCGTGCACGAAGCGCCGTTCCAGCGCAGTCTGGATATGTTGCGCGACATAAGTGAGCAGTTCCTGGTCGCGCTCGGTATAACGCGAGCTCTCGGTGTAGCTTTGCACCACGAGTCCGCCATTGACCTTGCCCGAGCGCAGCAGCGGCACACCCATCCAGTCGACGCAATCCGGGCCGAAGTCGACCAGCGCCTCGCCGAGTTGCGCTTCGATTTCTTCGATCGTTCCGCGCAGCGCCTTGCCACCCTTGATCAAGTGCCAGGTGATGCTGCCGCGGCGCACTTGCATCGGAAATTCGTCGTCGGGCTTCGGCGGGTCGGTATCTGCGACGTCGGCGAAATAGGGAAAACGCAACGTGTCGCGCTGCGCGTCGTACAGGGCGATGTAGAAGTTCTCCGCATACATCAGGCTGCCGACGATCGCATGCAGCGCCTTGCAGACTTCGGGCAGCTCCAGATCGGCACTGGCCAGGTCTGCGATCGCGAACAGGGCGCGCTGCAGCCGTTCTGCCTGCTCCAGGTCCGCCGGCTGGGTACCGGAAAATTTCAGCGTGGCCACATTGGGGCCCGCATCCGGGGCACTGCCCGCAGGCGGCACGGCCATGCTCGATGCGCGTGGAGACAAGGACGGCAGACCCTAGACTGGAGAAGAACTAGTTTAACGATTTTTTTTTGCGCCGCGATGCAGTCGCACCTGTCGAAAGTAATTGTTAGTTTTCCGTGATTTGCGCTATACTGCAAACAAGCCGCTTTGCGTATGGAGCATGGAACTTCCCCACGCGTGACGCGTTCACAGATCCGCACACATTGCCGATGACGATGCGTTTTGCCACCGCCCTTTTCAGCGTCCTGCTCGCCCCCGTTCTCGCGGCGGCGCAAACGGTCGCGCCTGCGGAAAAGTCTGCGGTGGTGATCCAGCCGGTCGGCGCGATACAACACACCACCGATGCCGGCCTGCGCATGCCGTTGTGGGGAACGCCCGATGGCCGCATCCTGGCGCTGGTCGCCCTGGGCGGCGGCCACGGCGCGCCGGTCCTGCCGCAGGCGCCGCAAATCGGTTCGGCTGCAGACTGGCAACTGATCGACGTCACTCAATTCGTCGGCGGCGGTCTTTCGTTGCGGCTTGGCAATCGCGTCAACGCCTGGGCCAAGTTCGGCCGCGGCATCGCCCTGACACCGCTCAATTCGGCGGCGGCCACGCTAGGCTGCGATTCGGGACTCGCCTTCGCATTGAACGAATCGTGTCCTTACCGCACCGCGCCCGCCCGCACGGGCAACCTGAGCATCGGTGCCGGATTGGGCACGGATCGCCTCGACATCGGCGTGGACTACGGTTTCGCCTGGCTGCGTCACGAGTCCGCACCGTTGACGGCCGTTGCACAAACACCGCCGTGGGACCTGTTCGCCACCATCGGCAACGAGGCCTTGCCGACGCTGGCGTTGCCTGCGCTGCAATGGGCGAACGTCAGCGACAACGGCATCCGCGCGCAAGGCCATTGGCGCTGGGACGACGAGAGCAGCCTCGATGTCGGCGCCGCCCTGAGTCGCCTGCGCTTCGAACTCCCCGGCAATACTCCGCTGCCCGCGCTCAACCAGGCCGCACTGAGTTTCGGCGTGCGCAGCGGCAATTTCAGCGGCACGCTCACCGGCCGCGTTCTCGGTCCGGCCGACCCGCTCGGCAATGGCGCGAATTGGACCAGCGTCGACCTGGGCATCTCCTGGCGTGCGCCGTGGCGCGGCGTGTTCAGCGTCGGCGCACAAAACCTGTGGTCGAGCGGTTCGCCGCCGCTGCTTGCCGACCCCGCGCACGAGTCCGATCCAAGCCAGGCGCGCGTGCCCTACGTGCAATATCACCAGGACCTGTAAATCCTCTTTGGCTTCGGCTCACGGCGCGCCGCGCTGACTGCCGCGCGCGCCCCGCATGAACGAATCCTCCGATCGCCACTGGAACCGCGCCCAGCGCTATCTGGCCCAGGGCCAGCACGACGCGGCACGCACGGTGCTCGAATCCTACGTGGTGCACAATCCGCAGCACGTTCCGGCATACCTGCTTCTGAGCATGCTGGCGTGGAATTCCGGCGGTGTCCGCGATGCGGCGCGGTATGCGCTCGATGCGGCGCGCATCGCACCCGAGGATCCCATGCTCCTGGGGCATGTCGCCGGCGCCCTGCTGCAAGTCGGCGAAGTGGTCGCCGCGCGCGCCTGCCTGGATCGTCCCGTCCTGGCGCAAACGCACTCGGTTCCCGCCCTGGTCCAGGCCGCGGGCATTCGCTATTCGCTCAATGAGAACGCCGCGGCGTTGGCACTCTACGACCGTGCCCGCGCGGCAGGCGCCGACGGCGCCGAATTCCGCTTCCAGCGCGGCATGCAGCTGGCGTTCAACGGGCGCATGCAGGACGCGGACGCCGAACTGCATGCCTGCCTGAGCCAGAATCCTGCGTACGGCCGGGCGTCCCTGGAACTGGCGCGACTTCGCAAGCAGACGCCCGAGCTCAATCATCTCGCCTTTCTCGACGGGCAACTGCAGCGCGTGCAGCCCGGCAGTTACGACCATGCCGCCGTGGAATTCGCCCGCTACAAGGAACTCGAAGACCTCGGCCGCTACGACGAAGCCTGGAACGCCCTGGCGCACGGCAATGCGCTGATGTACGCGCGTCACCGCCACGACCCGGACTACACCACCCGGCTGTTTGCGCGGCTCGCCGAGATCTGCACGCCGCAGCTTCTCGAGCCGGG